>JAQXBT010000070.1 GCA_029252265.1 Flavobacteriaceae bacterium | reverse complement strand
AATTATTCTACGTAAGGATAAATAGGCTGCTCTTTTGTTAGAGGAATTTCTTTGCGCAACATTCTAGTTGCTTGTCCTGTTTGCCATAAATAATAATCTGATGGGAGTCCTTCATAGGTTAGAAATTGACTTTCTCCTACAGGAGGGTTGTTATCAACTTTAAAAATACAAGTCCCTTCATCAATTTCATCAAACATGGCAACGTAAATTGTTTTGGCTTCAGAAGAAATGGCATTATAAAATTGCCGCCACAAGAAATCCCCTTTTAAGCGCGGTATTTGATTGAAAATTGTCATGTCGTTTTTCATATTTGCCCAACTAAAACCTGGAAAAACAACTGGCATATACATCAAACCATTTTCAGTACACCATTGCTGATCTTTTAGCGTATAGTTTTCTTTATGCTGATCTGCGGATTCTAAGTTATGATATCTTCCAGGAGTCCATGGATGCACAATATCTGCCATCTTAATTACTTCGTGTAATTTAGGATCCTTAAGGGCATCTCGGTCTAACGTTCTCCATCCCGTTGGAACCCCTAAAAGCACAACACAATTCCCATATTTCGGATCGTTTTTAAAGAAATTAATGAGTTCTTTGATGTTCTCTAGACTGTATTTTCTATTTATAAAACCAACGCCCCAAAGAGAAACCACGGTTTTGCCTTTATAAGTTAAAACATTCGGGTTTGTAGGGTCGTTTAACTTGTGTTTTTTAACGAGTTGTTTCCAATCTTTTATAGTGGTTTTTACAATATTAGCACTTGTAGTTCCTGATAGATCATACATTAGACTCAGTACTCTGTTGTTGTTTTTTGCAGCTTTAAAACAGTTATCAAAAACAGTATTGTAATTGTCACTTCTTTTTTTACCTCTAGTTAAGCCCACTACAAAGCGTTGTGCAAAAACACCATCTATTCCATAGTCTTCCATCCATTTAAAATGGCTATTTACGGTTTCATAATCTGCAGAACTAAAAACAAAAGCAGGTTTACCATCTTTATACTTAAATGTTGTTTTATATTGATTGCTTCTCTGAATTTCATCCATTTCTGGCCAAAAATCTACCGAAGCACTTCCTGGATAAAATTCAGCGTTGTTGCCATAGTGTTTCCAGTTCAATTTAGAACCATCACCCTCAGCATTGAACCATCCTTGATAGCCCGCTAAGATTTTTCCTTCAATGGAGTTATTAATTTGTGGAAGACTTTTTTTAGTAAGGAGATCACTATTGGTATTGCTTTTACAACTGTTTAAAAGTAAAATACTAAAAAAAGTAAAAAATAGAGTTAGCTCTTTTTTCATATTAATTCACCTTGAATTCTTCTTTTAAAATTTGAAGGAAATCTTCTCCATAAGTGTCTGCAGATTCTAATTGAGTTCCTCTATTCCAATCATTAAAAGAATCGACAAGAACAATTTTACTAGCGCCAGAAACTCTTCTGGCTAGATTAGAAAAACCTCGAAACCAACTTTCATTTTTTTCAAATACATGTATATTACTTCCGGAATTAATTATTTTTAAATTTATTGAAGGAGATATTGTTGGTATATATTCAATATTATAGTTTAACCAAGTACTTCTATGGTATTCCCAAGCGATATCTACAAACTTGTAGAAGTTTACGATTCTATCATTTGCATTCACATTAATGGTGGCATAGGTGTTATGAGTCACAGCATCTACTCCGTTTACAAACCTAAAGTCAAACCTTAAAGTAGGCGACCATTCATTTTGCATTCCTATTAAATACAGTTCAACCCCAAGATCTAATAATTCAGCCCTCATTTGTTGATATAAAGCAGCATTGTCATTGGCATGAAGGTTGTGGCTATTGTATAAGTAAACTATGTTTTTATCATCTATTTTCATGTAGTTAGGCTGGTCAAAATATGGGATCATTAATTTAAAATCATCAATAAACCGTTGTACTAAGCCTCTGTCTTCTATGCGATTGTTGTTATTTAAACCCATATTTCCAAAATTATAGGAAAGTGCAAAATTTACGTCTTGAGCATTGGAGGTAGCCTGCAAATCATTAATGAACCTTGTATCGGCATTATTTTGGTTTTGATTATTTGCGGAGCGGTATCTAAAAATGAAGAAATCGATTCCTGCAGTCTGTGCCTGAGTTACATGTTGTCTGTAAACTAATGAATCCCCTACATTTCCGTTGTAAATCCCAATACTAGGTTCTTCAGGAACTGTACTTCTTCTTCCAAAAGTCGAGTATTGTGCACCAACAACATAATCTGACGTTACAGGAACAATTGGAATGGTATAGTTTAAAATCCCATCTTCTCCTGTTACTACATCATCTTCAGTACAAGAAAATGAAATTAGAAAAATTGACATTAAAAATAAATAGCTATGTTTTTTCATTTTATAAATCTTAAATTATTTTATAGTTTACCCCTTCAGCAATTAAATCATCTTCAGAATCGCCATAAAAATTTGTCCCAAAATCCTGGTTAATCTCAGGAACTAGAGTTTCCCATTGAACTGGGCTATAGTTTTCTGACTTATTCATTTGTAAGGTGTTGTAAAGTGTATTTCCTCCCAAATTGAGAATTGCGTCCTGGAATGCAGCATTGTTTAGACCGCCTTCACTTAAAGGCGGGTAAACCATTCTTTCTGGTAGAGGAGCGTAATCAAGACCGGTTGCACCATCCGGAGCAAATTGATCGATTAGAGGTAACGCTCTCGTTCTTTTTTGCATACACCAAATGTCATGTCCTTGGTTATAACTAGCGAGCCATCGTTGTCTTGTTATTTTGTCTAAAGGATCATTTGAAATACCGCTTGTAACAAGGCCAAATAAACCTCTGTCTCCTACACTAGAGGTTTCCCATTTTATTCCTGCTCTATTTTTGTATTCAGTGACTCCAGTGGCTCCATACTGTTGAAACGAAGCCTCTATTCCGTCATAGTAATATTGTTCATCAGATTTAGATCCTCCCCAACCTTTTAACTGTGCTTCTGCTTTGATGAAGTTAATTTCGGCGTAGGTAATTATATTATAACTCATGTCTTGAGCCATAAATAAATCTAATTTAGGTCTGCTAAACCTTCTGTTTGCTAATCCGTTTAATATATTGTCATTTTGATTTAGACCCCAACCTTCTACGCCTGCATTTCCACCCAAAGGCCTTCCAAAATAGGGCAATTCATATTCTACTGTAATTTGTTCTGTGTTTGATCCGGATCTAAAGACGACATCTGTAATGGTTATTGGCTCGTTAGAGGGTTCTACTAGTTTAAAAAGTCTTGGATCTTTATACGTTTTAAGATTTAAAAGAAAATGTAAATTCATATATGGAACCACATCATCATTCGCTTCTACAAAAACGTATCTAGAATAGTTGAAAGACCAATTTTCTTGTTCTAAACCCCATTTCATCACAGCGTTTTCTGCATTTGAACTAATTAAGTTTCCTTCATTTGCCATCACATCGGAGCCGTGTTGTTGTGCTAAAGCAGGGAACCCTTCTGAAATTCTAAGCGCAATTTTTAAGCGTAATGAATTGGCAAATTTTTTCCATTTAGTAAGGTCTCCATTAAATATAGGATCTTGTGCTAACGTGTCTCCAGAGACATCTAAATTTTCAAAAGCAGTTTTTAATTCCGCTAAAATATCTGTGTAAATAAATTCCTCAGAATCATAGGCAGCGGAGTTATTTCCTTGTAAAGCCTCTTTATAAGGTACGGGGCCAAATGTAGATACTAAAATTGAATACACATAGCTCTTCCATATTTTGGCAATATTGACTCTATTGTTATAATTAGAATCACCAGAATAACTATCAATGATATCTTGATTGTTTTTAAGAATATTAACATAAAATTTCTTCCAGTATTGGTCCAGTGCTTGCTCTGTATAAAAATACCTATTAAATTGTCCCCCTTTACCACCATAGAAACTAGCATAAGTGTTGTATAACTGGTCGTTCATAGTACCACCAACGAGGTCTAAAGTGTTTTTTACAACTCCATTAAAAAGAGCACTTGGTGATGCTTCATTAAATATAAACTCATTCGTATTGATTTCTTCAAAATCGTTTGTACAGGACATTGAAACTAAAATTATTATTAGCGATAATTTTAAGTTGATGTACCTCTTGTTCTTCTTCATATTTTCCATAATTAAAATATTATTTTTAAATTAGCACCAACGGTTCTTGTAGGTAAAAAAGAACCAAACTCTAAACCTTGTCCATTACCAGATGTTGTGCCTGCTTCTGGATCTATTCCTTGAGGTGTATTTCTATAAATTGTCCATAAATCTCTTCCAACAACTGAAATTTTAAGGTGTTTTATACCCTTTAATTTTTTAATCACTTTTCCAGGAAACGTATAGCCGAAAACAACTTCTCTTAATTTCACATAAGAAGCATCGTAAATGAATCGTTCTTGATCTTGAACTCCATCAAAACCATATAGTTGTGGGTTTAACCATCTTTGAGAATACACAATATTACCATCATCGTCTCTTTCAGCAATCCAATTACCATCCTCATCTTCCACTCCTAAAGCAGCTCCTTCATAGATAGTACCTTTGACTCTGTCAGCATCTCCATAATCATTACCAAATAATCCGACTCCTTGTCTTTCATTGTTATTTTCTCCTAATATGAGTGATGAGAGTAAATAGGCTTCTCTTCCTTGTAAAGATTCTGCATGCATCCCATGATTTACGGATTTAATCATTGTGGCAGAAAATAACTCTCCACCCTTTCTCACATCTATTAAAACGTTTAAATTAAATCCTTTATAAGAAAAAGAGTTTCTCATACTTCCAATCCAGTCTGCTTGTGCATTTCCTAGATATTGGTCATCATCCCAACGTACGCGTCCATTAGGTAACACTAAAGGCGTTCCTGTTTCTGGGTCTTTTGCTTGAGCATTACCTCTAATATTTCCAAAGGTCTCTCCAGCTTCCGCATACACACCAACATTGAAAAAATTTCTTAGTAATAACCGATCTACACCATCGGCTAGAGACACCACTAAAGATTCATTTTTTGACCAATTTAGAGTTGTATTCCATTTAAATTTACTGTCTAATATTTTTGCGGACATAAAAAATTCAAACCCTTTATTTTGAATTTCTCCTGCATTAATAATTTTTGAAATAAAACCAGATGTTGGAGTTACCTGTACTGGTACAATTTGATTGTTTGTGGATGACCTATAATAAGTAGCATCTAAGCTAACCCTGTTATTAAATAATTTAGTTTCTATTCCAAATTCTGTAGAGGACGTTAATTCTGGTTTTAATTCTAAATTTTTACGTTGATTTTGTAGTGTCAACCATTGAGTACTGTTGTAGTTTCCACCCTCAATATAATTATTTATTATTCTGTCAAATGACGTATCATTTCCTACCTGTGCATAGGAAGCTCTTACTTTTCCAAAGGTTAGGATGTTATTTATAGGTAAGAATTTGGTAAACACTGTTGTACCACCTATTGATGGATAAAAATAGGAGTTATTGTTTGAAGGAAGGGTAGACGACCAATCATTTCTTCCCGTAATATCAACAAAATAGGTATCATCGATCCCTAAAGAAAATGAACTAAAAACAGAGTTGATTGTTTTATTATTTGGAAGGTGAATTACAGGAGAAAATTCATCACCATTTGATAAACTCATGATATCTCTCTCTAAAAGTGAAATGGCAGTTTTTCGTGTACCTGTTGTTCTCAAATCGTATCTATTAGCCCCTAAAAGAGAAACAATTGAAAGATTGTTAATTTTTTTGGTATAATTTAAGATCGCTTCATAATTCCTATTTTCTCTCAAAATAGTAATTTCCCTGAACAATCCATTTGGATCATAAGCGGCACCTACATTGTTAAACTCAAATCGATCAACATCGTTTACAACTCCATTTATTCTTGTTTTTAGGCTTAAGTCTTTTAAAATGTCCCATTTTAAAGTCACATTAGCAACAACCCTATTGGTAACATCTTGATTAGTATTTTCATATAAATTCCAGTAGGGATTATTAAATGGTCCTTCGTAATTAAAGGCATTATTGTCTTCGTCTTTATATGGAAATAAATTTTCTTTAGACATGTTAGGTAAGATGTACATATAGTTGTTAGCGGGGTTTCTTTCACTGCCATTTCTGTACATTCTATTGTCTACTCTTTGATTAACATACATTAAATTAGTATTCAATTTTAGTTTGTCTGAAATTTCTTGAGAAAAACGTACCGCAACATTATTCCTATTGACTCTTTCCGTTCTATCGATAACATGATCCCCTAAGGTGTTAGAATATGAAAAACGAAATGTATTTTTCTCTGTAGCTCTACTAAATGATAGCGTATTCGTAGCGACTGTCCCTACTTTGTAGAGTTCTTTAACATTATTAACGTTGGGTTTATACGTACCAATTTCTCCGTTATAATCTAATATTTGTTGCCCTAAAAAAGGCATTCCATAAGCCCTTCTGAATGCCCCAACAAGAGGGAGTCCTGTAGTTGGGTCTAATTTTCCAACATTAGGGGTTAATCGAGCATTATCTCCAGCACCATATACATACTGATAGTAAGGATACTCTCTATTTGAGATCACAGAAAAATTAGAATTTATATTTACTTTAATTTTCCCTTTACTGTTTTTGGCTTTTTTAGTGGTAATAATAATAACACCGTTTGACGCTCTTGAGCCATAAAGTGCTGATGCATTTGCGCCTTTTAAAACTTGAATAGACTCTATATCGTCCGGATTTATT
>JAQXBT010000017.1 GCA_029252265.1 Flavobacteriaceae bacterium | reverse complement strand
ATTAAATCAGTTAATCTTGTGAAAATACTACTTTTTCTTGAAAAACAGGTAATAAATATTGATTCCAATAATTGAAGCGTTCGAAATAATAATTGGCCAGGAGGTTGCTAACATAAAACCATAAGCTACAAAGAAGGCACACGCAACAGAGTTGAGCATTCTTAAATGCCGAATATCTTTCATCAAAAAAGAGATCAACAACACTAACATTGCTAAATAGCCTACTAATTCAGTTGCATGCGTTTCTAAAAAACCCATTATATAATTTTATTTCGTTTACGATCCGTTTCAGTCAAGTATATTTTACGTAATCTTAGTGATTTTGGCGTCACTTCGACATACTCATCTTTTTGAATATATTCTAAAGCTTCTTCTAATGAGAACTTAATTGCCGGAACAATTTTAGCTTTATCATCGGCACCAGAACTACGAACGTTACTTAACTTTTTAGTTTTAGTAATATTAATCGCCATGTCATCGCCACGAGAATTTTCGCCGATCACCTGACCTTCATAAATACTTTCGCCTGGATCGACAAAAAACTTACCTCTGTCTTGTAACTTATCAATAGAGTAAGGAATGGCTTGACCTAACTCCATAGAAACTAGCGATCCATTTTGACGTTCTGGTATTCCGCCTTTAAGTGGCTGATATTCTTTGAATCGGTGTGCCATAATCGCCTCACCTGCCGTCGCAGTTAGTAATTGATTACGCATCCCTATAATCCCTCTTGATGGAATTATAAACTCACAGACCATACGCTCGCCTTTTGCTTCCATACTCAGCATTTCCCCTTTACGCATCGTCACCATTTCAATGGCTTTACCAGAAACAGATTCTGGTAAATCAATGGTCATTTCTTCGACAGGTTCACATTTAACGCCGTCAATGACTTTTATAATTACTTGTGGCTGGCCAATCTGTAACTCATAACCTTCGCGACGCATCGTTTCAATTAATACAGACAAGTGTAATACACCTCTACCAAATACCATAAATTTATCGGCACTATCGGTTTCATTGACTCTTAATGCTAAATTCTTTTCTAGTTCTTTATTCAGACGTTCTTTGATATGTCTTGAAGTTACAAACTTTCCGTCTTTGCCAAAAAATGGAGAATCGTTAATTGTAAACAACATACTCATTGTTGGCTCATCGATTGCAATTGTTTTTAAACCTTCTGGGTTTTCAATATCGGCAACTGTATCACCAATTTCAAACCCTTCTAATCCAACAATAGCACAAATATCTCCTGTTTGTACCTCATCAATCTTTTTCCTTCCTAACCCCTCAAAAACATGAAGTTCTTTTATTTTGGATTTCACAATACTTCCATTTCGTTTGACCAACGAAATCTGTTGCCCTGTTTTTAATTCACCGCGTGTCAATCGACCAATGGCGATACGTCCTGTAAAGGATGAGAAATCTAAAGATGTAATTAACATTTGTGTATTTCCTTCCTCGATTGTAGGCGATGGAATATGCTCAATCACCATATCTAATAGAGGCTCGATATTATCGATCTCTTCTTTCCAGTCGTGATTCATCCAGTTGTTTTTGGCTGATCCATAAACGGTTGGAAAATCGAGTTGCCACTCTTCAGCTCCTAATTCGAACATCAAATCAAACACTTTTTCGTGTACTTCGTCTGGCGTACAATTTTCTTTATCTACTTTATTAATAACCACACAAGGCTTCAATCCTAAGTCAATCGCTTTTTGGAGTACAAAACGCGTTTGAGGCATAGGCCCTTCAAAAGCATCGACTAACAACAACACACCATCTGCCATATTTAAAACACGTTCTACTTCACCTCCAAAATCGGCGTGACCAGGCGTATCAATAATATTGATCTTAGTGTCCTTATATACAACAGAAACGTTTTTAGCTGTGATCGTAATTCCTCTCTCACGTTCTAAATCGTTATTATCTAAAATTAAATCCCCTGTATTTTGGTTTTCACGAAAAAGTTGACAGTGATACATAATCTTGTCCACCAAAGTAGTTTTACCGTGATCGACGTGTGCAATGATTGCGATGTTTTTTACATTAGCCATAAGTGCCTTGTTTTAAGCGTGCAAAGTTACATTTAATTTTCTGACTTTTGCACTGCTTATTAATTTTATAATCCCTTTTAATTTTGATTATATTTGCATCATAAATTTACAGCAATGAATCTTCAAGATATTCCAAAACTAAAACATACCACTTCAGACAATTTTTTCTTATTGGCTGGCCCCTGCGCTATCGAAGGTGAAACGATGGCTCTCAAGATTGCAGAAAAAGTATATAAAATTACAGACGATTTAAAAATCCCCTACATATTTAAGGGGAGTTTTAAGAAAGCAAACCGTAGTAGAATTGATAGTTTTACAGGAATTGGCGATGAAAAAGCGTTAAAAATTCTTAGAAAAGTTTCTGAAACCTTCGATATCCCAACTGTCACAGACATTCACGAAGTCTCGGATGCTGCACTTGCAGCTCAATATGTCGATGTATTACAAATCCCTGCTTTTTTGGTACGACAAACGGATTTGGTTGTCGCGGCTGCTCAAACAGGAAAAGTAGTAAATTTAAAAAAAGGACAATTTATGAGTCCAGAAGCCATGAAACATGCCGTTCAAAAAGTGAAAGATGCAGGAAATGAAAAGGCATGGATTACAGATCGTGGGACCATGTTTGGATACCAAGATATGATTGTCGATTTCCGAGGCATACCAACCATGCGTCAGTATGCGCCGACCGTTTTAGATGTGACGCACTCACTTCAACAACCCAATCAATCAAGTGGGGTTACTGGTGGCCGTCCCGATATGATTGAAACCATCGCTAGGGCTGGGATTGTAAATAATGTCGATGGCTTATTTATAGAAACTCATTTTGACCCTTCGAATGCTAAGAGTGATGGTGCTAATATGCTTCATATCGACCATTTAGAGAGATTACTTACCAACTTAAGCGCCATAAGACGCACCATTAATTCCCTTTAGAACCTATGAATAAGGCATTCCTCTTCTGCTTATTAGTTGGATTTAGTATTGAAGGTTTCTCCCAAGAAACCACGATTGAAACCACTACAATTGAATCAAATTTTAAAACCCAAAATAAAGGTAAATTTTATTTTTATTGGGGCTGGAATAAAGCGCAATATACCTATTCAGACCTCTCTTTTAAAGGAGATAATTATAACTTTACTCTCTATGATGTAGCTGCAAAAGACCGCCAAACGCCTTGGGATGCAGACGTGTATTTGAATCCTGCAAACATCACACTCCCTCAAACAGTCGCAAGAATTGGTTATTATATTAATGACCATTGGAATGTTTCAGTTGGTGTTGATCACATGAAATACGTCATGGTATCGCAACAACGAGCCACCATTGATGGGTATATTGACCTCGAGGAGCCACTTTCGGAATTCAATGGGATCTATGACAATGCGCCTATTTATATTGACGAAGATTTTTTACAATTTGAACACACAGATGGGCTTAACTATGTTAATTTTGAAATTTCAAGAGTGGATAATTTAGGAGATTATTTTAAATGGGATTCCAAAAAAATTCAAGTGAATATTTTGGAGGCCTTTGGTGCCGGCATCTTATACCCAAAAACCAATTCTACCTTATTATCAAAAGAACGCTATGATGATTTTCATGTCTCGGGATTTGGAGTCTCTTTTAAAGGCGGAGTCAATTTAACCTTCTTTGATCACTTTTTTGTGCAGGGAGAAATAAAAACAGGCTACATAAATATGTCTGACATCCGAACCACAACTTCTACAGCAGATTCAGCTTCACAAGATTTTTTCTTTTTTCAAAGAAACATCTCATTTGGGTACATCTTTCAATTGGTAAAATAGAACCGCTAGTCCTTTAGTTTTGAATCCTTGGAGTTCAGTCCATATTTATCAACTAAATAGATCAAAGAAGTCATGGTGGCAGCGCCAAGTTCTAATTCGCGCTTATTAACGGCATCAAAGGTATCATTAGCAGCGTGGTGGTGATCAAAATACCGCTGCGAATCAGGGCGTAATCCAGCCAAAACATTGGTGCTATTTTTTAAAGGGCCGATGTCAGCTCCGCTGCCTCCCTTTTTAAAATAATGAATTAGATAGGGTTCAAATAAAGGTTTCCATTGGAGGATTTGATCTACTTTATATTCAGGACCATCAAAGGTAAACCCACGAGGCGTAAAGCCTCCTGAATCACTTTCTAAAGCAAAAACGTGGTTCTCCCCTTTTTGAGTCGCTTCTTTCGCATAGGCATTTCCACCTCTTAATCCGTTCTCTTCGTTCATAAACAATACCACTCTAATGGTACGCTTTGGTTGAATTCCGGAATTTTTTAACAACCGTAATACATCCATCGATTGGACACAGCCTGCGCCATCATCATGGGAACCATCGCCTAAATCCCAAGAATCTAAATGCCCCCCTACCGTAATAATTTCGTTTGGAAACTGTGAACCAGTGATTTCTCCAATCACATTATAAGACAGCACATCTTTCAACTGACGACAATTTTGTTTTAAATATAATTTGAGACTCGAATCGATTTGTAACATCCCACTTAGCATCTCTGCATCATTGGTACTTATTGCTGAAGATGGAATACGATTTGAAACGGGGGTTTGTCCATACGACATGGATCCCGTGTGTGGCAAATCGTCCAATCTTAAATTCATTGAACGAACAATCGTGGCAACTGCGCCGAGTTTACCCGCTTCTTCTGCCCCTTGATACCGCTGGTCAACACAGCCCCCATAAGCTTCAAAAGTGTGAATTAAGTCGGCTTGCATGGGTCGGTTAAAAAATACTATTTTGCCTTCTACCTGGCTTCTATCTAATATTTTTAGTTCATCAATCCCCTGAACTTCTATAACTTCAGCTTTAACTCCCTGAATCGGAGTCGAAACAGAGCCTCCCAAAGCACATATATTAACCGCAATGGTTTTTCCAGGGGCCGTTTCGATATAAGCAAACTCGGGATTCCCTCGAACCCATTTTGGAACCATCACTGGTTGTAACCAAACGCGATCAAGGCCTAGGTTTTCTAATTCTGATTTGGTGTATTCAACGGCTAATTCGGCATTTAAAGATCCGGACAAACGGCCTCCAATCTGATTGGACAAATAATCTAACCATTGGTAACTTTGACCTTCCGTTAAGGAATTTTTATAAATTGTTTTTAGATAATCCGCATCCGATTGTGCATTTAACCCAAACGTCAAAAATCCCAAAACAAAAAGAACTAAATTTTTCATAGCATAAATTTTACTTAGTAAATCTAAACGATGAAAATTAAACGTTCGTTAAGATTGTTATAAAACTTGATTATTTACTCACAAACGCCTTGACATCCGATTCGGTGACTTCAGCTTCTCCTAGGATAATAAGTCTTTCAACTACATTTCTTAATTCTCTAATATTGCCAGTCCAGTCATAGGCTTGAAGCTGCTTAAGAGCTGCTGTAGAAAAATCCTTTTTAGAACTTCCTTGTTCAGAAGCAATCTTATCAGCAAAATAATCGACCAAAATAGGGATGTCATCTCTGCGATCATTTAGTGGCGGAACTTTGATTAAAATAACTGCCAAACGGTGGTACAAATCTTCGCGAAAACGACCTTCAGAAATTTCTTTTTTAAGATTTTTATTGGTGGCCGCAACCACACGAACATTCACTTTAATATCTTTATCTGTCCCAACACGTTGGATGCGACTTTCTTGCAAGGCTCTTAAAACTTTGGCTTGAGCAGACAGACTCATATCGCCAATTTCGTCTAAGAAAATAGTGCCCCCATTGGCGGCTTCAAATTTACCTGCACGGTCTTTATGGGCACTTGTAAATGCCCCTTTAATGTGCCCAAACAATTCGCTTTCGATCAACTCACTTGGTATTGCGGCACAATTCACTTCGATCATAGGGCCTTTCGCTCGGTCACTTTTTTGATGTAACCAATGTGCCACTAATTCTTTTCCAGTCCCATTGGGGCCCGTGATTAGGACTCTTGCCTCGGTCGGAGCAACTTTGTCAATAATGGATTTAATGGTCTCAATTTCAGGGCTGTTACCAACCATTTGATATTGTTTACTTACTTTCCTTTTGAGTCGTTTATTTTCAACGACCAACTGTTTTCGGTCTAGTGCGTTTCTAATTGTGTTCAGTAACCTGTTTAAATCGGGTGGTTTTGAGATGTAATCAAAAGCGCCCATTCGCATGGTGTTCACGGCCGTATCTAAATCGCCATGCCCCGAAATCATTACCATTGGAATTTCTGGTTTAATTTTTTTAACGGCTTCTAGAACCTCAACTCCATCCATTTTTGGCATTTTTATGTCACACAATACCAAATCAAAATCTTCATTTTTGATCTTTTCAGTTCCAATCAAACCATCTTCAGCTTCAAATACTTGGTACTGTTCGTTTTCTTCTGTAAGTATTTTGACTAATACACGACGGATAGCGGCTTCATCTTCAATGATTAATATTCTTGACATGGGGTGTGGTTTTAGTTTGAGTTAATAACGTTCATAAAAAATTAATATTTCAACCATTTAAAAAGTTCTTTATACGTTGGTTTTTTTCCATACATCAAAATACCAACGCGGTATATTTTTGCAGCAAACCAAACGATGCCTAAAAACGTTCCGATAAGAATTAAAAGGGAGATGATTTGTTGCCATATGGGAACTCCAAAAGGGATTCGCATGAGCATCACTACAGGCGATGTAAATGGAATAAATGAAAACACAGTAGAAATGGTCCCGTGTGGATCTTCAATGACTGTAAACATTCCAACATAAACCGCTAAAATTAAAGGCATTATTACTGGAAGCATAAACTGCTGTGTGTCTGTTTCATTATCGACCGCAGCACCAATCGCTGCATACAACGAACTGTATAAAAGGTAGCCGCAAATGAAAAATAAAATAAAAGCGATTACTAAATTACCTAATGGAAGTGTACTAAATTCATTGAAAATCATTTGAATTTTATCAGGTGAATCGGTGTTCGACAGTGCTTCTGATACCAGCGCTTGTTGTGGGGCTTGTGTCTGAGACATTTCGACTCCAAAAATGGACATCGACGCAATGAAAAATACTAATCCTAAAACAATCCAAATTGCAAATTGGGTAATACCAGCTAAGGAAGTTCCGATGATTTTACCCAACATCAGTTGAATTGGTTTCACAGAAGAAATAATTACTTCAATAATTCGGCTGGTTTTTTCTTCGATCACGCTTCTCATAATCATGTTTCCATAAATAATAATAAACATGAATAACAGATAACCAGCTGCCCCTCCAAAAATTAATTTCATAACACTCCCCACTTTGGAAGTTTTCACCCCTTCAAAACTTTCTTGATTCATATCGATCCTTGTTTTTGAAGCTTCAATAAGCGCTAGATCAACCCCATTATTTTGTAATTTTAGTTCGGACAGTTTATTTTCTAAAGTCGATTCTAAAGAGGAAATTATCGAAAGTGAAGGCGATTCTTCTGAATAGAATTTAACAACGCTCGAAACCGTTTCAATGGGTTGGTTTGGAATGTGAAGTAATCCGTAAGCATTTTCTTGATTGGCTAAAATTTTGGCCGTTTCTAAATCAACTTCAGTCACTTTCGTATAAATTGTTTGCTCTGTAGATTTGAAGGATTCAGATAGAAAACCCGTTTCATCCAACACATAAATAGTACGGACGGTTTCATTATTAATGCTTGTTAAATATCCGATCAGCGAAAACAAGGCTATCATAATTATGGGACTCAAAAAAGTCATGATGATAAACGACTTGTTTCTAACTTTGGTTAAATACTCGCGTTTTATAATTAATGGAAGGTGATTCATGATTAATTATTTTGAATGGTTTGAATAAAGATATCACTTGCATTTGGAATTAATTCCTTAAAATGAAGCACTTGAGATTGGGCCGATAAAAATGCCAATAAATCATTTGGGGTTCCATTTGCATCTAATGCAATATTGAGTTTTAAATCGTCATTGATCGATTTAAAATCTGCCGGAGTAACTTTAAACTTCGCTTCAATCAATTGCTTTAAAGCCATCTTATCATCGGACACTAATCCAACTTCAAACGTATTTGTTTTATAGGTGCGTTTGATATCTATTAGCTTCCCATCTAATATTTTTTTAGATTCATGGATTAATGCAATATGATCACAAAGTTCTTCAACCGATTCCATGCGATGAGTTGAAAATATGACTGTAGCGCCTTCATCTCTGAGTTGTAATATTTCGTCTTTAATCAAATTCGCATTGATGGGATCAAATCCAGAAAAAGGTTCATCAAAAATCAATAATTTAGGTTGGTGCATAACGGTCACAACAAATTGAATTTTTTGAGCCATTCCTTTAGACAATTCCTCAATTTTTTTATCCCACCAATGACCAATTTCTAGTTTATCGAACCAATACTTTAGTCGTTTTTTAGCTTCCGAATAGGACAACCCTTTGAGTTGCGCCAGATATAGGGCTTGCTCCCCTACTTTCATTGACTTATATAAACCGCGTTCTTCCGGCAAATAACCGATGTATTTGACATCATTGGGCTGCAAAGGCTCTCCATCCAATAAAACCAAACCCGTATCGGGCATGGTAATTTGATTAATGATTCTGATCAGGGTTGTTTTACCTGCGCCATTGGGGCCTAAAAGCCCAAAAATACTGTGTTTTGGCACCTGGATCGAAACGGCATCCAAGGCTTGGAATTCGCCAAAGTATTTTGAAACTTCTTTAGTCTCTAAAAGGTTATTCATGAAGTTAATTTATGTATAAGACGTAACAATATAAGGAAAGTTACATTTAAAAAAACAAAACCCACCCTCAATAAATCAAGGATGGGAAAAAAAATGCTATGAAAAAGAAACTATCACTGAAATAGCGATTCAGTGATCTTCAAATATACATTACTTTTTTTAAATAAATGACAGGATTGTTGTGAAAACAATAATTATTTATAGCTATAATTACGAATTATTGAAATTTTAAACCCTTTTAAAAAAAGCGTTTTTTTTTATGATTTGAATCTGTGATAAAGCTGTAAGGACGGCTTTCAAAATACCTGTTATAATTGATTATCTATATGCTGTATATTTACTTTCTATTATTAACTACGTGCTACTTGAAAGGCTTTCACTCCCCAAAAAGCGGTTTTCTTATCGATGGACAATTATTATAAATTAATTCATGTTCAATAGGGTTGATTTTAAGTGTTATTTATGAGTCAGTACCCACAGCTCAACTTCTTCAGAAGCACGCCAATGCTGGTCACGTGTTGTTTTTTCAGACGCTTTTTTAACTGTTTTTTTGAAACATTTTTCTAATTGAAACCACCCCCCTTTTTCGAGTTCCTTTTCAATGGGATGATCGTTGGTAACATTGGATATTTGGGCTAAATTTGAAAATAAAACCACTAACTTTCCTTCTGGTAATAATCTATTTTTTGCCGCTTCAAAGAAGTCAAGAAATAAATTTTGGTTATAATAAATTGCTTCGTCGTTGCGATCTAGAGTATGCGATGCTGGTAACCAAGGGGGATTAAAAACAATCAATTCGGAGGGTTTGCTCCATTTTCCAAAAAGAGAAGCAAAATCTAATTCTATCTTTCTCGAAAGCTTGGTCGTTCCCATAGATTCTTTGAGTCCTACAATTGCATTTGGATTGGTATCGGTCCCAAAAATTTTTTGAAATCCATGTTTAACCATTTGAAAAGACAATACTCCGCTTCCAATTCCAACTTCAATCGCCGATTTTTTAGGGCCTGAATACCGTTTTAACCAATTATCAAAAAGGATTAAATGATCGAAACGCGTGGGAAAATAGACGCCATAAAACGGATGTATTTTATTTCGCAACACAGGTGTAGAAATTCCGTTTTGGTTCCACTGCCATGCACTATTGAGTCCTTGAACCTGCGGAAAAGTCAATAAGAAATCGCTTGTTTTTGGGTAAAGTGTTTTTAACCATCCAATTGAGGGTGCCTTTTTTACAATCAATTTATGATCAACAATTTCAATTAAAATAAGGTTTGACAGTTTGCGAAATGCTGCACGATACGCCCGTTGTTCTTGAAACGATTTGTTTGGTAACTTACGTTTAAGATGACTTTGTAATTCCTTCACTAGGTCTAAACCATTACTGTAAAAAGCAGTTATTAAAACTTGGGTTCCAGCTTCGAGCGTTTTAATAGTGTGCTTAATATTTGAAGAACGACTAAACAATTCTAATTCGGTTCCAGACGAAAGAATGGGTTCTGGTTTATGTATTTCAATATCGGTCATTATGGTTCATTTTAGTTGAATAAAATCCTGACAAAGATACTTCTTACAAACTCAACGCAGAGCCATTCAAACATGTTAAAATAATAGTATTGTATAAAAAACCATTTAATTTTATTAAATTTATCAAACTAAATTTTCGCTTTAGACTCAAAACATCAAGTTTCACTACTAAATTATTAGCATCAAGTTTTAAAAAATTAAATGGGTATTATAGAAAAAAAACTTGAACACACTTATTTTCATTGCTATGCAACGGCCAATGATCACAGTCTCTATTTTCAAGATATTCAAAACTTAATCCGTATTAAGAATTGTGATTCTGGATGTGAAAAAATTCTATTATTTATTGCCATTAGCGAAGTAAAAAAGGTTGGTTTATTGGATCGTATTTTCATAAAATTAATTCAAAAAATGTTTCATAAGCACCCTTCAATAGAGCTTAAAGAAATTACCTTTAAAAATAACATTGGACGTGATTTTAGTTCATTTGAATCTTTATTTTTTAAAGTAAAACAAATTGCACACTCGGACGATTATATTTTTTTTCAGAACAGAAGTGGACACGGTCCATTTCAAAAACAGTGGTTTACGGACTTTATCAAACAATTTGAGCGATTTGAATCCATCGCTATTTGTGGCAGCACCATCAATTTCATGGACCATCCCAACAGAAGTCTAAGTAAAAATGTACCTCATGTTCAAACCTATTCTTTTTTAACTAAAGTGTTTTACATGAATATGCTGAATGATAATTTTCCTGGTTCTAAAGAAACTACAAAATTTGACATTATCTGTAAAGGAGAAATTGCGTTGAGTCAGTTTTTTTTAGAAAAAAAATACAACATCACCTGTATTGAATGGCCAAATGAAGCCATTTCAAACCTAAGTGAAGCAATTATGACTTCAGACGTTAAAAAAAATGTGACGATAAAACATTATTTTTATCATAGAAAATATATGAGAAAAAACATAAAAGCGATTATTAGTCGTAACCTAAACGGCACTCTTATTTGGATTCAGTACGCGTTAAAGATGTTATAAATCTAAAATAGAATGAATTATGACGGCAAACGCCTTGAAACAATTCCGCTCTCAACACAACTAATATTAAGCAGTCGTATATTTGTTTGTATTAAATTCTGAGCCGTTCAGAAAGATAAAATTGAGATAAAAAATGGGTTCAAAAAAATTAAAATTTATTACATTGCGCCTTTAAAAATAAATTTAAACAACCATGAAAAAAATACACTATACACTTATCCTAGCATTAATCAGTCTAAGCTCTCAAGCTCAATTAGATTACGGTCTTAAAGGAGGTCTTAATTTTAATTCTGCAGAACAAGCCAATACGATCGGAAGTGCTAATGAGGCCATTAATGCTGAAAGCCGTTTAGGATTTCACTTAGGTGGTTTCATAGAAGCAAAAGTACCGGTCTTAGGCGTATTTGTTCGTCCCGAAGTTGTTTTTACCAGCATCAAATCGGAATATACGGATTTAGTACAGCCAGGTGCTCAAACTCTGACTATTAATAAAATAGATGTTCCAATTTTGATTGGAAAAAGTTTTCTAAGAACGGTACGTGTGTTTGCAGGACCTTCTTTTCAGTACATTGTAGATTCAAGCTTTAATCTTAACGAGTTTAGTGAGACTGATAAAGACGACCTCTCTGTTGGGATCCAGTTAGGAGTTGGATTGAAATTTGGAAAATTTGGTGTGGATGCACGTTGGGAAAAAGGAATCTCAAACTCAAAATCTAAATACATCGCCGCAGCAACGGATACCGAAGTGAGTTTTGACACCAGACCCAACCAGTTTATTATTGGATTGTCTTACAGTTTATAAAACTGACGATTTAAAAACCCCTTTTAGTGGACCTAATCCCTAAAACAAACACTGAACTCATTTTTGAATTCGGTGTTTTTTTTTGAGTAACTCATTTTATTTTGTTACTTTTATGATAGATTAAGACCCCAAGTCATAATCTTCATAACCAATTAAACCTGCGGTAAGCAATTTTTTTACTTTAAATATAATTTGGAAGTGTTCCGACATCCGCCCTATGTAGCGGTTTTTAGGACATCTCATTTAATAACGCACGGCGGTAATATAATTGTGTTTTACGGAGAATAGAATACTTTAATTAGTCGCCCAGCTCCGCAAAG
>JAQXBT010000010.1 GCA_029252265.1 Flavobacteriaceae bacterium | reverse complement strand
ATCCTTATTTTATTTTGGTGTGTTCTGCTTATCTCTTTCAATACTATTTGTCGTTTTAACCAAACTTACAACGACTCAAGTTCATGGCGTAAACGCTTGGTTTAAGCCCTTAAAGTTTGCTGTTTCAATAGGGTTATTTGCTTGGACAATGGCTTGGTATTGTCATTATTTATCAAATTTTAATGAAACACCATTTAACTGGGTAGTTATTATTTTGTTTGGCTTTGAACTTTTATATATTATTTATCAAGCCTCACAAGGACAGATGTCTCATTTCAATATAAGCACATCCACGTATTCAATGTTGTATTCATTAATGGGTTTAGCAGCTACAATCGTAACACTTTATACAGCATACATTGGTTTATTATTTTTTACACAGACATTTCCTGATTTACCAAATTACTATATTTGGGCGATTCGTTTTGGAATACTCATTTTTGTGGTTTTTTCTTTTGAAGGTGCTTTGATGGGGTCGAGAATGAACCACAGCGTAGGAGCAATCAATGAAAATTCTAACTGGTTTATTGTCGGTTGGAGTAAAACGGTAGGTGATTTAAGAGTGTCTCACTTTATAGGAATGCACGCTTTACAACTACTCCCATTTCTTTCTTTTTATATCTTTAAAAACACAAAAGCGACCATTATTATTTCATTGCTTTACGCAGTTCTTGCTACCACAACATTAGTTCAAGCATTAAAAGGAAAACCTATTTTTTAGAATACAGAAAACAACTAAAATTGAAACATAAAACGATACCACAACAAGGTATAGTTCACATCCTGTGGGACACGTGTCATATGCAAACAACTGTAAATGGCGGCACTTCAGCTTCTATTAGACAAGGGCAAACAAATACAACTACTATGATGAATCAAACTGATTACTCGGCAGGTACTACTACATTTTGTGATGTGTATACAACTACAGTTAACGGTATTACGTACAGAGATTGATTCATACCCTCAAAAGGATGAGTTAGACTAAATATTTGTATACAGGGCAGCCATAAAAAGCATAGCAAATGGCAATGGAGGTAGTAGTTTAAGCTTGAATTTCTACTACTAGAGTTCTTCGAAGGACGATAACGATAACATGTGGGAGCAGTTTTTCACTAATGGTTATCAGTTCTAAACCAATAAGTACTACCCAGGCAATGTGCGTGCTGTTCGGGATTTTTAACTATTTAGTTGTTTAATATATTACAAGCCCTTGCTTTTAGCAGGGGTTTTTATGTTTGGCATATCTTCTTCCTTCAGTTCAGGGAGTTCTAAACCTCTTAAATAGGGTAAATTTACATTTATAGGGTAGTAATTCTTTATTATTATATAATTAGTTGTAATTTACAATTAAATAGAAACCAACTTAATTATGAAAAAATTTCTTTACCTATTAATATGTATATCCTTTACTTCCTATTCTCAAAATAAAAATGAAACAAAAAAAAGTACTGTTGTTGCAAAAAAATTATTAATTCAAGACAACGTAGAACGTGTCATATATGATTACACGCAATCAGATGAGATGGGGTTAATAAAAATGCACGCGCCATTTGGATGGACAGAACCAATTATTAAAGCACAGTTTGAAATTAGGGGAATTGTATTAAA
This sequence comes from Flavobacteriaceae bacterium, assembly GCA_029252265.1. Taxonomy (GTDB): domain Bacteria; phylum Bacteroidota; class Bacteroidia; order Flavobacteriales; family Flavobacteriaceae; genus Hel1-33-131. The sequence goes on along the minus strand of JAQXBT010000010.1, from coordinate 10,326 downwards.
GGGAATGCTTGGTTTACAATATGACAATAGTGAACAGAAGATAATTAGTGGGGATGGATTTGTTATTCCCAAAAATACTCGTGTTAGAATCTTTAATGCAGGTGAAGAAGAATTAATTTTGATAGAGGTTTTAAGACCTGCTTACAAAAAAGAATTAGTGCAGGAGTTTAAACATTTTAACTAATCCATAGGCATATCTCCCACCCTCAATTCAACTATTTCAAGCTATGGGGCACACTCCTCTATAAATGTATCTCTGACTTACTTGAGAGGGCCTTTTGTAGCTTGGTTATAAACCCCTTTCAACTAGGTTATTTGTGTACGTAGTCCATCATTTACTGTATTACTTTTTTTCTTGCTCGTTCTGTACATCATAATAACAATTCTTGCCTACGGTCATGTAGGTTTTTTTCTAAAGCTTTAATTGATTGTCATACAAAAGACATTATATTTGTGAGATAAACCTATTTAATGATGAAAAAATTACTTTTATTTTTCAGTATTTCTGTTTTCTTTATAGGCCGCAGTACTGCACAAGAGTTAACTAAAGAGCGGTCTAAGGAGTCGTTTATAGAATGGAATTTTGGGATTGCTTTTTTAGAAGATGAAGATTTTGTCTTTCCTGGAACATCCGTTCTCTGGGGTAAAACGTACATAAATGAAAATGACCTAATTTTTGAATATGAAGTTGGTTTTGCACTTCCAACTCTTGTAACAGGTAAAATTGGAATCGGCAAAAAATTTAATAACACAAAAGTTGTGGTCGGAATAAGACCCTTCCCATTTAACATCTATGGGCAATCTAGTTTTGCCAAAGGGGAAAAAGGCTATTGGATCACTTCCCTTGAATATAATCCGAGGAATCCCACCAATAGAGTTTCAAAAGGAATTTTAAATTTTGGATATCGATGGAATTTAGACAGCAAAGACAAAAAATAAAAGCGGAGCTATTTATTTAACGTTGAAGCAGTCAGAATGCTCTAATCCACTAGTGCTCCCTAAGCCACGTCTGTAAATTGAACGTGCTGTTTACATAATTACCCCATCGCTTACTGAAACTTTCTGTAGAGGCTTTAGGTGTATTATTCCAATACAACTCCGTTTTTTTATTGGTTGTCATATAAAAGCCATTATATTTGTGAGATAAACCAATTTAATGAAGAAAAAATTACTTTTAATACTTATACTTCCTTTACTTAGTAATGGACAAGCTTTAGAGCACGGAAGTTTTGCGAACCGTTCAGAACGTCACACAAATACTGATTTTAGAAAATTCCAAACCAATTTTAGCCATGATAGTTCAAGGGATCAAGCACATTTGTCAGCCATAGTTACACCTGTTGTAGGGTTGCGGTTGGACCGTTTAATTGAGGTGAATTATTTTGGAGATCAATTATCTAACAAAAGAGATTTGACATATGATGTGAATGGCAATGAGGTGCTTAATACAATTTATCAGTGGGACACAGCGAGTGACTCTTTTGTGCCTAGTCAAAAATTGGAAAGCATATTCAATGAGAACGGAGACCCGACGCTCTATACATATTACAATTGGGATACAGATACTAACGGATATGTGAATTATATAAAAATAACTTTCACATACGTTGAGAATGGGAGGACAATTTTAGCTCAAATATGGGATGCAAATGCTAACAGTTATGTGAATAATAACAAAGAAGTCGTCACAGAGGACGGTTATGTGGAGACTACTATAACTCAAAGCTGGAATACAGACACTGAAGTTTATGTGGATTCTTATAAAAAAGTAATAACATACGATGAGAACAATAGGATACTAGACACAGACTTTTACAGTTGGGATTCAGAGACTGTATCTTTTTTGCCTTATAGTAGAAATGTATACACATACGATGAGAATGAGATGACTTATTTAACTCAAACATTGAATGCAGACACTGGCGATTATATCAATGTTTTTCAAGAGAACACAACATACGATCTGAATGGAAATATAACACTTATAGAAACCACGGCGTTTGATAACGATGGCGTTATAGCTTATTATAACCAAAGTGAATATTATTATGAGGAGAATGGACATATGGCCTATTCTTTATTTCCGAAATATGATTCAGAATCAAGTAGTTTTATACCCAGTTTTAAGACGGAATATTCAACAGTTCTCGACAGCGATACAAAGCTAAATAGAATGGGAATAAGTTACGAATATAACAACACGATCTCTGGACTATGGGATCCGTTTGAGGGCGAAGCAGTTCAATCCTTTTTTTACTACACCAAACTGGACCCTCTGTCAGCGGAGGATCTGGTAGATCAGCATTTCTCGGTATATCCAAACCCAGCAAAAGACTTTTTGTTTATCGATAGTACATCGATTGAAAAGGCCACCATTTATACTATTCTTGGAAAAAAAGTACTTGATGTTAAGGGTCAAAATAAGCTAGACATCGCGCCGCTTTCAAAAGGTGTTTACTTTATTAACGTTTCAGATGGCAAAAAAGCATCCACAAAAAAATTCATAAAAAACTAACGTCACAAAAATATACTGAATCCTTTTTTAGGAGTCCGTTTTTTTTATAAACTAAAAACCCATCTTAACTGAAGGTTTTTTTGTATTATAAACGTCTTAAGGTTGGCGTACCCATTCTTCAATGGTCTTAAAAACACCGCAAAGGCGTTCCGATTTTTTGGTTAATGAGTATTCTACTTTTGGAGGGATTTCTGGGTATTGCTTTCTATTTATAAGCGAATCTTTTTCTAAACTCTTTAATTGGTCTGTCAATACTTTTCTTGAAATAGTTGGGATCGCGGCGGCGAGTTGACCAAATCGAATTACCCCTCTTGTTCTAATAATATTGATAATTATAAGCTTCCATTTTCCTCCTAACATTTCTGTAAAAGAAGTGACAGGGCATATATCGTTCGTTACTTTCATAAGACTGTTTTAGTTACCATAAAGTACCTAGAATATTATAGTTACTTAAAGGTAACAAGTTACTTTATGTTTCCAAATGTATTACTATTGCAGGAACAAAAAAAATAATAGCTATGAAAACAAAAAATTTAGTATCCATTTTATTAATTGCAGTCACAACAACTGCTTTTTCACAGATCAAATTTGATTTAAACAAGAGCAACATCAAATGGACTGGGGAAAAAATCACAAAGCAAGCCCACTCAGGTTCTTTAGCGTTTAATTCGGCAACAGTCTCATTAGACGACCCAAACAATCCATCTGGAGTCTTTGCGGTGGATATGACCTCATTAACGAATGATGATTTAACGGGTGAATGGAAACAAAAGCTTGAAGGACACTTAAAATCTGACGACTTTTTTTCAGTGGAAAAATACCCTGAAGCAACCTTGGTGATCAAAAAAGTGATTTCTCAAAACAACAACTCTTATCAGCTCACAGGAGACTTAACAATTAAAAGCATTACCCATCCTGTCGATTTTAGTTTGAGTGTTTACGAAGATAGAATTGAAAGTAAATTAACTTTTGATCGGTCAAAATTTGACATTCAATTTGCTTCAGGAAGCTTTTTTGAAAACTTGGGGGATACTCTAATCTTAGATGAAATTACGCTTGACATAACATTACTAAAAATATAAAAATTATGATTTACAAAAAACAAGACCGCCCCAAGTGTGGCTGTGGAAATACGCAAAACCCAGATGGATATTGTGATGGCTCACACTCAAATAATTAAAATGATGCCACCTATGGGTTGTAGGCCATTCGCCTACTGTCAACGGCGTATTAAGAAAGGGATTCAAAATTTTCTTACCTTTGTAACATGACGATAGAAGTTTCAAACAATAAAAAAGAGTTTAAGATTGTTGACCATGACAAAGTGGTCTTGAAAGGGGGTCGCACAAAATGGTATTCTTCAGGAATTAACTTTTTTCATAATAGCAAAACCTACGAGATCAAGAAAAAAGGGATTTGGTCCGCCTCTTTTACTATTTTTGAGAGTGGTCACCCCATTGGAGAGATTAATTGGAGCTTGAAAAAAGGAATAAAATTAATCCTTACTAACAAACAGAAAGGCACCAATTCGTATTGGCTCAAAACAGAAAAAGTAGGAAAATGGTATGCCCCCGACCAGCAGTATATTCTTTGTGAAAATGGAGAAACCCCCATTTTAACCATTCATTACTCCTTAAAAAAATGGAAAGAATCTTTGGAGGCAGAATTCAGTACTAATGACCACCCCAATTACCTGCTTTTGGTCTGTGCCCTGTTTTTAATGAGGCAACAACAAAGTGCTCAAAGCAGCGCAGCTGCAGGGGGACTTGGTGGGTAGTGGAAAGTAAAATTAAGCTCTAAACCTTAGGGAGTCAGACGCCAATTCAGTTGTGACGCCATTTATATCAACACAGCTCCATACCGTTCTTCAGCATTAGAAAAGGCACGAAACTTCCGAGTTTCAAACTATTAAAATGACACCTTTTTCGTTGTATTTTTAACATATTGTTTAAAATTTTATGAGTTTTGTAACACTTTAATGACTAATCTTGTTTAACTTTATGAAAAAAACAATGAAAGATTTTATTGAAGCTTACTACCCTATTTTACTCGCATTCATCTCCTTTTTAATGTCTGTGACCTTGTGGTTTATGGGAAATAAACTAGAAGGAATTTTTGTAGGAATTTGGGTTCCGTCGATTTTATCGCTTTCCATTGCCATAAGACAAAGAAGAAAAAAATGAATTTACTTATATTTATTTTCGGGTTTATTATTTTTATAGTGTACGTCTATTTCTTGTTGACGATTGTTTCAAGACAACACCGAATCCAACGAAATGAACATCAACAGGCATACGATGTGCATGATATGGACGGCATTGGCAATCAAGGACGGTTCCCTATCGCTAAAAATAAGAAAAAAAAGAAGGCTTAAATTAAGGTGTTCGCCTTATTGAACGCGACCCTCTATATCTTAAAAGTTACGCGAGTGAGTTGTACAAAATTATAAAGTTTAAAACGGTATATAAGATCGCGGGCGACATCTGAATGATGTTGTCTTTGATTTTAATTCTTACGAAAACTGCCGTAATCATCATAAAGGTTAATAAAAACGAAGCGACAATTAATAGCGTCGAATTGATAATCCCAACGAGTAAGCCTACCCCTCCTAAAAGCTGTAAGCACCCCAATAAAATCCGTTGATTTTTATAGCCCCAGCGGGCATATTCAGACAACATTCTTTTGGAAAAAAAAGAAGTTATACCATAAAAAATAAACGAAATTGCCGAAAATAAGAGAATACTTAGGTTTAAATCCATTGTCTAAATTAAGCCATAATTAAAGGCCGCAATAAAGAAACACAGCAATAAGAGTACCAAAGAAGGGACAAATTTAACCAAAGGATTATTTACTTTAAAATGACTGTATTGAGCGCCGATCATTAAAACAGCCATTAACAGAGAAGCTGGAATTAAAAGTTCTGTATACCAAATTCCTAAAATCAAAACGGTCGCTAGCGCTATTTTAGAGGCACCAACAGCATTTCTTACTAAACTAGAAAGACCATACTGTTTAAATTCTAAGACGATATTTTCATATCTAAAAACCCACACAATAATTACAGAAATTGCAACAATAAGCTGCGCCAAGTTTGAAATAGCTTCCATGAAATTTATTTTTAATATTATGTTTAAATATATGGATAAAATATTAAACAAATGATCATATAGCCATCTGTCTTAAATTAATGCACAGAAATTGGCTCGTTTTTAAGCCTAAATGACTTTTAATATAATATATGTTAATTGTTTTAAACTTTTTTCTTCTTTTAAATTAAATACTGATTCGTATACTACTTGGGGTTTTATGCTTTTTGAACTATAAACCAATTTATCATACTCCAAACATCTAAACCGTCTAATTCTTAAAGAAAATCATTGACAACGAAATTGCTTAAGGCAGGTAACATGTGACGTTTAAAACAGTATTTAAATAAAAAACCAATCCTTCTACACACTTTTGTGTTGTTAGCCATGCTTTCAAGTCAAGCAAATTTACAAGCGCAAAATCCAGCCGTATAGGATGTCTATGCCGCCACTTTGGTGAGTACAACTGCAGCGCCTCAATCGTTAGTCGTGCATTTTGAAGGCACGGACACCACTTTCAATAGCCTTACCTACAACGTTGTTGATGGGGCAAACATGAAACTCAAGGGAACATTAATGGCAGTACGGTAAGCTATACGCCAACAGAGAATTTTGTTGAAATGGTCACAAACTTACTCAGACCCCATATATCGCTCTATATAGGTTGATATTTTTGAAGAAGTATCTAACAAATTTGCGCCTTCCCAACCATGACCTTCTTCGGGATAAAAGTGAAACTCATGGGTTACGCCTAAAGTTGTGAGTTTTTCATCCATATCCTCCCCTTGTGACGTTGGAACTAAGGGGTCCATACCTCCGTAAAACAAAAGCGTTGGTGGTGACGTTGTAGTGGCTCTGTGATAGGGGCTTACAGTTTCTAAAAAATCTATAGAAGGACTTCCAAACAATTGAAATAATGGCTGATAAGCTGGATGACCATTATAGGCAGTATCTGTAAAATTAACAGGGCCCACAATGCTACAGACCATGTCAACTTGATTATTCGTGTCATGGGCATAACTCCATAACAGGGATAAATGCGCGCCTGCACTTACGCCTATAAAACCAATGTTGTCACTCATGATAAGCGTCGATTTGTTTGAGGAAATATAATCAGCCACGGCTGAAACATCGTCTATTTGCATCGGAAATGGCGGGTTTTCTGCGTCCGCTAAGGTATAATTCATGTTAACAATCCCTACATTTGGGTGGGAGGCAGAAAGGAGGCCACTGATTAGTTCCATTTCTGACTTATCGCCTGACGTCCAACTGCCGCCATGAATTAAAATAACGACTTTGGTTTTCATTGTGCGGTTTTTGGGCAGATAAATATCAAAAACTTGATGGTCGTCTGCACCATAAGAAACATTTAGAGCTACGTAGGCTTGTGGTGCTATTGGAGTTTCAACTTCGGAATCACTCGAACAGCCCACATAGAGCAGTGCAAAAAGTGATAAAAAGATACTTTTTTTGAATGTGTTCATAAGATAGTTTTAAAAGGGGTTTTAGTAAATCTGGGGAGCTTATATTTTAATAAAGTTAAACATACAAAAGATTTGTGAAATAATTCCCGTAAAAGCCCCTTTTGTTCGCAAAATTGAAAAAAAAGTCCCAAATCACTAAAAATCAATAAACCCCTTACAAACAACCACTAAACCCACAAATCCACTTGCAATTTGGAATTAAAATATTATAATTGTATTTTAATTCAATTTTATGGTATTTTATGCTTTTGAAATTTTAGGGACATTCCACTGTTTGGTTTGCGTATTAATAGCAGCTTATGGAGCGTTAAAACGCGCTAGGCGGACGTTACTATTTGGTCTTTGTATTTTTAATGCATCTCCAATAATTGGAGAGTCATTGGCATACGTTGAAAATGGCAATTTGGTGCATTTGATTATAGTTTTATTTTTTATAATTCAAGTAATTATCTGCCTCCCAATAAGCGTAAAATATAACTCCAACAACCTAGCAGCAGTTGCTTTGAGTACAAAAATTGGCCTTGCGATCCTAGTCGGAAATTTATGCCAAGGAAGTCTGATTTTAAGCAAAGTCCTTGATGTTCCTGTTCAGTTCGGGTATTTCCATCTAAGCATTGTTCTAATACTACTTTACATTTATATAATCATATACAAAAAAGAAAATGCTAATTGGTATTAATTTTATGATTTATAAATCGAAAATAACGAATCGTTTAATGATGAATCCGACAATAACTACGTATTTGAGTTGAGCGAAAAAATCAGTTTTGGCTCTTGAAGCACCTTAAAACTCTGAAAGCTAAGAGCACTAATTGGACAGGTGAGAGAAAGTATATTTAGTATAGTAAAACTATAAAAAACGCTTATTATGAATCAGATTAACTTCGCTTTAGGAACAATCATCTCTTTGTTATTTGTGATGGTAACAGCATATGGCGCATATAAAAAAGATAGAAACTGGTTCACTCTAGGGCTTTGTTTTTATCATACAATCCCAATAATTGGAGAGTCAATGTTGTATGCGGAAAATAATGACTCAATGCATTTAACTATAATCATGTTCTTTTTGACACTCGTCATAATTACCCTGCCTATAGGCATAAAATATGGTGCAGATAATCCGGCAGCAATGGCCATGAGTCAAAAAATTGGTTTTGCTGTTATGGTCGCAAATTTGTGTCATGGATATCTGATTTTAAGTGAATCACTTAATAATGTTCCTATGCAATTTGGCGTTTTTCATTTGTGCATGGCCGGAATTGTGCTTTATGCGATTATTAGATCACACACATCACCAAACAGTCGTTGGACATAAGTCTTGTAGATTTTGCAACAACCGCAAGCGGTCAAGGAAGTAATAATACGGCAGCTAGAGGTACCTTTTGGAGTTTATTGGCGAAGGACATGAAAATCAAATTTATATTCATGTTGGCCACTTGGTTGATGGGGTATTTGATCTTGCAGGAAAAGAATAATCCCTGTTCGATAAAACCCATAAATCATTTCAGAGTTAGATGACTCTATTTAAAACACCAAAAAGCCTTTTCTCGATGAAAAGGCTTTTTAATTTTTGAACCGTCTAATAAGATGGTGTTGTGAAATATGTTGGGTTAATTCGCTCCCTTAAACGCCTCTAAAATAGCGTTAAAATGGTTTTCAATTTTTGTATCTGTAATTCCAAACATCGTTTTTTTAGGTTTCCCATTTTTACGATGCAAATAAAGTCCTTTCAAATCATCCCACTCTACATCCATATTTTGAGACATGTTTACTGTATTTCCAAGTTGCATAGAAACAACGATGCATTCTATACTGCCTTCGTTGGTCTTGAAAACCAGGTTGTAGCGCACTGCAAAACTATTGACAAATCCCATAGAAACCGTAGTATATAAGTCCGAAATTGTTTCCTGAATCACGAGTTCTTCTGCTGGCGTTGAGGACATCAAAACATCCTCTGGGTACGCATACTTAGAAGCGATGTAGTTGTACACAATTTCATAATTCTCGGCAGCAGACCGTTCATTAAACACAAATGCAGAAGCGTTCATCACAGATTTGAGACCTGCAATAGCTTTTGTTTCATCCGTTTTTACATATTTAAATGTTGTGTCTTGGGCTTGTAGCTGACTACAAAAAATGAAGCTAATTAAAAATAAAATTGATTTCATATATATATATATTATTTAGTATCGGTCACATGTGACCTCCATTTAACCTCTCAACGGAGTGTCAAAATTTAAAGATGGATTTGAGATAGTATAGTGTGATTAAAGAAAACCGTTTACTTGTTTTTGGTTTGGTTATAGAAGTGAGTCACTTTATAAATATTATCATATTTAAACCATTTTTTATCGGTGGTACGGCTCATGAATTTTTCGTTATCATAACAAAGTCTTCTCATTTGTTTTCTAAAGCTCAAGGCTGTAAGTTTAGAAATTCGGCCATCTTTAAGTGCTAAATAACTGAGCATTTGACCTTCATTAAATGTAATCGAGCCCGGATTATTTTGTACTACATTCGCTTTTGGGTTTTGAAAAATAGTGAGATGCTCCCCATAATATAGAGTAACATAAAACAGGCGTTTCCCATATATTTTTTTAAAATTTTTGGGCAATGAAAGAATAATCAGTCCATCATAAGAAATTAACTGGCAATCGGCCGCTTTAATGGTTCTTGCTTTATCCCCTTTTTTAACTCTATAACGGAATGAATTGATGTCATTCTCTTTATACGTATAGCCTTTAACTTGCCCCACAAGTTCACTGCCATCAGCTAATACAATGGTTCCAGGAAGCCATGACGAACCCACAAATTTTTTGGTCGTTGAAGTGTTTCCACTGTTGTAATATGATTTTGTAGTCTGTGCTACTGCAGTTGCGCCTATGATTAGAAAGGCGAAAATAATAAGTTGTTTTCGCATGATTGGTTAGATTTTTTTTTTTGCAATTTAAGCTATTTATTATAGATATGAAATAAAAAAAGCCCACTCTGTAAGCGGGCTTTAGATTGTTTAGATTGGAAAACTTTAAACGGCCTTCTTTACAAAAGGTAATCCAGTTTTTTCGTTTTCTACAATCATTTTTCCATCAGGAAGATCACATGTATTATCACGCTCATCTTTTGCGAAATAATAAATAGTTTGTTCTCTACCACCTTTAAGAATTACATCTTTAGTGTGTAAAAAATAAGTCTTTCCTTTGCTATTTTTGAATGAATATCCCATAATATATATTTATTTTAG
>JAQXBT010000074.1 GCA_029252265.1 Flavobacteriaceae bacterium | reverse complement strand
TTTAGTTGGCCCACTAGGGCTCGAACCTAGACTCTTTGGTACCAAAAACCAACGTGTTGCCAGTTACACCATGGGCCAATCTCTTAATGAGGCTGCAAATTTATAATAAAGTTTTGTTTAGGCAAACATTTTTAAATTTATTTTTATCTCTATTGTATCCTTATTTTTGAAAGCCTATGTAGATCCCACATTTCTGAATCATTTTGGATGGATACATTTATCGAGTTTTCTCACAATTTGGACAGTTCATCGCAGTTTAATTGCTGCTAAAAAAGGTAATATACCACGGCACAAACGTTCCATGAAATTACTGTATTGGACGGGCTTACTACTCGCTGGTTTATTTACACTCATGCCAGGTCGATACCTACATGGCGTGTTGTTTAACTAATCCAAAGTTTTATTATATTGATGTACAAAATCAGCAAAGCACATAACTCCTAAGTAAATATCATTAAATTTGTAGAAAATATTGTTTTGAGCAAAATTAAAAATCTAGCGTTATTTAGTGCAAAAAACACCCCTCTTGTCATGTATTTGATTGTTGGGTGCATTGTCGCTATTAGGGGGCCTTTTTACCACCCAGATAGTTTTGCTTTCCTGGAGATGTCTTTGAACCGATCTCCTGTCTATGTTTTATTTTTAAAGTCCTTTAATCTAATTTTTGGAGACCATTATGTTTGGCCAGTTATTACCGTTCAGTTTTTAGCACTTGTTTGTGCAACACACTATTTATTGAACATCCTTGAAAAACAGTTTCACCTAAACACTATTGAGAAACTTCTATTACAGTTTATCTTAATATCTCCTAGTATTTATTTCAATTACACAACAGGTGCGATCCTCTCTGAAGCATTAAGTCATCCTTTGATCTTGATTGTATTTGCTCTAGGGTTCAAAGCTTTTGCGACGGTTAATTTAAAACCGCTTTTGAAAAGTATAATTCCGTTATATTTTCTCATTATGACTCGGGGCCAATTTGTGGTCATTGTTCCTGTTTTTATTGCTTTGGGCATCTATATAAATTATCAAAAAAACGTGGACCCAAAAAAATGGATTCCTGTTTTACTGTTAATTATTGTGCCGATTTTCACAAATTACTCTGAACGTTTGTACAATAAATTAATGTTTGGCTATTTTGAAAGTAATACCATGAACTATGTGCACTTAATTTCTACCGATTTCTACTTAAGCGAACCAAGTACTGTTGCGCTTTTTAAGGACCCAAATGAAATTGAATATTTTAAAATTGTACACCAAAGTTTAGAAAAAGCTGGACTCACAAAACAATCTGCAGAGGCTCGAAAAGAATTAGATGTGACTGTTTTTAATGACAACTTTTCTAAGATATGTAATCAAAGAATTCAAGGACTCGGACTTGTTTATTTTAAAGAAAAGGGATTAAATTACTTTGAACAAAATAAGGCCCTAAACAGACTCTGCAAAGGGATGTTTTTTAAAATGGTTACATCCAATTTTAAAAACAGAATGTACTTTTTTGTTAAAAATCTTAAAATCACCTATGGCTCCGCTAAGTACCTTCTTTTGTTTGTTCTTTTAATTTTCTATTCTTTATTAAAAGTCCACAAAACCAAAAGCACTCTTTTTAAATTTATTTTATTAAGCTCCGTTTTGATGTTAGCAAACAATATGATCATCGCGTTTATCATTCATGCAATTAAAAGGTATACGTTTTATTTTGATTGGATTTTATTTGCAATTATGATTTTGGTCTTTAGTGAACTCTCAAAAAAAAATCGTTATGAAAATTGAATTATCGATCGTAATGCCATGTTTAAATGAAATTGAAACTATTGAGTTTTGCATTTCAAAAGCACAGCAGTTCATGCAAACCCATAATATTATTGGGGAAGTCATTATTGGAGATAACGGAAGTACTGATGGATCCATTGAAAAAGCACTTTCAATGGGTGCAATTGTAGTCAATGTAAAAGAAAAAGGATACGGGAATGCTTCAAGAGGCGCTATTGAGGCCGCTAATGGGACCTATATTATCACCGCTGATACTGATGACAGCCATGATTTGTTGAATTTGAAACCATTTATAATGAAACTTGACGAGGGCTACGAACTTGTCATGGGAAATCGATTTAAAGGGGAACAAAGAAAAAATGCAATGCCTTTTTTACATAAATATGTTGGAAATCCAGTACTAACTTTTATTGGTAATTTATTTTTCAAAACATCTATTGGAGATTTTCATTGTGGATTAAGAGGTTTTACCAAAGCTGCTTATGAAAAAATGGATTTAAACAGTCAAGGTATGGAATTTGCCTCAGAAATTGTTGTGAAAGCCTCCATGTTAAAGTTAAATATAACCGAAGTCCCAACCACCGTTTTTGAGGCAGGTCGCACTAGAAAACCGCACTTAAGGACTTTTCCAGACGGATGGAGACATCTTCGGTTTTTGCTTTTATACAGTCCAAAATGGCTATTCCTTATCCCAGGAGTCCTTCTGTTTTTCACGGGAATCGTGGGGCTAATGGTTCTTTTAAATTCAGGTTCTGGTATTGAATATATTCGAGAATCAACCTTGATATTAGGAATCATTTTATTTAGTTTTCAATTTGTGGTTTTTTATGGATTAACTAAGATATTTGCAGTAAACCATGGACTCATTCCAAAGAGTACTAATTACTCTAACCTTTTCCAATACTTTAACTTAGAAAGAGGTCTTGTTATAGGAGCTGCTTTGACGCTTTTAGGGAGTGTTTTATTATACATTGGGTTTATTTCTGAAGTTAAAATTGAATCTACTCTTAAATTCATATTCCCCGCTATTATTGCGATTGCATTAGGAATTCAAATAATTCTATTTAGTTTCTTTTTTAGCATTTTGGGACTCGCTGAAAAAAGGTAAAATCATTTTTTTTATTGACAATTATTAAGGTTTACTTAAAAGTTTTTAAACCTTAAGTAATTATTATTAAATTCGCTTCAAACTTCAATTTCAAACAATGGCGGATTTTAATTTCAAAAAATGGAACCTTATCCTAGGATGGCTTGCATTTTTAATAGCATTTATCACATATAGCCTCACAGTCGAACCAACGGTTAGTTTTTGGGATGCGGGTGAATATATTTTAACGTCTTCTAAACTACAAGTAGGACATCCTCCTGGAGCACCTTTTTTTCAGATGATGGGGGCGTTCTTTTCGATTTTCGCCACCGACCCTACCCAAATAGGACTCATGATCAATATGATGAGTGCTACGGCAAGTGCCTTCGCTATTTTGTTCATGTTTTGGACGATTGTATTGCTTATAAAACAAGTCGTTAAAACCGACACAAAACCTTCTAAAAGTCAACAAATCGCCATTTTAGGCGCCGCTTTCGTTGGGAGTCTATCCTTTGCCTTTACAGATTCGTTCTGGTTTAATGCTGTTGAAACTGAAGTGTATGCGATGGCAACTTTAATTTTATCGGTTATGTTTTACTTAGGACTCCGCTGGCAAAAGGACATGTTTACGCCCAGAGGCAACAAGTGGTTAGTACTCATTTCATTTATTGTAGGCCTATCGTTTGGGGTCCACTTCATGGGTCTTTTAACCATTCCTTCCATTGGTCTTATCTATTTTTTCAAAAACTATAAAACCGTAACGGTAAAGAATTTTGTTCTTGCTAATGTTGCTGGTGTTGCTATTTTATTATTTGTATTTAAACTCCTCGCTCCTAACATTCTTCGCTATTTTAGTGCTTTAGAAATATTTTTTGTGAATTCTGTAGGGCTTCCGTTTAATTCGGGCTCTGTCATTGCATTTATAATCTTAGTAACGTTTGTTTATTTGGGGTTAAACTACACACGAAAAAAAGGCTATATATATCTTAATACGGGACTTTTATGTATCACGTTTGTCGTCGTTGGATTTTCGTCCTGGTTGTTGTTGCCAATTCGAGCCAATGCCAACGTCACAGTTAATGAAAATAATCCTTCAAGTGCCCGAGAACTCCTCGCCTACTATAACCTAGAACAATATCCAAAAACACATTTATTTTATGGGCCTCAATTTACAGATCAATATGCAGGCTTAGACGAAAACCAACCTTATATTGATGATAAACCAAAATATGAAAAGGACAAAACTGCTGGAAAATATGTGATTGTAAACGACTATAAAGACGGTTTACAAAACTACAACTCCAAACACGCTTCTTTATTACCAAGAATGTGGAGTTCTGAACATGCTGAAAACTACATGATTTTTTCTGGTTTTTTAGAGTTCTCAATTAAGAGTGAGTATCAAATGCAAAATGATTTACGAGCCATCATCAATGACTTCAAAGGGGCTGTTGCAAATGGAGACGTCGATTACGAAGATTACACTGGCTTTCTAAAAAAATATGGGCGTTATATCGACATTCAAAAACCATCCCTCCTTCAAAATATTTATTACCTTTTTGATTACCAAATTGGATATATGTATTGGCGTTATTTTATGTGGAATTTTACCGGACGGCAAGATGATGTTCAGGGGAAATTTGACTTGCACGGCAATTGGATTAGCGGAATTTCATTTATAGATACCTATTTTTTAGACATTTCTCAAGACAACCTCCCAGGTGATGTTTTAAATAACAGGGCCAGAAACACTTACTACTTCTTACCTCTATTGCTAGGGTTAATTGGATTATTCTTTCTTTTTAACCGAGATAAAAAACTCTTTTGGACGATGCTGGTGTTTTTCTTATTTACAGGAATCGCCATACAAGTCTATACAAACGTAAGGCCTTTTGAACCGCGTGAACGCGATTATTCGTTGGTAGGATCTTTTTACGTCTTTGCCCTTTGGATCGGATTTGGGGTCTTTGCCATCTACGAAAAATTAAGCAGCTACACAAAAACCAGCTTGTTAGCACCCATTGTTAGCGGAGTCTGTTTGATCGCGGTTCCTGGAGTTTTAATCAGTCAAAATTGGGACGACCATGATCGGTCTAAAAGAGAAACGGCCCATGCGATGGCCATTCAGTACTTAGAATCTTGTGATCCCAATGCCATTATTTTTACAATAGGTGACAACGATACGTTTCCACTTTGGTATGCACAGGAAATTGAAGGCATCCGACGGGATGTTCGCGTCGTGTGTACGAGTTTATTAAATGTCGATTGGTACATTGATCAAATGAAACGCAAAGCGTACGAAAGCGATCCAATTCCCTCTCTATTGACACACGATCAATATAAACTAGGAACCCGCGATTATATTATTAAGGAGGCCGTAACAAACGACACACTTAGTATTGATCAGTTTTTAGGTTTTATTACAAGTGATGACCCACGCACGAAATACAAACACGTGCTTGAACAACAAGGCTATGATCCAAGCGGACAACGCCGCCAAGATTTAAATGCCAATTACTTACCTACAGAACACGTTAGAATCCCTGTTGACAAAGAATCTGTGTTAGAAAATAGAATTGTTAAAGCAAAAGATTCGACCTTAATTGTACCCTATATCGATATTAAAATCAAAGGTGCAGCACTCTACAAAAATCGTTTATTGATGTTGGATATTATCGCCAATAACAATTGGGAGCGTCCCATCTATTTTACAGGCGGAGCGTTTGGAGATGAAGATTATATTTGGATGAAAGATTACTTACAACTCGATGGTTTGGTGTACAAGTTAGTCCCTATAAAAACACCGGTTGCTAAAGACAATCCGTTTGATATGGGTCGTATTGACTCCGATAAAATGTACGAAATGGTCACCAAATGGGACTGGGGTAATAATGGAGATCCCTCAATGTATCATGACATCGAAACCCGAAAAAATAGTTTAACCTACCGCGGTAACTTAGCACGACTCATTGAAGTGTTAATCCAAGAAGGTAAATTAGAAAAAGCAGAAGAAATTGCAGATTTAGCAATGGCCAAAATGCCTGTTGATTTGTTTGGATTTTACACCTTATTGGAGCCTTACATTGGCTCGTATTATGAACTGGAAGCCACAGAAAAAGCACGTAAATTATTCATAAATGTGAGCTCTAAATACCAAGAAAGTCTAAGCTATTACAGCACCCTTTCTGAGTACAATCAATCCAAGTATATACAAACCATCTACAATGATATTGAGCGCTACAGAAGTTTAGTGGACGTGACTACTTTTTATGAAACTGAAGAGTTTATTAAAACAGAAATGGAGAAATTCAATAGTTACCTTAGACTCTTTACTGGCGAACCTGAAGCGGAAGAGTTGAAGGATAAAGAAGTGTTAGATTCTACATTTTTGAACTCTGAAGGGTCTTAACGAAGGCTATACATATTCTTGAATGCGACCAATAATCGTATTGGCGTCGAGCTCACCACTTTGGCGCCATTTCATGTCGCCTGATTTATAAATAATTAACGTTGGCAAGCCTTTGATGCGTAGCGCTTCCGAGAGGTCTTTGTTTTTGTCAACGTCAATTTTTATAATGCGCGCCTTGTCTCCCATTGCAGCTGCAACATGTCTAAGTACATCGTGCATCGCTTCAGATTCATCACTCCATTCGGTGAAAAATTCAAACAATACTGGAATTTCAACATCTATTAACTCTCCAAATTTTGACATATCATGGTGTTTTATGGATCAACCTTCAATGATAATTTTACTTAACTATGATCGTAATCTACCATAAAAATAAGTAATTTATTGGGGTAAATATAACATTTTCTGATGTTTAAGCGTTATTAATCCCTTTTTTTAGCGTTATAACGGAGATTTCAGGCCATATTCCAACTCGTCCTGGGAATGCTAAAAAGCCAAATCCACGGTTCACATTTATGTATTGCCCTGCCTTTTCGTAGATGCCGGCCCAGTATTTATAGCGCCATTTGATAGGGCTCCACTTGATCACTCCTGGGATCTCAATTCCAAATTGCATCCCATGGGTATGACCACTAAGCGTCAAATGATACTGTTGCGAATCTTTGATAACTTCGTACTGCCAATGCGAGGGATCATGGCTTAAAAGTATTTTAAAATCTGTTGGACTTACTGCTGAAGTCGCTCGTTTCAAATCGCCTTTTTGCTTAAATCCTTTTCCCCAGTTTTCGACGCCTATGATTGCCAAACGATCGCCAGATTTTTCAATAAACCGACTTTCGTTTCTCAATAAATCAAACCCCATGTCTTTTTGGATCTCTAATAATTCTTGAAAATTTTCTGCTTTCGCTTCATCTGAAGGCCATCGGGTGTAATCACCATAATCATGATTTCCCAAAATGGAGAACACTCCATCAGGCGCTTTTAATTTTGAAAAAGTAGATTTCCAAGGACGCATTTCTTTTGACTTACTATTGACTAAATCGCCTGTAAACATAATCACATTAGACGCTTGCTGGTTGACTAAATCAACCGCATATTCAATTTTTTTTTTGTTGTCAAAACTGCCACTATGGATATCGCTTATTTGGGTAATTTGATAGCCGTCAAAAGCTGAGGGTAGATCCTCAAAATATAAGGTGTATTTTAAAACTTTAAAATTATATTTTCCTTTCGTAATTCCATAAAGTATGGATATAAAGGGGATGGCGGCTAATCCTAATGCCAGTTGTCCAATAAATTTTCGTCTGGAACTAAAAAATGCGGAAGGTTCTTCTGGTTTTGAAATAAAGTAATTAACCCCTGCTTCAAAGAGTCGATAAACATCTTCTCCGAACATAAAAACAACCAACACTAACTTTGGAACATAAACCAAAACAAGGACCGCAAATGCTACATAAAAACCTTGGTTACCTCCTGCTCCTCTATCAAAAGTTATTGCATGAAAAACAAATATACCTAATACTACCAATGAAATGGCAACATATCCATAGGTTACAAACGAGTTTCTAACCACACTTCTAAAACTTTGAAGCGCATAAAAATCGAGCGTTAAAATAAGTAGTAAAAAAATTATTAATCGAATCATATTATCAAAATAAATCGCAAAAGTATAACAAAAGCGACTGAAAATTGAGTTAATAATTTTATTTAACGATACTTTTAGATTTGGGAATTTTCACTATATTTCTACTCTTTTAAAAAAAAAATGTAATTTCGACACCAACTTCGCTTCAAAGCCATTTATATTTAAGAAAATATCAAGACAACTTAACACAACTAATTATGAGCACTAAAAACAACAATTCAGCCTTAACTACGCTAGTAACGGTCTTCTTTTTTTGGGGGTTTATTGCCGCTTCAAACGGCGTATTTATTCCTTTTTGCAAAACGTATTTCAGTATTGACCAGTTTCAATCTCAACTCGTTGATTTTGCCTTTTATGGCGCCTATTATTTAGGAGCCCTCTTGCTTTTTGTCCTATCGAGTGCGGTTAAAAAAGATATTCTTAATAATTGGGGCTACAAAAATGGGATTGTATATGGATTATTAATTTCTGCTCTTGGGGCATTATTGATGTATCCTTTTGTTGATGGCGCACAACAAGGCGATACGTCTGTGTTTTATTTGGTGTTATTGGCTTTGTTTATTGTAGGACTCGGATTTTCACTACAACAAACAGCTGCAAATCCATTTGCTATTGCGCTCGGGGACCCAGAAACTGGTTCGCATCGACTTAATCTTGCAGGAGGCGTTAATTCATTTGGAACAACTATAGGGCCTATTGTAATTGCATTAATTATTTTTGGATCGACTCCCTTATCAGGTGATGAACTCAACCAAATGATTCTAAATAATGAAATAAAACTAACCACAGTTCAATTGCTTTACTTGGGCGTTGGGGCGTTGTTTTTGGTCGCCGCAGCATTATTTCATTTTTCTAAAAAATTACCCAACACAAAAACGGATGAAGTGTTTGAGCCTGCTAACAAAGCTAAAAATACACTCATTGCGCTAACGATCGTTATCGGGGTTTGTTTTACAATGATTTTTAGCACATATTCAAGTGGAGAGGTCACCACGGAAGCGCTTGAAAACAAACGACTCTTATTGTTGTTTATAGCGCTATTGGCCGTTGTGGTAAGTATCTTTTTCGCAAATACACGAGCTACGAAAAACCCAGATGGCTGGGGTGCAATGAAATACCCACAATTGGTTTTGGGAATGTTAGCAATCTTTACCTATGTTGGGGTGGAAGTGACCATCCAAAGTAACCTAGGTGAGCTTTTAAAATCGGTTGCAGATAAAGTTAATAATCTCAATGCTTTAGGTTTAAAAGTGATGAATGATGCAGAAATCGCACCGTTTATTTCGCTCTACTGGGGCGGTATGATGATTGGTCGATGGGTTGGTGCTATTAGTGTATTTAACCCAAGTAAAGGCCTTAAAAAATGGTTACTTATATTGGTGCCCTATGTCGCTTTTGGCGTGATTCTGTTGGTTAACTTTGGAAAATATTCTTCAACAGAAATTCTATTATTTAGTGTCTGTGTTGCCATTCAAGTGGGTGGGTTTTTTATCGCAAAAGACAACCCTATTAAAACTTTAAAAATATTTAGCACCTTGGGTGTTATTGGCGTCATTATTGGCATATTTGCATCAGGGCAATTGGCACTATACGCATTGCTTTCTGGTGGCTTATTTTGTTCGATCATGTGGCCTTGTATTTTTACCTTAAGTATTTCTGGATTAGGAAAATACACGTCACAGGGATCTGCTTTTTTAATTATGATGATTTTAGGTGGTGCTATTATCCCCCCTCTACAAGGGAAGTTGGCAGATATTTTTAGCATTCAGTCCTCGTATTGGATTGCGGTTGCTTGTTTTGCTTACCTTCTTTTTTACGCTTACAAATCCAAAAGTGTTCTCGAAAAACAAGGAATCACTCAAAATGATTAATTAACTAAAATACCGTAAACTCCCTCTAATGGCTAACGAAAAACGCTTATTTCTTCTCGATGCTTATGCGCTAATTTTTAGAGGCTATTATGCGTTTATTAAAAACCCTCGGATTAATTCCAAAGGGCTTGACACCTCGGCAATTCTTGGGTTCACAAACTCTTTATTAGATGTCATCAAAAGAGAACGACCAGATCATTTGGCGGTTTGTTTTGACAAAGGAGGCAGTAAGGACCGAGTCGAACTTTTTAAGGAGTATAAAGCCAATAGAGATGCCACGCCTGAAGGCATCAAGACTGCAGTGCCTTATATCTATGAGATTTTAAAGGCAATGAACATTCCTGCGGTTGTAAAAGAAGGTTTTGAAGCAGATGACATCATTGGAACCCTTGCTAAAAAGGCGGAAAAAGAAGGTTTTAAAACCTTTATGGTCACACCTGATAAAGATTTTGCACAATTGGTGAGTGATAATATTTTTATGTACCGTCCCATGTTTGGAGGTGGGTATGAAACTTGGGGAGTGGAAGAAATTAAAGCAAAATTTGAGATCGAAGACCCACTTCAAGTGATTGATTTTTTAGGGATGAAAGGCGATGCGTCTGACAACATCCCTGGCCTTCCTGGTGTGGGCGATAAAACCGCTAAAAAATTACTCGCTCAATACGGGAGCATGGAAAACCTTTTGGCAAATACCCATGAACTCAAAGGGAAGATGAAGGAAAAAATTGAAGCCAATGCCGAACTTGGACTCCTCTCTAAAAAACTAGCCACCATTCTATTGGATGTTCCTGTAGAATTTGACGCCAAAAGTTTTGAACTCACTGCACCCGATACCGAAAAAGTAAGTGCCATTTTTCAAGACTTAGAGTTCAGACGCTTAATCGATAATTTTAATAAAACATTTGCTGTTAATCCGCCTGAAAGTACCACTTCGACACCAGAAGGGGCTGCTCCAAAACCCGCTATTAAATCCACTGTTAGACCCACAACTGAAGCCGGGGCTGGACAATTTTCATTGTTTGGTGGAGATGAACCTTCAGCACCAGTTGCGACACAAAACTACGGTAGAGTAACTGCCACTTCGGTACCGCACTTTTACCAAAGTGTTTCTGGAGATTTAGGCTTAAAACTATTTATCAAACAGCTCATGTCTCAAACTTCGGTGTGTTTTGATACTGAAACAACAGGACTCAATTCCCTGACCGCAGAACTAGTTGGAATTGCCTTTTCATGGGAAGCCCATAAAGGATTTTACATTCCTTTTCCAGAAACTTTTGAGGAAGCACAAAAATTGATTGAATTATTTAGACCCTTTTTTGAAGCGACTCATATCGAAAAAATTGGACAAAATTTAAAATATGATTTAAAGGTCTTACACAAATATAAAATAGAAGTCAAAGGCCCCTTGTTTGACACGATGATTGCACATTATTTGATCAATGCAGATATGCGTCACAACATGGAAGTCCTTGCTGAAACCTATTTGAATTATGCGCCTATTTCCATTACAGACCTCATTGGGAAAAAAGGAAAAAATCAACTGTCGATGCGCGATGTGCCAATTGAAAAATTGACGGAATATGCCGTTGAAGATGCCGATATCACCTTTCAGTTAGCGCGTCATTTCAAAAAGGAACTGACCGATGCCGATTCTTTAAAATTATTTAATGAAATCGAAATTCCATTAGTAAAAGTACTAGCGTCCATGGAACTCGAAGGCATCAAGCTAGACACGGATTTTCTAAAATCGCTTTCAGGCGATTTAAATGAGGACATTGCAGACTTAGAAACAAAAATATATAAAGCTGCAGGCGAAACTTTCAATATCGCATCTCCCAAACAATTGGGCGTCGTTCTCTTTGAAAAATTAAAGCTGGTCGAGAAACCAAAGAAAACCAAAACAGGTCAGTATAGTACTGCTGAAGATGTATTGTCTTATTTAGCAAAGGAGCACGAAATTATTCAAAATGTTTTAGATTACAGAGGACTCGCTAAACTCAAAAGCACCTATGTAGATGCGCTTCCAGAGCAAGTTTTAGACGTCACTGGGCATATTCACACAGAGTACATGCAAACGGTGGCATCCACTGGACGATTGAGTAGTACCAATCCAAACCTTCAAAATATTCCGATCCGAACCGAACGCGGTCGTCAAGTGCGAAAAGCGTTCATTCCAAGAAATGAAGAATACGTGCTTTTAGCAGCCGATTATTCTCAAATTGAGTTACGCGTCATTGCGGCGATGAGCGAAGAAGAAACCATGATGGAAGCCTTTAAAAACGGCGAAGATATTCATGCCTCGACCGCAGCGAAAGTCTTTAATGTACCTTTAGCAGAAGTGACTAGAGAACAGCGTGGAAATGCGAAAACAGTCAACTTTGGAATTATTTATGGGGTGTCTGCTTTTGGACTGAGCAACCAAACTGATTTGAGCCGTTCTGAAGCCAAAGAATTGATTGAAACCTATTATGAGACCTATCCTAAGCTTCGGAAATACATAAGTTCACAGGTCGATTTCGCAAGAGATCATGGCTATGTAACTACTTTGTCCAACCGACGTCGTTATCTGAAAGATATCAACTCTCGAAATGCAATTGTACGCGGTGCTGCCGAACGAAATGCCGTCAATGCACCCATCCAAGGAAGTGCCGCAGATGTGATCAAAATTGCGATGATTAACATCTATAAGAAGCTAGAGGAAGGCGACTTTAAAACCAAAATGTTGTTGCAGGTTCACGATGAATTGGTCTTTGATGTTTATAAGCCCGAATTGGAAACCATGAAAGTATTAATTAAACAAGAAATGGAGAACGCCTATACCCTAAGCGTTCCCTTAGATGTTGAAATGGATATGGGTATGAATTGGCTAGAAGCCCATTAAATTTTAAAGCTCTAAAGCTTTTTTCTGTTAACTTATTTTTGGACGCAACAGTCCTATTTTAAAAGTTACTCCCTTTGGTTGTGGCTTTTTTTTGTTTGATTCTAAATTGTTAAAATTTAATTTTTTTTGGAAGCATTCAATTTATTTTAGTAAGTTTAACCTTGATTTAAACCCCCAAGTCTAAATCTTCAATACCCAACTTAACCAGTTGTAAGCAATTGTTTTATTTGAATTTTAGATATGGGGAGCAAACAAGATGTTTGCACTAAAATCAGTTACGTGTAATGACAAACAAAAAGTTGTGTTATCCCGACATATATAGCGGTTAACACAAGCTTTTGTTGGGATATAAATAGTT
>JAQXBT010000068.1 GCA_029252265.1 Flavobacteriaceae bacterium | reverse complement strand
CTGATGAGAATTTTAAAACATCACTTGCTGGGTTCGGGAACATTTTTACTGAGCTTGCAGCAAAATCTTCTACACCAGCAGTGTCAGAATTTTTAGTCATTTTAAAAATCCATTCTGCAGTTGCAACACCAGTATTGAATCCTTGGATTGTGAAGTCTACTGTAGTTCCATCGGCTGACATTACGTAGCTGTATACTTTAGTCTCATCTGTAGCTACTCCGTCTTCTCCTTGGTTAGTAACCTTAGAAAGACCTAAGTAAGCTCCAGATCCTACAATCGTAACTGTTCCTGCAGTTGCATCAACTGTGTAAGTCGCAGCATTTGAACCATCATGTGGTGCAATTGCAACTCCACAACCTTCTGCAGGAGAACCTGCTTGCCAGGACTCTAACCATGTATCATCTCCTAGTACATTTGAAAATGAACCATCAGCATTGAATACATATTCATCATCGAAAACACAAGAACGTGTCGTAACATCTTCAGCATTGTTTGACCACCAAGAGTAATCTCCTGGATTACCACCTACGGCCATAGCTCCAGCTTCTGCTGTAAAACTCCAAGAACCTTCTAATTGTGCAAATAATGAAGAAGTCATTAATAGCATTAATAATGTAATTTTTTTCATGTTAAATTGTTTTAAGTTAATAATGAATTCAAATATAGTTTAATATTTAAATGTAAACTTCAAACAATGTACTACAAAAAACATACAATGACATAATTTTGCGAAATAAATATGTGTATTCGTAATTTACAGGGATTATTATTGTCAATTTAAAAATTCACCTCTTTAAAAATTGAAAAAAACTATAACGTTTTCGAAAAATGTTGGGGCAATGTATGGTTTTATATGTTTGATTTTATACTAATATTATTAAACATTTAATTGAAAAAAGGTTAAAATAATATCACTTAATCAAATTAGGTGCTCGATTTATATGAAACCAGCACATCCTGGACTTGTTGTATTGCATCTCAATTTTGGATATCTAGAGCTGATTAGAACTTAAAAAAGGAGAAATTACTTACCGTTAAGAAAATGAAAGATATCTAAAACAGGGATAGCAATAGCATTATAGAGGCTATATAAACCGCGTAGTAACAGATCCATGCCAAAATCTATATAAACAAAAAAAGCCTCCATTACTGGAGGCTTTTATAAACTAAAATTGGTTGGTTAGTAATTTTAGTTACTTGACTAGTAGTTTCTGAGTAGAACTATTAGATCCTTGTGTCATATTTAAAACATACAATCCAGGATTTAAACTCGATATATTAAGTTGAGACTTTATGTTTTCTGCACGCAAGACTTGTTTGCCCAATAAGTCATAGACCGAAACTCCAAAAACTTCATTGGATGTCGATGCGATATTGATAACGTTTTTCGCTGGATTCGGATATACATTAAAAAGAGCTGTTTCAAGAGTTTTAGTGCTTAACACACAGCCCTCACCTACTTTGTAATTAAAAACTTCAGAAAGAATCAAACCACCAGCTTCATATGCGCCTCTAAACTGAAAACTAAGAGTTGCTCCAGCAGTTTGGTTCGGTAGTGTGACTGAGTATGTTGATCCATTAATTGACATCGGTAAAAATGTTGAAGGAGCCGTAAACAACTCAGGATTTAGTCCTGCTTTATCCGTGTCTAATAGCGTAAAAGTGATCACAACATCCGTTCCATTGGTAACGAATTCATAGTCGAGTCCCTGAGAAAATGTCCCTTCAGCAGCCTCAGTAGTCGTTCCAGAACACGTTGAGATTTCGTTTAAAAGGGCTGGATCGTTACTACTAGAATTCGAGGTTAAGATATGTGAATAGCCAAAAGAGACCGTCAAAAGCATTAGTAAAAAAGTAGTTTTTTTCATAACAAATGATTTTAAATTGATGATATTCTCAAATGTAATATAATATTAACGTTAAAATATAAAATTTTAAAATAAATTATTAATTCCAAATGATAACAAATAAGAAACTAAGTTCGCTAAACAGTGAGTTAAATAGTTAAATCCTAATAATCGAGCGTTGAACAGAAACAAACTTCTAAAAAATGAAAATAAAAAAGAGGCCTCCAATTGGAGGCCTCTTTAAAACTAAAGTTGGTTAGTTAGTTAATTACCATACTTAGTTTACTAGAAGTTTTTGAGTAGAACTATTTGATCCCTGCTTCATATTTACAAAATACATTCCAGGGTTTAAGCTAGAGATATTAAGTTGAGACTGTACAGCATTTGCACGTAAAACTTGTTTTCCTAACATGTCATAAACCGCAACATCTAAAGCTTGGTTTGAAGCTAATGAGAATTTTAAAACATCACTTGCTGGGTTGGGGTACATTTTTACTGCGTTCGCAGCGATATCATCTAAGCCTGCCACAGGTTTATTTGCAGTAATAGAAACTTCAAATATAGAGACATCGACGTCTCTAGTAACGACGTACATTATTGCAGATCTATAGGTATTGGTATTATGACCAAGGACGTCAACTGTATACTCAGTTCCAGCTGGATTGGCTGCTAATAAAGAAACATTGGATGTGACAATAGCCGGATCTACATCTGGATGTGGATTTTTCTCAAATCTAAAATAGACTTCAGCGTCTGCACTTACAGTTGCTTTAAATGACACGGTTCCTTGTTCTGGAAACCATAATGGATAAATACTCGTGTTGTTATTAGCAAATCCTGCCCAAGTTTCAGCACCGGTAGGGAAATTATAGGTCTGAGCATAAGTAGCACCCCCGAAAGTACCATCGTAAACAGGGGAGTCAGTATTAAGAACTGTGGTTCCGTCCGTATCAAATGTGATAATTTTGATTTCGGATAAAGTCACATCTACACCTCTAGTCACCACATACACTAAAGCAGAGCTATAAGTTTGAGTAGCATGGGTAGGGATGGTAACCGAATACTCCGTGCCAGCAGCATTTGAAGCCAATAAAGAAACATTGGCTGTAATAATCGCTGGATCTACATCTGGATGTGGAAGTCTCTCAAATTTAAAGAAAACTTCGGCGTCCGCTGTAACTGTTGCTTTAAATTTTACTTCCCCTCCATTTGGAAATGATAACGGATAAATACTCGTGTTGTTATTAGCAAATCCTGCCCAAGTTTCAGCACCGGTAGGAAAAGTAAACTTTTGTGAATATGTCGCACCTCCAAAAGTTCCGTCATAAATTGGGAAATAAGTAGTTTTTTGTTGCGCCATTGTCACACTAACGGTTAACATTGCAATCAATAATAAAGTAATTTTTTTCATTTTAAATAGATTTAAGGTTATACTTCCAATATTAAGAAACACATCCCTTGATACGCTAATTTTAAACCACAACAAAAAATATACAATTCATAACTAAACAGGCTTTATATTAAATAATATTCATTTAAACCTGTAAAAAATAGAATTATTTTTATTTAATTGCATTTTAAAAGAGAAAAATGTAAAATAAAAATTAAGGGGCTGTTGTGAATTTGTTGTGTTATTATAGAGTGACAAAACAGCATTATGGATTGTGAAATTTATAGATTTCGAAGATTTTTCACTAATTTTAGAAAAATTATAAAAACGGTCTTAAAAAAAACAAACATGAGCAATACCTATTATGAACCCTCCGATTTACGAAAATTTGGAGCGATTACAGAGTGGAGTGAAGAACTCGGCGAGAAATTTTTTGACTATTACGGCAAAGTATTTGAGGAAGGGGCCTTAACGGCACGTGAAAAATCTCTTATTGCCCTAGCGGTATCGCATGTCGTAAAATGTCCATATTGTATAGATGCCTATACTCAAGACGGATTAAAGCGTGGCATCACTAAAGAAGAAATGATGGAAGCTGTGCATGCCGGAGCAGCCATTGAAAGTGGTGCCACATTAGTACATAGCGTACAAATGATGAATAAGTATAAAAAATTATCCATGTAATCGATGCAATTAAAATCCCTAAAGAAACGCGAAAATGAACTTGCAAACGCCAAACGACAATTAGAAATTTTATCCAATGGTATTTTCAAAGATGAAGAACTCCCCACCTTTCGCACAAAATTAGCCGCCCAAAATCAATTTCCATTACGCCCCAAAACATTAGAAATACTACAAATCAATGTTGGCTATATGTGCAATCAAGTGTGTGGTCATTGCCATGTTGATGCAGGCCCCGATCGAAAAGAAATCATGACGCGTCAGACCATGCAACAGTGTTTGGATGTGATTAAACAGACCGGCGCTCACACCTTAGACCTGACGGGCGGTGCCCCAGAAATGAACCCCGACTTCCGATGGTTTGTTGAAGAAGCAACCAAAGTCGGAATCAAAGAGGTGATTGTACGTTCCAATCTGACCATCATTACCGCCAATAAAAAGTATAATGATCTTCCAGAATTTTTCAAAAAACATGGCGTTCATGTGATATCGTCTATGCCTCATTGGACCGAAGGAAAAACAGACCAACAACGTGGCGATGGTGTTTTTAATGCCTCTATTAAAGCCTTAAAAATGTTAAACGCTGTGGGCTATGGCATGCCAGGATCAGAACTAAAACTCGATTTGGTTTACAATCCTTCAGGGGCTTTTTTGCCAGGAGATCAAACGGCTTTGGAAGCCGATTTTAAAAAGGCATTGTTGTCAAATTTCGAGATTCAGTTTCATAATTTGTTTTCGATCACTAACCTCCCGATCAGTCGTTTTTTAGATTACCTTATCGCTTCTGAAAATTATGAAGACTATATGTACAACTTAGTAGCGGCTTTTAATCCCGCAGCAGTGGCTAATGTGATGTGTACCAACACGCTTTCGGTAAGTTGGGATGGCTGGCTTTATGATTGTGATTTTAATCAAATGTTAGAATTAAGAGTTGATAGTGTGGTGCAACACATCAGTGAATTCAACAAAGACCTCCTAAGTAAACGAACCATTTGTATATCGCAACACTGTTATGGCTGTACCGCTGGTGCAGGAAGTAGTTGCCAAGGAACCGTTGCTTAACATGAAACAAAAACTAATTTTAATAGGGTTATGTCTGCTGTGGGTCAATGGATTTGGTCAGACATCTATAAAGGATGTCCTGAATAAATTTAATGATAATACTGTTCCTTATATCACTGTCGATGAATTAACTGAATTAAAAACCCAACCCATTTTATTAGATGCTCGTGAACCAGCAGAGTACAACATAAGTCACCTAGAAAATGCCATTGCTGTAGGATTTAATAATTTTGAGATTTCAAAAATAAGACGTCTGAACATTGAAAAAAATAAAATGATTGTGGTGTATTGCTCCGTTGGTGTTCGATCTGAACTTATTGGAAAACAACTCCTTAACAAAGGCTATACATCCGTTTTTAATCTATATGGCGGAATTTTTGATTGGGTTAATAAAGATGGGGAAATCTTTAATAACCTAAAAGAACCCACATCAAAAGTGCATATATACTCAAAACCATGGGATACGTATTTATTGAAAGGAATCAAGGTGTATGAATAAAAATATAATCATCGTTTTTGTACGAAATCCTAAATTAGGAAAAGTAAAAACACGACTTTCCAAAACCATTGGAAATGAAGATGCCCTAAAGGTTTATAAAATTCTACTAAAGCATACCGAGTCGGTGTTAGGCACCGCCTCTAGCGATAAAGTTGTATATTACTCAGAAGAAATCCAGAAAAACGACTTATGGAATGCATCAATCTATCAAAAAAAACTGCAAAAAGGAACCGACTTAGGCGCGCGGATGCTAATGGCATTTGAAACTGCTTTTGAAGATTCCTATGAAAACGTAGTGATTGTCGGTAGTGATTTGTTTGAATTAAAACCCATCCACCTCAAAAAAGCATTTGAAGCCTTAGAAAATCATGAGGTTGTTTTAGGGCCGTCGCTCGATGGTGGCTATTATTTACTAGGAATGACCAAGCTTCATCCGACTCTATTTAAAAATAAACAATGGGGAACCGACTCAGTACTAGAGTCCACTTTAAAAGACCTAAAAAAACACAACGTTAAACTTTTGGAAGCCTTAAATGACATTGATACATTTGAAGACCTACAAAATCAACCTGAATTACTGAAAAAGATAAAAAAATTATGATAAAATTTATTGAAGAAACGACCGATTACTTGAAAGAAAAAGGCTTTGAATCTCCCGAAATTGGGATTATTTTAGGCACCGGATTAGGACAACTCATTAATCATGTAGAGATTATTAAAGAAGTAAGTTACAACCATATTCCAAATTTCCCAACAGCGACCGTTGAGTTTCATAAAGGAAAATTAATTTACGGCATGCTTGAAGGAAAAAAAGTCGTCGTAATGCAAGGCCGGTTTCATTTGTATGAAGGCTATACCCTACAAGACGTGACCTATCCGGTTCGAATCATGAAACAGTTGGGCGTCTCCACTTTGCTAGTTTCAAATGCGTCAGGGGCTTTAAATCTGGATTATAATAAAGGAGACTTGATGCTAATCGATGACCACATCAACTTACAAGGAGGCTCTCCATTAGCGTTTAAAGGCGTCGAACATTTAGGAGATCGTTTTGTAGACATGAGCGCACCCTATGATCCAAAAATAAACCAAAAGATTCAAGAAATCGCTACAAATCACAATATTGAATTACACAAAGGCGTTTATGTAAGTGTGGTTGGCCCACAGCTAGAAACCCGTGCTGAATACAAAATGTTAAAACTAATGGGCGCCGATGCCGTTGGAATGAGCACCGTCCCAGAAATAATTGTGGCAAATCACCTAAAGTTAAAAGTCGCTGCGGTGTCTGTTTTAACTGATGAATGTGATCCTGATAATTTAAAAGCTGTCGATATTTCGGAGATTATTGAAATTGCCGCAAAAGCCGAACCTAAAATGATTACAATTTTTAAAGAATTAATAAAATCCTTATAAATGAGCTACTTAGATACCACCCACGATGTTTACAAAGAAGCAGCCCTCAGTCCCGATATTGGACTCTGCTGCACAACCAATCCTGTTTGGGAGCTTCCAGGGCTGAAAATCCCCAAAATCATGCAAGAAATGAACTATGGTTGCGGAAGCACAGTTCATGCGCGTGACCTGACAAACAATCCCAAAATATTATATGTTGGTGTTGGTGGCGGTATGGAATTGCTTCAATTTGCATATTTCAGTCGTCAAAAAAACGGTGTGATTGGCGTGGATGTGGTGGATGAAATGCTGGAAGCCTCCAAAAAAAACTTCGGGGAAGCAGAAGCTCAAAACCCCTGGTTTAATAAAGACTTTGTAAGCCTGAAAAAAGGAGACGCTCTACACTTACCTTTAGAAGATAACAGTATTAATGTGGCAGCTCAGAATTGTTTATTCAATATTTTTAAAGTTGAAGACCTCAAAAAAGCCATCGCCGAAATGTATCGCGTCCTAAAACCACACGGGAAATTAGTGATGAGCGACCCCACATGTGAACAGCCTATGAATGAAACACTTCGCGAAGATGAACGCCTTCGTGCCTTGTGTTTGAGCGGCAGCATTCCAATTGCTGATTATGTTAAGATGCTGACCGATGCTGGATTTGGAACGATTGAAATTAGAGCCCGAAAACCCTATCGAATTTTAGACCCTCTGAATTATAATACCGAGGAATTAATCTATATTGAATCGATCGAAGTTGCTGCGATCAAAGACCCAATGCCCGCCGACGGCCCTTGTGTTTTTACAGGGAAAGCGGCGATCTATTACGGCATAGACGACTTTTTTGACGATGCGGCAGGACATATTTTATTAAAAAATCAGCCCTTAGCGATTTGTGATAAAACGGCCGCTGCCTTAGCAAATTTAAACCGAAACGACATTTACTTTAGTGATTCCACATTTCATTATGATGGTGGTGGTTGCTGTTAATCTAAATAAAATGAAACAACTCTTAACCTACGTTTTAATCCTGTGTATTTGGACTTCTACCGCACAAAAAATGGACCATTCAGAGTGGACCAATATTTTGCAACTCTATGTTTCGTATGCTGGAAAGGTCGATTATAAAGGATTGCTTAATAACCGAGAACCTCTTGATGATTACCTTTCCAACTTAGGCCGTAATGCGCCAGAAGACCATTGGAGTATGTCTGAAAAAAAAGCCTATTGGATCAATGCGTATAACGTTTTTACAATTCAGCTTATCTTAAATAATTACCCCGTAAAAAGCATCAAAAAATTAAGTGATCCATGGGGTCAAAAATTTATTTTAATCGATGGGGAAATGATGTCACTAAATACGATTGAGCATGAGATTTTGAGACCGATGGGAGATTCGCGAATTCATTTTGCGATTGTATGCGCATCGGAATCCTGCCCTAAACTTTCGAATTGCGCGTTTGAAGCAAAAACATTGAATGATCAATTGGATCAAGCCGCACATGATTTTATCAATGCTCCTTCGAAAAATATTTTGACAACCGACACCATTAAAATTTCAAAGATATTTAAATGGTTTAAATCTGATTTTCCAAAAGGAAATGCTTTTATAACCTACCTCAACAACTACAGCACTGTCACAATTTCACCTCAAACAAAAATCGATTTTTTAAGCTATAATTGGGCGCTAAATGACTAAAATCAGTGTGATTATTCCTGTACTGAATGAGGCTGAAAATATAGAAGCCTTGTTGGCGTATTTACATCAAAATTCTAACGAAAAATTGATTTCAGAAATTCTTGTGATTGATGGTGGAAGTAGCGATGGATCTCAAAATATAGTCTCAGGATTTTCAAAAAAACACCCCAAAGTGATTGGGATAAACAGCCCAAAAGGGCGTGCAAAACAAATGAATTTTGGAGCTGCTCAAGCCAAAGGCAGCATTCTATATTTTTTGCATGCAGATTCATTTCCTCCGAAAAATTTTGATCAATCTGTTGTAGAAGCAATTCGTGAGGGCGCAAAGGCTGGGTGTTTTAAAATGAAATTTGATAGCAGCCATTGGTGGTTGCAATTGACTGGCTGGTTCACCCAATTTAATTGGAAAGTGAGTCGTGGGGGTGATCAAAGTTTATTTGTAGAAAAAAACATTTTTGAACACCTAAAAGGCTATAACGAAGATTTCATGATTTATGAAGATAATGAGTTCATATACAGACTTTATAAACAGGGTTCCTTTAAAGTCATTCAGCGTACACTAACGACCTCAGCGAGGCGTTTTGAATTCAATGGCATCTGGAGATTACAGTTTTATTTTATAGCGATACACTTGAAAAAATTCTTTGGTGCTTCTCCAAAAAAATTAGAAGCCTATTATATAAAACATATTCATTAACTTTATAACCCAAAACCACTCGGGTTTTAGGTCCGTTTTTAAGTACGAATCCCCAAAAACTTATTTAGTATGGAACACATCGCAATTATAGGAAATGGAATTTCTGGAATCACAGCAGCCAGACACATCCGAAAACTATCCAATAAAAGAATTACCGTCATCTCGTCAGAAACTGATTATTTTTTCTCTCGAACAGCGCTTATGTATGTCTATATGGGGCACATGAAGTTTAAACATACGCAACCGTATGAAGATTGGTTTTGGGAAAAAAACGAGATTACACTAAAAAAAGGCTATGTCGAACAGGTTGATACCGCTAAAAAAACACTTCTATTTTCTGATGGAGAAAAACTAAAATTTGACAAACTTATTTTAGCCACTGGCAGTAAACCGAATAAATTTGGATGGCCCGGCCAAGATCTAAAAGGCGTTGTGAGCTTGTACCATAAACAAGACTTAGAGGCTGTAGAAACCTACGCTCCTAACAACACCGTTTGTAAACGTGCTGTTATCGTAGGCGGAGGTCTTATTGGGATTGAGCTTGCCGAAATGTTCCATTCTCGCCACATTCCAGTGACCTTTTTGGTGAGAGAAAATAGTTACTGGAGTTCCATTTTACCAAGTGGCGAAAGTAAAATGATTACCAATGAAATTCAAAAAAACGGCATTGATCTTCGGTTAGAATCAAATTTAAAGCAAATAAATTCGGATGCAAATGGAAATGTTAAATCGATTATAATTGCAGAGACTGGTGAAGAAATCGACTGTAATGTCGTTGGACTCACAGCAGGGGTTTCTCCAAACATTGGGTTTTTAAAACATTCGGAACTAGAAACCAATCGTGGGATTTTGGTGGATCGAAATCTAGAAACGAACATCAAAGGCATTTATGCCATTGGAGATTGTGCCGAACAACGCATTGCTGTTGAAGGACGAAGACCCATTGAAGCCGTTTGGTACACCGGTCGGATTATGGGAGAGACCGTCGCACAAACAATTTGCAAAAAAGAAACGCTTTATAAGCCAGGACACTGGTTTAACTCCGCCAAGTTTTTTGATATTGAATACCAAACTTATGGCTGGGTGAATAGTGAGCGATACATGAAACCCAATGAAGCGCATTTTCATTGGATGCATCCAGATCAAACCAAATGTTTGACCATTGCTTTTGACAAAACCACACAGTCATTCTTAGGGATAAATACTTTTGGTATTCGAATGCGACACGAAATTTTCAACCGGTGGTTAGATCAAAATAAATCCATTGACTATGTACTTGAACATTTAGAAATCGCCAATTTTGATCCTGAATTTTATAAAAACCACTACAAAGAAGTCTTGAGAAAATTCAATAAGGAGCACCACAAAAACCTACAATTAAAAAAGAAAAATTGGTCACAAATTTTTAGCCTAAAATCATAACATGAAAACAATAAGAACCCTAGGATTAGGCCTCATTTTAGCCGTGTTTGCACTTTTCATCAGCTTGCTGTTTATGGGGCAGTATAAACTCACAAATCAAGCTTTTGAGGATTTTATAACTCAAAAAAATATTGCAAGTCCTCTATTTCGAGAAACTTTAAAAAACAAGGTTGTTGATCAGGAGTTTTCGACTCCGTTTTACCTCGCAAATTCAATTTCAAAAGCGGTTGAATTTGCCAATGAAACTCACAAAAAAAACAAAGAATGGTCCATGGTTATTTGGGAAAAACCACATAGCTTAGCCTATCAAATGGTGAAATCGTCGGGGACTGGATTTGTAGTTCAAAACAAAATAATACTCTGGTTTTTAAGTTTTGGACTCGCTATTTTTGGTGCTCTCTTGTTCATGCTTCCAGCAATCCAACTAAAAGGCCCTCCAGGAATAAAAAACAACCATATATTTCATAGCAGCGCGACCAATAGAGGTTGGATTGCATGGTTTGTTTTTGCATTCTTAATTTCGTTTTATTTAGTATTATACTTTAGACCAGGTTATATGGTCAATTGGATTTATCTTGTGGACCCAATCAGTGAGTCTTTGAGTGGAAACCCAGCAAGTCAGTGGTTTTTATATGGGTTTTTATATTGCGTTATTATGTCTGTCATGGCCGTTCGGATGTATATTAAATACCGTCACAACAAATATCAGGTCTTAAGAACCACCTCTGTTTTGTTTTTTCAGATTGTATTTGCATTTTTAATTCCAGAAATTTTAGTCCGATTTGAAAAGCCATGGTATGATTTTAAAAACGCCTTTCCGTTGGATTATGATTTTTTCTTCCGTTGGAATTTGAATGAATTATTAGAAAGTGGCGGGTTTGGATTATTTATTTTAGTTTGGGGGGTTTTATTAACCTTAGTTGTAGTGCCGGTTATGGTTTACTTTTTCGGAAAAAGATGGTACTGTTCTTGGGTGTGTGGGTGTGGTGGACTCGCAGAAACCTTGGGAGATCCCTACCGACAACTATCCAGTAAATCGTTGTTTTCTTGGAAAGTAGAACGCTGGCTAGTTCATGGTGTCCTTGTATTTGCGTTGCTAATGACAGGGTTGACGTTGTATGGCTATTTTTCAGAAGCTTACGAAGTATTTGGCATTAAAGTTCAAACCTTACAAGACATCTATGGCTTTTTAATAGGTTCCATATTTGCCGGGGTGATTGGAACTGGATTTTATCCCATATTTGGAAATAGAGTTTGGTGTCGATTTGGATGCCCTTTAGCCGCTTATATGGGAGTGATTCAACGTTTCAAATCGAGATTTAGAATTACCACCAATGGTGGGCAGTGCATTTCTTGTGGAAATTGTTCAACCTATTGTGAGCAAGGAATCGACGTTCGTGCCTATGCACAAAAAGGAGAAAACATTGTTCGTGCAAGTTGCGTTGGCTGTGGCATTTGTAGTGCTGTTTGCCCACGTGGAGTTTTAAAATTAGAAAATGGCCCCGAAGAAGGACGGATTGGTAGCAGCGATGTATTGCTTGGTAATGAAATGAATCTGATGGATCAACTCCATGATAAATAAGTTTTATGTTGAATAACCCCAATCGTGAAAAACAGGTTATAAAAGTCATTATTCCAGCTTATAATGAAGCAGATTCTATTGGAAAAGTCATCAAAGACCTTCCTGATATTGTCAATGAAATCATTGTTGTAAACAATAACTCAACCGATGCAACCGTAAAAAACGCAGAACAAGCAGGTGCGACGGTTCTAACTGAACTTAAAAGTGGTTATGGTAATGCCTGTTTAAAAGGCATTGACTACATTAAACAGCAGAAAAAAAATACGGATATTGTGGTATTTTTGGATGGTGATTACAGTGATTACCCCGAAGAACTCACCAAAATAATCGCTCCTATTTTCGAAAAGGATATCGATTTTGTGATTGGAAGCCGCCACAAACATCTTCGAGAAAAGGGTGCGATGCAACCCCAACAAATTTTCGGAAATTGGTTGGCAACGTTTTTAATGCGTCTATTTTTTAAATCAAAATTTACAGACCTTGGTCCTTTTAGAGCGATTACGTTTGATAAATTACTGAGCCTAAATATGGAAGATCCAACATATGGATGGACTGTAGAGATGCAACTTAAAATCTTAAAAAAAGGCTATAGTTATACAGAAATCCCTGTAAAGTATCGAAACAGAATTGGAGTTTCAAAGGTTTCTGGTACCGTAAAAGGTAGTATATTTGCAGGAATTAAGATATTAACCTGGATATTAAAATATAGCTTTAAGTAATGCTTTTAGAAATCATCATCATTTTAATTTACTCTTTTGCACTCATACTCATTTTCATGTATGCTTTGGCACAATTGAATTTACTATTTAATTATTTAGGTTCTAAAAAGCCAACTGAAAATAGTCCTGAGTTTGATTTTTCAAACGCTGATGAAATCCCATATGTGACAATACAACTTCCCGTATTTAACGAGATTTATGTCATGGATCGACTTTTAAAAAACATTGTCCTTATTGATTATCCAAAAGACAAATTAGAATTTCAGGTTCTAGATGATTCAACCGACGAATCCATAAAGTCTACTGCAACGCTCATAAAAACATTGCAAAAAGAAGGGTTTGACATTCAACACATTCAAAGATCAAATCGAGACGGATTTAAAGCAGGCGCCTTGAAGGAAGGGTTGATCATTGCTAAAGGCGAATACATTGCCATATTTGATGCCGATTTTTTACCTGAATCAGACTGGCTTAAAAGAACCATTCCATTTTTCAAAGATGAAGCAGTTGGCGTTGTTCAAACACGTTGGGGACATATTAATAGAGATTATTCCATTTTAACACGAATTCAAGCATTTGCTTTGGATGCACACTTTAGTTTGGAACAAGTTGGACGAAACTCCAAAGGACACTTCATTAACTTTAATGGGACGGCTGGCGTTTGGCGAAAAACCTGTATCATAGATGCTGGGAACTGGGAAGGCGACACCCTGACTGAGGACCTTGATTTAAGTTACAGAGCACAGCTTAAAGACTGGAAATTTAAATACTTAGAAAATGTTGAAACACCTGCGGAATTACCGGTCGTAATTAGTGCCGCTAGATCGCAACAATTCCGATGGAACAAAGGAGGCGCCGAAAATTTTCAAAAAATGATGTGGCGCGTTCTAAAAAGCAAGAGCATCTCCTCAAAAACAAAATTACACAGTTTATTACACTTACTTAATAGTACTATGTTTTTGAACGTCTTAGTCGTAGGAATTCTTAGTATCCCGATGCTCTATATAAAAAATGAATATGCACATTTAAAAATGTATTTTTTTGTGATGAGCTTTTTTGTGATAAGCACCATTATTTTCTTTATTTGTTATTGGTTTATGTATAAGAAAACACATGGATCGAGTTTAAAAAATTTCGTGCAATACATTGCCCTATTTTTTACATTTTTCTCGATAGCGATGGGCTTCTCTTTGCATAATTCAATTGCCGTTTTAGAAGGCCATTTCGGAAAGCGAAGTGACTTTGTACGGACCCCAAAATTTAATATCAATGTCATCTCCGATAGCTGGAAAAACAATAAATACCTCAAGAAAAACATTTCAGTTCATGTGATTTTTGAAGGTATTTTGATGCTCTATTTTGCGTTCGGAATGTATAGCGCATTTATCGTCGGCGACCAAGGCGGAGACTTTGGTTTATTCCCCTTTCATCTAATGCTATTTTTAGGATTTGGATTTGTGTTTTTTAAATCCATATCCTCTAAAGTTTAACCTCTTACGCCTCGACTTATGGAATTCAATAGGTCATTTATAAATTCAAAAAAAACCTTCTACCTTTTGGGTAGTTTAAGCATCCTTTTTTATGCCATTTGGGCATACGACTTGGAGCGTTTTGAACATGCCAAACTCCTCGGGTTATATAGCATTCTTTTTGGGTGTTATTACTTAATTTTAAAACATCCCAATACCAAAGAACGTCATTTATCTTATTTGGCCATCGGATTGCGATTGATTTTTTTAGTGGCGATCCCGAATTTATCACAAGATTTCTATCGTTTTATTTGGGATGGGCGCCTCCTTTTGGCAGGCCTCAACCCCTACTTGTTTACGCCCAGTGGTTTAGTGTATTCTCAACCCGATTTATTTCCACAAATGAAACTGCTGTTTGAGGGTATGGGAGCGCTCAGCGCAGGCCATTTTTCCAATTACCCACCCATACACCAACTTCCGTTTGTCATCGCCGCAATGCTCGCTAAATACAGTATTCTGGGGTCCGTAATTGTATTGCGATTAATTTTGATAGGGGCGGATTTAGGTATTCTCTTTTTTGGTAAAAGACTACTAAAAAAATTACAACTACCTACCAAAAAAATATATTGGTTTCTATTAAACCCCTTAGTCATCATTGAACTCACTGGCAATCTTCATTTTGAAGGACTGATGTTATTCTTTTTCTTGATGGCGCTGTATTTTATTCATTCCAAAAAATGGCATTTGGCGGCGCTTACAATGGCCCTTTCAATTGCTGTAAAGTTAGTCCCGATTTTAAGCCTACCATTATTCTTAAACAAATTAGGATGGAAAAAGAGCATTCGTTTTTATGTCACAATTGGGGGAGGATTCCTACTGCTTTTCCTGCCCTTTTTAAGTGGCGATTTTATTAAAAACTACAGCACAACTATTGGGCTTTGGTTTTC
>JAQXBT010000046.1 GCA_029252265.1 Flavobacteriaceae bacterium | reverse complement strand
GTTAGAGCTCCTATTGGGTGAAGTTTTGTTATTGCATTTATAGACTTTGAAATTACATATGAAATATCTGAATGAGAATCAATTACTGGAGATGTATTTGAATTTAGAGCAATGTTAGTAAATCCAGAACTTGCTGCCACTTCTAATCCGTTTGAGATAGTTTCGCGTTCTTCAAAACCAGGCTCACCAAAAGACACACTACTATCAAACCAACCATTTGAAACATGTAGGTTTTCGAGATCTATGACAGGGTATTTATTTGGATTTTTGAGTTTATTAGAAATTTTAGTAATGAAACCGTTTTCAACTAAAATATCTTGAGTTTGATTGTGGAAATCACTTTTTTCATCAATAATTGTAGCTGATTTTATAAGTACGTTCATTTAAAATATTTTAAGATGAGCATTTCAAAAGCTAATAATATTAGCACAAAAATAACAAACCATTTCCATAACCACGTCACATTCGACTCAGTTTTTATAGTATTAAGTGTGTCGTTTAGCGTTTTTTCTATAGAAACGCCTTTCATTTGGGTGAGATCATAATAGCGAAGTTGGCTTTCTTTCCGGTTGTAATTATAACTAACAGCGGTTATTGTGTCCTTGTTTTTTAAAACAGCATAATGCCCAGGTTCGTTTGGGTTTTCTTTGGTAGTGATGCTCACTTTGGTATTAAAATTTGTTTGTAAAGGTATAAATTGCGATTCTTTATGAGTCAGTTTTAGAATGCGATCGCGTTGTAAGTTTACCTTAAGATCAAACGTGTTTTTGGCCCCTATCCAATACTGCAATGGCGGTGTTTTTAAACTGGATCGCCCAATATTGTAGAGTGTTGGGACTATTAAGGGCGAATTTATAAAGTTAGATCCATCAGATTCCACTGCGGACGTAAACACGAATAACGACTTAAATTGAACTAAAAAAGGCTTTTGATCTTCAAATGATAAAATTCCAGGCGTGGGTTTTGACAGTGGAAAATAATACTGAACGGATGGATACTGAAAATTAGATATTTTTTCTTCAAAAACATTTTCTAAAATAGGATGGTTAAACGCAATGTTAGTGATGCGTTTTTCCTGCATTTTAATTGGTTTAAGTTGGTGTTTTGTTTGTGTAGAAAGCAACTTATTATAAGAGGATAAGTCGCCGTTTTTTTTCGGAATCACTAACACAGTACCCCCCGTATTCATGAATTCGGAAAGACTATTTTTTAAGGCAATTGAAATCTGTTTTATTCCATTTAAAATAATTAGATTTTGCGTTTTAATTAGACCATAATCCAACGTCTTGAGATTTTGGTTATTAAATAAAAACTCATCTTTAGAATATAGTTTTTCTAAAAATCGAGCGCTGGAATTAGTATTAATGGCTAAGACTGCTATTTTTTCAGTTTTTGGGATGTTAAAATAGAAGTCGTTATCATACAATATTTGTGTATCATCGATCGATAACTTCCCTCTAAATCCGTCTGTATTTGTAAGTACAAATGAGGTTGTGAAATTTTTGACTTTCACTAAAATTGATTTTCCTACAACCTTTGTGTCTTGATATAAGGTGACCGGAATACTATCGGATGTATCCGAAGTGGTGTTCCCAATAACACTTAATTTGTAGTTGGTATTTAAGCTAGGTTCTAAACGAACGTTATCAATATAATTGTTGGCTGTGTTTATGGGTTTTAAAGGCACTAATAACACTTGAACGGTAGAATCTGTTTCCGATAGAATCGTATTTTCATGTTGTTGAAAATCAGATACTAAAATAAGTTTTTTAGAACTGGTCTTGGCATCTGAAAAGAAGGTTTTTCCTTTTAAAATTAAACGGTTTAAATCCAATTGATTTTGACTGTAATCTAATGACAGTAGCTCGGTTTTTAACGTTTTAATTGAGATTGATTTATAACTCTGATCATTAGTGAAAACACTTATCTTTTCGAGTTCATCAAATCCGGTAATTAAATCCTGAACCGCTCTTGTCAGTAGGGGACCATTAGGACCTAGTGCTTGCATGCTAAAAGAGTTGTCTAAATAAA
Source organism: Flavobacteriaceae bacterium (assembly GCA_029252265.1). Taxonomy (GTDB): domain Bacteria; phylum Bacteroidota; class Bacteroidia; order Flavobacteriales; family Flavobacteriaceae; genus Hel1-33-131. Next base: position 34,154 of record JAQXBT010000046.1, on the reverse strand, counting down.
TAACCGTTTCAGAGCTGTTTTTTTGGGCCGTTTGATTGGATAAAAAGGGTTGACTAAAAGCCAAAATAATACACCCGATTGCGAGGAGTCGAACTATAAGAATCAGCCATTTTTTTAATTGCGAACTTTTTCGAGTTTGTAATCGTATTTTTTCTAAAAAGGCAACGTTTGTAAAAGCTTGTACTTTAAAGCGTCTGAGCTGAAATAAATGAATTAAAACAGGGATGAGCAGTGCGGGAAGGGCATAAAAAAATTCGGGGTGTAAAAACTGCATCTGATGGTTTGATTGCTCAAATATAAAAACTAAATTTTGATTTGCTTAACAGAAGAAGAAATAATCGCGCATCGCTATCATTTTATGTGTTTGCAAGTACTGCGTTATTCCTTGTTGTGCCTCTTGATTTGCAACTGTGAGTATACATTGAGGGTTTTTGATTTCACTTAAACGGTCGAAAGATTTTAAGGTTTGATTATAAATATCTTTTCCTATTTTATTAGGATTATCACAAACCCAGTCGAACGCTACCTTGTTTTTTATGAGTAATTGTGCTACTTTTTTTCCTTTTTTTCCTGCACCCCAAACCACTAATCTTTTTTCTGGATCGTGGGATAATTCTAAAAAGTAGCTAACTTTTAATTCTAAAAATGAATTTTCGGCATAATGCGCATCGATTCGCGAGGTTCTAATGTCATAATCGCGCCAATGGTGCAGAACTTTCGTTGTGGGAATACATTTTAATCCGTGTTTGTAAAATCGAAATGCTAAATCATAATCTTCGGGATAGGTATCTGGCGTAAATCCGCCACAGTCCTCAAAATCAGATTTATAAACCATCCAGCATGGGGATGGAATGACACATTCCTTGTAAATTTCATCAAAATTAGTACCTTTAGAGGTTAACGAATTTAGCCATGTTTCGTAGCACTTGTAACCGTCTCCAATCCCTTTCGATGAGAAGTAACGGACCGCTCCTAATGCCATGTGACCTTCACCATGTAGGCAAAGCTGTTTTTGCATGATTTCGAGCTTATGGATCGCCATGAGATCATCACTGTCCATTCGTGTGATCAAAGTGCCTTTTGCATGTTTGTAAGCGGTTCGTAGGGCCTCAATAATCCCGTTCCCAGCATTTGAAAACAAATGAATTCGAACCTCCTTATCAGCATATTTCTGTACAATTTCACGACTAGAATCTGTGGAGCCATCATCCACAATAAGCAGTTCCCACTGTGTGTAGGATTGCTGAAGGATGGATTCTAAACAATCGGCTAAATAGTGGTCCGTATTTTTGAAGGGCACTAAAATACTTATCAGTGGTGTTTGCATTAGTACTTCGCTGCCTTTCCATTGGCCGATGATTCTTTTAGGAAGGTCCTTAAATCATCATTCGCTTGGATTAAATCTTCAGTCCGCAAATACATCATATGTCCACTTCTGTAGCATTTAAACGTGAACCGATCTTTCATTTTTCCACTCGGATCGACTTGTGATAAGGTGTATTTTGCATTAAAATAAGTGGTGGCACCATCATAATATCCAGATTGATTTAGCACTTTAAGATAGGGGTTTTGTGCCATTGCTGAGCGAAGATCATCACGGGTATTATCGTCGTCTTTGTTCCACGGATTTACATCGCCAAACATGTTGTACTTTAAATCCGTTTTAAACTTTAATTCACTTTTTATGTAGTGGTTAATCGCTGGTGTAAACGAATGGAGCCAAGAGCTTAATTCGGGGCTATAATCGGGGCGTTCGCCCGCCTCTTTTTTGTCAATTCCAAGATAGCGCGAATCTAATCGACCGATCGTTTGACCCGTTTGATCTCGAAGTAATTCTTTCCAGAAAAATGAATTGGGGACCTCTAAATTGTGTTGTAAAATCACTTTTTGACTTAAGCCAGAATAATAGGCCATTTTTTTACTGACCCTCATTTTTTCTTCCGTTTCAATAAATCCCCCTTTTGCAAGGGCAGGAATTAGAGTATTGATGGCGAAGTCTTCTGATTCTGGAAGAATATCTAATAAATCTTTGGATTGCAGCGCTTCTGGCAGTCGGTTGTGATACCAAGCTGTTGCTGTGTAATAAGGAAGGTTTAAGGCCGATGAAATTGGGCTTCCAACGCGTAATACTTTGTAATCTGCGGGCGATACCAAGATGACGCCATTTAGATACATCCATTGATTTTGTTGTAGTTCAAGCGATAATCCCATCACACGAGTTCCGCCATAACTTTCTCCAATGATGTATTTTGGCGATTCCCATCTGTTTTTTCGACTTACAAATGTGTTGATCCATTCGGCTAAATACTTGATGTCTTGATTGATCCCAAAAAACTGTTTTCGATCGGGCATCTCTCCTTCTTTATTGGGGACCATTCTGGAGTAAGCCGTATTTACAGGATTTACGAACACAATATCTGCGGCATCTAAAATAGAGTTTGGATTGTTTTTAAAACCATATGGCTGTACAGGATACCCTTCAGAATCTACATTCAAAATTCGGGGTCCAGTATAGGCCACATGCATCCATACGGAGGCAGATCCAGGTCCACCATTGAAAGAAATAATGAGCGGGCGCTCAGTGCTATTTTTTACGTTATTTCGAGTGTAATAGGTATAAAATAAACTCGCAATTGGTGCACCATCTTTATCCCAAACGGGCTGCATGCCCGTTTCTGCGGTATAATCAAAATTCACCCCTTTGATGGTGGTAGAGTGGGTGGTCGTAACGATCGTGTCGACTGGAATTTCAATCGATTGACTTGAGCCAATAAATAACGAAACGAAACTTATAAACAGACAACTTTTTTTCATGGTATGAAGGGTATGTGTTATGAGCCACTAAAATACAATCTTTAACACAAAGTTGAACCGTTAATTATAAAATAGAGACTTTAGACCTAAAATTGTTCCAATGTGCTCTTAATAATAACTTCGGCTTTTGCTTGTTCACTGCGGTGTACATACAGTTCTTGAAATCCATAGGTCGAAGTCCCAAAACCCGCCAATCGGGCGGATTCTGTTTCATCTTTTACAATGGGAGTAATCCCTTCTTTTTCTAGATTTTGAGTGATTAATTGCACCACAATAAAGCTGCCGGCATACAGTTTCGAATAGTTAGATTCCATAGGGTTTAATTTTTTGTGTCTATATATCCACCCGAAGAAGAATTAACGACTGTTTTTATAGAAGATTCATGATTTTTAATGTGTCCTCCACTAGAGGCATTCGCATTAAATGATTCTAAGCAATTTACGGATAAATTGGCTCCGCTCGACGCATCGGCTTCACAAAAGTCTGCAATTAATTTTGAAGCATTTATTTGACTTCCACTCGATGAGTTACCAACAAAATCTTTTGTGTGACCTTCGAGTTTCATGACCGCCCCACTTGAACTACGACTCGCTATTTTTTCGGTATCTACCGATAGTTTCATCTCACTTCCACTCGACGATTTTAGATCGAGACTTGGAACTTTAAGTGTGTTGGTACTATAAACGTAGCTACCACTTAAGGAATTGATACTTTCAATTTCTTTAAGATGAACCATGACTTTTTTTGCGGATACATGGTGTGTGTTTTTATCAAGATAAATTTTAAGCGTTCCGTTTTCAACTTCAGTGATGATTAATTCTTGAATGTTTTCATCGGACTGAACCGACAGATTAGGGGACTCACTTTGCGTTAAAAAGAGATCGATTCCTGTACTCACTTTGATTGTATGAAACGATTCAGTTAAAGTTCGTTGCTCAGTGACCACTACACCGTTTCCACGTACACCACTGTTAAACGAAAATGGGTTGAGTTGGCAGGAATTTAAAGCAAGGGTTACAATAGCGATACTAATTAGTTTGACAAGTGTCATCATAATAATTTGGTTTTAGGTTATTAATGTTCATTTAGGTTAGGGCAATCCAAGCAACGCATGGATTTATGGTCAACTTTTAAAAAATGTTCTTCGCTTCCATTGTCTAAGATGTCATTATATCTTGAAATATTTCGATGGTACGAATAGGTGTTTTCATCTGGATACAGGACACTGCCAATAGGTAGACGTAATATAACTTCAACGTTTTGACCTCTGAATTTATGGTCTATATCGGTGAGGAAAAAACCATCCAGAGTTAAGGTTTTATTTTTAAACTCATAAGTATAATTTAGGTCTTTAGCTCTTTGTTGTGCACTTATATAATTGACTCCTAAGGCTGTTTTTTCGACTGAAATCGTTGCAGTAGAATCTTTTGTGGACTTCACAATAAGACGTATATTTGAGCCATAAATTCGTTTTGTATTTGCTTCATCATAAATGATATTTAAATCAGTGTCACGGTGTAGATGTTTTGAATAAATGGGGTTGCCTTTCATTTTTAGATACAAGGTATCCATTTTTGTGATTGGTAATTCCGATTGTTGGGTCACACTTGCATCTACTCTGTAATCAGCGGCTTGTTTCGTGCCGAAAATGATGAGTGTAATGAATGCGATCAACCAAATTCCTAAAAGTGAAAATTTAGTGTATTTGTTAAAGAATGAGGCTCGTTTTGATAGCATACTCAGTCCTAAAAATAACATGAATACGATTGGAATTCCGGTGATTAGTAAGGCTAACATAGAAACTAACCAAAGGGGTAAGCCCGAGGAGTTAACCAAATCGGCGAAGTCAAGACCTGGAAAGTGAAAAATGTCGGCGACTCCAACGGTTAATAGGCTTATGAAAAATCCAATGAGGCCTATAATACTCGCTATCACAAAAATCAACCCGATGACTTTAATGAATACATTAAATAAGAGCAAAATAATATCGCCTAACGCTTCAAAAAATGAACGTGATTTGGACTGAATATTGGTGCCTAAATCATTTAATCGACCATTATTGACACTGTCTTTTACACGCTCGAGGCTGTCTTTAACACTCCCAAACTCTTCTTTTATTTTTTTTTCTATATTGGAAATGTTAATGGGCTTTCCCATCATGGATAGCTTCTCGGCGGTTGTGTTAGCAGCAGGGATTAAAACCCATAAAATTAAGTAAAGAACCAATCCGGTACCTGCGCCAAAGATTAATAAAATCCATAGAAGTCTAATAATGAGAGGATCGATCCCAAAGTAATGTCCAAATCCAGCAGATACACCGCCTACATAGGAGTTGTCGGGGTCTCTAAATAAACGGCGTTTGTTGGTACTAGAGTAATTTTTTTTAGGGGCTTCTTCAACAGGGTCTTCGTCTATTTGATAGTCTTCGGGTTGTCCCATGATTGAGACAATTTCATCCACTTCTTTGTTCGAAACCACTTGCTGACTGGTCTTGATACGTTCTGAAAACAGCTCTGCGACACGGGCTTCGATATCTGTAATAATTTCAGATGCGCCTTCTGTATTTTGAAGTGATGTTTTGATCGCTTCAAAATAGTTTTGAAGTGTTTCATACGCATCTTCATCGATATGAAAAAAGATGCCAGCTAGATTTATACTTACAGTTTTGTTCATTTTTTTGTAGTTTTTGGTAGGGTTACTAAAGTGACTGCATTATGAAGTTCGTTCCATGTAGTCGTTAATTGAATTAAAAATAATTGCCCACTTTCTGTGAGTTCATAATATTTTCTAGGGGGACCCGTAGTGGATTCTTCCCAACGATAATTGAGTAATCCAGCGTTTTTTAGACGGGTGAGGAGGGGGTAAATGGTGCCTTCTACCACTAACAATTTCGCCTCTTTTAGTGTTTTTAAAATTTCAGCAACATATGCATTTTGGTTTTTTAAGACCGATAATATGCAGAACTCTAAAACACCTTTTCGCATTTATGCTTTTGTGTTTTCTATCTTCATAGATATATTATTTTTGGTAAATCTAATATATAAAAAGGTATTATGCATAACATAGTATTATATTTTAACGATATGTTAACATATATATATAATTTTAATTTTGTTATATTAGCTTTATAGTATAATTTATCACATGACCTTTACACCAAGAAAACTTAATTTATTCACGTTATTCAAACTTCCTGCCGCCTATTTTACGGGGGTACGAACCAAATCTATTGACGCACAAACATGTGTTGTGGTTGTGAAACATCGCTGGATTAATCAGAACCCTTTTAACTCCATGTTTTGGGCTGTACAGGGGATGGCCGCCGAATTTGCAACGGGCGCATTGCTAATGATGAAAATTAAAAACGCTCAAAAAAACATTTCAATGTTGGTTATAAATAACAATGCATCGTTTTCTAAAAAGGCGAAGGGTTTAATTTCTTTTTCTTGTAGCCAAGGAAATCTTGTAGATGAGGCCATTCAAAAAGCGATTGAAACAGGCGAGGGCCAACGCTTTGTGTTAACAGCTTCAGGCGTGGATCAATTGGGAGATAGGGTCTCTTCTTTCGACTTCGAGTGGTCTATCAAATTGAAACATTAATAGTTTCAGAAGAAAGTGTTAAAGTTTATTTTGTGTCTATAAATTTCATTACTTTTATAAAATAACTTTAAAAAATTTAGCCTATTTAATAACTCTACTTTTTATCAATTTAAATTTTTCTAGAATGTCAAGAGCAATGTTTGAGTACACCAAAACGGTACTGAATAAGGTAAGTTTTGATTCGAATCTATTTTGTAAAGAAGTTGAAAAGGCACTCAAACGCTTATTGCCATACGAAATTGAAGAATTAAAATTATTTATTCAAAACTTGATTAAAACACATCCAGATTTGAAACAATGTATGGTTTACTTGAATTAGTCTTTTTAAAATAATTAAACTGTGATAAGTGGCCGAAAGGCCACTTTTTTTAGTTGGCTACCGGACTTATGATTTGAACATTTTGAAATGCAATTGCCCCCCTAATAATTCCAGATATAATATTGTGTAAGGCATCAATAATTTGAATTTTCAATTCACTCTTATGATAAATTAAACTCACTTCTCGAGCGGGCGATGGTTCATTAAAAAAATGTAAATTATCGCGTTCGGTTTCTTTTAAATCGAGGGTATGCAAATAGGGGAGAAGTGTCATTCCCATACCTTCATTGGCTAGTTTGACTAACATTTCAAAACTTCCACTTTCTAATTGAAACTCGTCGTGATCTTTGGTTTTTAGTCCTTTACATAAATTAAGAACCCCATCTCTAAAACAATGACCATCTTCTAATAAAAGCATGTCATCAATGTCCAAATCCGAAACCTCTAGTGTCTTTTGAGAGGCTAATCGGTGGTTAGTTGGAATATATCCGACAAATGGTTCGAAAAACAAGACCCGTTCTTTAATGTTTTCATTTTTTAAAGGCGTTGCAGCAATCGCAGCATCTAAATGGCCGTCTTTAATCCGTTGAATGATTTCTTCGGTGTTTAATTCTTCAATCTTTAGTTTTATTTTTGGATACCGCTTAATAAACGTTTTTAAAAACATAGGAAGAAGTGTTGGCATCACAGTCGGAATAATTCCTAATCGGAACTCCCCACCAATAAATCCTTTTTGTTGATCCACAATATCAGTAATTCGATCGGCTTCATTGACGATATTTTTGGCTTGGTTCACAATTTTCCGCCCAACTTCGGTCAATTCAATTGGTTTTTTACTACGATCAAAAATCTGAATAGCTAACTGATCTTCCAATTTTTGAATTTGCATACTTAGTGTTGGTTGGGTCACAAAGCATTTTTCGGCGGCTTTTGTAAAATTCTGATGTTCAGCAACAGCTAAAACATATTTGAGTTGAGTAATGGTCATGCGTATAGTCTTTTTACAAAGCTATCAATAAAAACTATTAATCAAGTAGTTTTCAATAGATTTTTACTGTATGTGTATAAAAAAAAAGCGTATTCAATCAAATACGCTTTTTTTAAATTTTATAAATCCTTTAATTCACAGGAAACCCACGGTCGCGCATTAAGGCTTCAATTTTAGCATCACGTCCTCTAAACATTTTATAGGCCTCGGCAGGGTCCATAGAGTTTCTGGGTTCAAATAAATATTTCACCAAACGCTGAGCAACCTCTTTATCATAAAATCCAGCTGGTGCTTCTTGAAAAGCTTCAGCAGCATCGGCCGTGAGGACATCCGCCCACATATAACCATAATAGGCAGTCGCATAACCTTCCCCCGAAAATACATGTCCAAAATGCGGCGTGCGATGGCGCATTGGAAGTTCGGTTGGCATTTTTAGGTCTGCCAAGGTTTGTTTTTCAAATGCATCAATATCAATATTCTCTGGGTCTGCAAGGTGAAGCTTCATATCCATTAGGGCAGACGCTAAATATTCGGTGGTATCAAACCCTTGATTAAAAGTCGCTGCTTTTTTGATTTTTGCAACTAATTTTTGAGGAATGACCGCCCCTGTTTCGTGATGTACCAAAAATTGATTGATGACTTCATCGGTCGATAACCAGCGTTCTAACAATTGAGACTGAAATTCTGTATAATCTCTGACACCGCCATTTAAAGTTGGATATTTCACATTGGAGGAAAAGAAATGCAAGGCATGTCCAAATTCATGAAAAAAGGTAGTTGCATCATCCCAAGAAACTAATAAGGCTTGGCCCGCTGCAGGTTTTACAAAGTTAGAATTGTTAGAGGCCAACACTGTTTTTTTACCATCAAAGGTCGTATGACTTCGATAGGTGGTTGCCCACGCACCAGAGCGTTTTCCTTGACGTGCATACGGATCTAAATACCAAAGTCCAATGTGGACTCCTGAAGCTTTATCAGTGACTTCCCAAACTTTTACATCTTCTTGGAATACAGGTACACTTTTTTCTGGAACTGGCGTAAACTCATAATTAAATAAGCGACCAGCCACATAAAACATGGCATCTCTAAGTTTATCAAGTTGAAGGTATTGTTTGACTTCATCACTGTTTAGATCATATTTTGCAACTCGAACTTTTTCGGCATAAAATCGATAATCCCAAGGTTCAATAGTAATGGTATCTCCATTGGAATTGGCAACCGCTTGCATATCGGCCACTTCTTCATGAACACGCGCAATAGAGGCTGGCCATACGGCTTCCATTAAAGCCAATGCATTTTCGGGTGTTTTTGCCATACGATCTTGTAACCGCCATTCAGCATAATTTTTATACCCTAATATTTCGACGCGTTCCCGACGTAATTTTAGAATTTGAGCAATGAGATTATTGTTGTCATATTCATCGCCATTGTCGCCTCGTGAGTAATAATTAGTCCAAACCTGTTTTCTTAAAGCTCTGTTTGTAGAATACGTCAAAAAGGGGTCCATAGAAGATCGCGTATTGGTAATCGCAAAAAGGTTTTCTTTTCCTTTTTCGGAAGCAATGGCCGCAGCCGATTTTATGAATCCATCTGAAAGTCCGTCTAACTGATCGGCTTTCAAAAAGGTCACATAGTTTTCTTCATCATGAAGCACGTTATCTGAAAATGTATTGTAAAGGGTTGATAATTCTTTATCAATGGCCGCATAGCGTTCTTTTTTTGCGGCATTTAACTCTGCACCACGCATTTCAAATCCTTTATATGTGAGTTCGACCACCCGTTGTTGGTCGGCTTCTAAGGGCGTTTCTAAAGAGGCGTCGTAAACCGATTTAATGCGATTGAAAAGCGCCTTATTTTGACTGATGCTTGACGAAAATTCAGAAAGCTTTGGAGCTAGTATAGCTTGTATATCTCTAAATTCTGGCGAAGACATATTGGAACTCATGATGCCGTAATATGAAAAAACGCGGTTCAATTCTGCTCCCGATCGTTCCATCGCAGCGATGGTATTTTCAAATGTTGCAGCTTCACTTGAATTGGCAATCGCTTCGATCTCAGAAAGGTTGAGTTCCATCCCTTTTTCAACGGCGGCTTGAATGTCGCTAACATTCATTTGATCAAAAGCTGGAACGCCGCCATAGGGGCCTTCCCATTTTTGTAATAATAAATTGTCTTCTTGTTTCATAGTTTCTTTACAACTTGTCATAAGCGTTATGAGGCTCAAAACAAGCAGTTTGGCGTAAGAGTTAGCGATTTGTGTTTTCATTAGATTAGATTTTAGTGATTTGATACGTTTGACAATTTACTTAAAATATAATTAGTATTTATTCCAAAATTTCTACTTTCTGGATGAATACATTTTGAAGCGGCCAGTCCGAGCTGTCTGTTGGAACAGCTGCGATTTTATCAACCACATCCATCCCGTTAATAACGGTTCCAAAAACGGTATAATCGCCATCTAAATGATGGGCACCTCCTTGTTGTTGCACAATAAAAAACTCAAAAGGAGAAGCTAGTTTGTAAGGGTTTTCTATACTACTACTTGGCATACTCACCATTCCACGATTGTGTTTGAAGCCTTTGTCATGATCATTTGGAAGTAAGTATTTCCCAATTTTTTGACGTTTTCGTAAGGTAGGTCGATCATCGCTATTGCCACCTTGAATGACGAAATTGGGAATGACTCTATAAAACTGTGTTTGGTCGAAATATTTTTTTTTAGTGAGGTAAATAAAATTGGAGCGGTGAAACTTTGTCGCTTCAAACAATCGAATGTCAATTAATCCAAAATCAGTGGTGATTCTTACGGTCGATTCTAAATGTTTTTTATCATAGGCTAAGAAAAATTCCATCACATTTTTATCATTCAAAATAAAATCAGATTCTTTTTTTTCTGGATTAACATCTTTTGTGAGAGGAGTAGAGGTACTTTTTTTTGGAACTATTTTATTCACTTTAGTTTTCTTATCTTCACAACTAAATAGTGTACTGCCTAAAAATAAAATGATTAATATTCGCATGGAGACCACTGGTTTACAGAACTGTAATATATGAGATTTAAAGCATTTGAAAAAGCGATTTCTGAAATAAATAAACAGAGTTTACCCGGTTTAGAGGCGCAGTTAAAAATGGCACCTTCGTTTCGAAAAAAAATGATTGAGCAGTACAAGGAAGATTGTAAAACGGCCAAATTAGCGGCTGTACTTGCCTTATTTTACCCGAGTAACAAAGGAGATACGCTTTTAGTTTTAATATTAAGAAAATCCTACAAAGGCGTCCACTCCGCCCAAATTGGCTTCCCTGGAGGAAAACCAGAACCAGAAGATACTTCTTTGAAAGCCACGGCTTTGAGAGAGACTTGGGAAGAGATTGGTGTTCCATCGAATAAAATCACTGTTTTACGTGAATTATCCTCTATTTATATCCCGCCTAGTAATTTTCAAGTTTATCCTTTTTTAGGGGTCGCGCATGAACCCTTAACTTTTACGCTTCAAGCATCTGAAGTTGATGCGGTTCTGGAAGTATCTTTAGCTGATTTTATGAACGACAACTCTGAAGTAGTGTCGGATGTTTTGTCGGCGGAGGGTTTATCTTATGAAGTGCCAGCATTTACATTAAACAACCATATTGTTTGGGGGGCTACGGCGATGATGCTCATGGAAATTAAAACGATGTTAAATAAAATTTTTAAAAAAATAGCGTAGGTTTGCAAAACCAATTTCAACAATCTATATGGGTTTATTAAAAAAAAATATATTCGGTCAATATCTATTTCTCAAAAAATGGGTCATTCGTCTTGCAGGTGTATTAAGTCACCGACGCTATCGAGGGTTTAATGAGCTTCAAATAGAAGGGTCTGATATTTTACGAAATTTACCTCAGAACAACGTTTTGTTTATTTCTAATCATCAAACGTATTTCGCAGATGTGATGGCGATGTTTCATGTGTTTAATGCAGCCCTGAGTGGGCGCGATGACAATATTAAAAATGTAGGCTATTTGTGGGATCCAAAATTGAATGTTTATTTTGTTGCTGCTAAAGAGACGATGAAGTCTGGATTACTTCCAAAAATATTTGCGTATGCAGGTTCCATAAGTATTGAACGTACTTGGCGCGCTTCTGGTGAAAATGTCAATCGACAGGTTAAAATGAGTGATATTTCTAACATTAATAAGGCCTTAAATGACGGGTGGGTTATTACGTTCCCACAAGGAACCACAACCCCTTTTAAGCCCATTCGAAAAGGAACGGCTCATATTATTAAGCACTACAAGCCTATTGTTGTCCCGATTGTAATTGATGGGTTTCGACGTTCATTTGATAAAAAGGGAATTCGTGTAAAGAAGAAAAACATTCTTCAAACCATGGAAATTAAAGCCCCTTTGGAGATAGATTATGAAAACACATCAATCGATCAAATCGTAGAAAAAATTGAGTATGCTATCGAGCAACATCCTTCATTCCTAAAGGTTATTTCTCAAAAAGATATTATAGAAACGGAGTCTCTTAATAAAAAAAGAAACTGGTAACTTTAGATTGCTTTTTCTAGCGCCTTCAAATCTTTGTAGTTCGATTTCAATCGCTTTAGTAAAAGCCCGTATATCAGAAAATAAATACCTAATAATATGACTGTAACCACGGCCATTGCTAGCAGAATAAATCCTATAATAGTTAAATAAAGTATATAAATATTATTGGCGCCCTCAGATTCGATACTCGTAAGCATTGATTGGGTTTCTGGGTTGTTTGTCAATTCGATATAGACTGCCAGAACAATCGAAATATACACAAACAAAAGATTGTAAATCACATAGTGTTTAACTGTTTTACGTGTTTTTAAAATTTGTTCCATCAACATTTTTGTATTGTCTGTTGCTGAAATACTTTTGTAATTTTTATAAAACAAATAGAAAAAAACAAATAGAACCAAATACCCAAAAATCGTCAAAGGATAAAAAATGTGTTCAACATTATAGCTTTTCATTTTTTCTAAACTCTCAGCGCCATCAAATAGAAATGAAATCAGGGTCCAAGCCGAAAACTCTAAAAGACTTATAATGAAAATCCACTTCACGATCGAAGACGATTTCTTATTAATTAATTTATAAAGTTGTTCATTATTTAGGTTTGGATAGTTCGTAGAAGACTTATCCCAATCTTTTTTCAGTAGTTCTAATTCATCCATAATTAAGAATTTAACTGGGTTTTTAATTTTGTTTTAATACGATTCATTCGAACGCGCGCATTGACCTCGCTAATTCCTAGAGTTTCACTAATTTCTTTATAATTTTTGTTTTCTAAATATAAGAAAACAATTCCTTTATCAATATCATTTAGTTTTCTTACCGCACCATATATAAGTTTCAGTTGCTCGTCCTTGGTGTCATCATATTCTTCATAGGATAATTTATATTCCATCGATTCGATCCGTTGACTTTGTACGTGTCGTAAGGATTTTCGATATAAAGTAATGGCCGTATTTAATCCGACGCGATACATCCATGTACTAAATTTTGAGTCACCTCTAAATTTAGGAAACGCTTTCCACAGTTGAATTGTAATTTCCTGAAACAGATCTTTATGAGCATCAGAGTCATTTGTGTAGATCCTGCAGATCTTATGCACAATGTTCTGGTGTTCCTGTAAAAGGACTACAAAATTTTGTTCTGTTACTGATTTCAAATTGGTTATCTAGTTGAAATATTAGTATCTCAATTTACTAATTTGTTACACTAATTATTAAATATTATAAATCTTTTTTAAGAAGTTCTCCCGCTTCAATCTTGAGTGCTAATTGATTTTGTCGAGGTGGATATAAACAAGTCGTGAATTCGGAGAACGCACAAGGTGGATTGTATAGGTAATTAAAATCTAAACGAATGCTGCCATTTGTATCGGGCAATTCAAGATACATATAACGTCCACCACCATACGTAGTTTCTCCGGAAGTTAAATCGGCAACCATAAGGAAGCATTCACTACCAACGTCTAAAGTGTAATTATTTTCTTTGTAGGTAAAATGAACTTGACCAATAAAATCAGTTATTTCATTGCGACCTAATTTTGAAGCGACGGATTCTTGTTGCGTGGTTTTAAAGTATTTAAAGTTGGCATCGAAAATAAAATCAGAGTTTACATCAAAATTTTTGAATCCCTTAAACGCTTTTATGGCTAGGTTTTTAGAATCCCAAACTCTAAGATACAGTGAACCCGAACGCGTGATGACTTGCCATTTCAGGGATTTGTAAGTTAGTTGTTCAGAATTCCCATAGGCATCAATTGGCAGGGCTAAAGTTTCGATTTGATCACCAGTTTCAGTGGATACTTTTATGTTTTTTGCAGCTTGAAATTTAAGACCTTTTTCTGATAATTGGATATTACCAATAGATGGAGGTAAGTATTCAATGTTCAAAACGAATTGATTTGACGCGGCTTTTCCAAAGGAATTAGCTGTAGAGTCTAATTTAAATAAACCAGTTAATTCTAGATATTTAACACGATTTTTAGATCTCAGTTCTCGATTTAGATTTAGCGTATTTAAATAGTCCGAATCCAATACCGTGTTTTTGTTTGTGTGATTACAATTGAAAAAGAGACCTATAAGTAAACTGATTATAAAATACTTTTTCATAGCTCTTATTTTTTCGGGCTGGTATTCGCGCCTTTTGGCGGCATAGGTCCTCTTAAGTGAATTATTAAGCCGTCTAAGAAATTTCTCAAAAATTGATCACCACATTCCATGTATTTTTCGTGATTTTCATTTCTAAAAATTGCATTAAGTTCACTTTTAGTGATTTTGAAGTCTTTCAAACCGCAAATTTTTACAATATCATCGTCTCTTAATTTGTGAGCGACTCTAAGTTTTTTGAAAATATCGTTATTATTTAATCCCATAGCAACAAAGGTAGTATTTTTAAAACGTATTAATCAACTGGATTGGTATCAAATGATGAGCTCAAAAGCTATAAAAAAATAATTGTCTCAAAATGATTTTCCTAGTAGGTAGTATCTGTCTACAGATTTAATTCCTGTAAATTGATTATTCGATAATTCCAGCACAACTGACTCTGCTTCCTGCTGCACCAGAGGGTTGGGAGCTATAATCATCGGTTCCTTGATGGATAATGACGCCTTTTCCAAGAATATCTTTTGCGGGATCGCCACAACCAATACACCATTCGTCAGTACTGAATTCTACGACCGTTTCAGCATCGTTTTTAACCATAAAATTACCAATATCCCCTTTGTGGTACCCAGTTTCAACACCCCATTTTCCATGTGGTTGGTTGGTGGGATTCCAATGACCACCTGCAGATTTTCCATCAACAGAGCTACAATCACTTGTTTGGTGAATGTGAATCGCGTGAAAACCATCTGATAATCCTGAAACTTTTGCATTCATTTTTACCATGCCATTCGTTTCGGTAAAAAGAACGACCCCACTGACATTGCTGTCACTTTTTGGGTTTAAGTTAATGGAAAGTGTTTTTGATTTTTGAGCGTTCTCAACACTCTCTATTTTTTTGGTTGTTTTTGAATCTGATTTTTTAGGTTCAGATTTACAAGCTATAATCAATAAACTAAGGGTGAATAAGGAAGTTAAGTATTTCATAATTAAAAATTTATTTTATCGAAAGTTAATTAAAAAATAAGAATCTTCGGATTTTATTGTTTAATAATTTTGAACCGTTTAGATTTTTGCCTTAATTATTAGTCGCGTAAATTTTAGAGTGACTGTGGATTTATCTTTTTAGTGAGTTGGCTGCTTGGTTTAAACCGAACTACTTGTTTTGAAGGTATGAAAATAGGGGCATTGGTTCTCGGATTTCTTCCATTTCGAGCGGTTCTTTCATACACAGACCAACTTCCAAACCCCTGCAGACTCATTCGTTTACCATCTATTAAAGTCTTACTTATACCACTTACCAAGGCTTCTAGTGCTTTGTTCGCAGCGGATCGAGAAATACCAGCATTCAATGCCATTTGATCAATTAAGTCATTTTTTGTCATAGTCGTAGTGATTAAATCATTTTAGCATTTTCGTCAAATGTGAATCCATTTAAAAAAGAGACGGCATCCATTTGTCGTTTTCCTGGAAATTTAAAGTTGATGAGTTCAATAAATCCACCCTTAACAGCGACCTTAATTGCTTTTTTAGAAATCATGAGGTGTCCAGCTTTAAATTCGTGTGGTTCAGAATGTTTCACAACTTCATACAGTTTAATATTTAAAAGATCATCGCCATTGGACAAAAGCCCCCAAGCAGCAGGGTAGGGATGGAGTCCCCGAACCTGATTATAAATCGTATCCATTGTAGTATTCCAATCAACTTTACAATTGTCCTTATTTAACTTATAAGCTGTTTTGGTTTCTTTTAGAGGTTGCGTCGTAGTTTTTACGGTTCCATCCTCAATGGATTTGATGGTTTTTAAGACCAGTTCACTTCCTAAATGCATCAGTTTGTCATGTAATTCTCCTGCGTTTTCACTAGGATTGATGTCGATTTTAGATTGTAAAATCACTGCGCCTGTATCAATTTTTTCATCAATAAAAAAGGTGGTAGCACCCGTTTCATTTTCTCCGTTGATAATCGCCCAATTTATAGGCGCAGCCCCTCGATAATCAGGGAGTAAAGAAGCATGTAAATTAAAGGTTCCTAAATCGGGCATTTGCCACACAACTTTAGGGAGCATTCTAAAGGCCACTACAATTTGAAGATTGGCTTTTAAATTTTTTAATTCATTTAAAAAAGAATCTTCTTTTAAGTTGGTCGGCTGTAAAATGGTCAACCCTTTAGTCTTAGAAAACACTTTTACGGCTGATTCATGAATTTTTTGACCTCTTCCTGCAGGCCGATCGGGAGCAGTGATTACCCCTGCAATCGTGTATTTATGTTTCAAAAGCCCCTCTAATATAGTGACTGCAAACTCTGGAGTCCCCATAAATACAATACGGATGTCTTCTTTTTTCATAACGTTTTGAGTTGGTATGTATTTCTTTCTGTAATTTCAATTAGCCCTCTTTCCAAAAGATTTGCTAAAATAGCGGTTAATGTGTCACGACCAAATGAACTTAAGGTTTCAAGTTTTCGAGACGAGAGCGAATCTTTTTTTAGCAAAGTTAAGATTGTTTGTGTATCATTTTTAGAAAATGAATTGTTTTTTGAACGTTCCAAACAACTCGAACAAATCCCACATGCTTTTGAATCTGTTTCTTCAAAATATGAAAGTAGTTTTTGACTTTTACAAATGCCATCATTTTTGACATAATCAAATACGGATTGAAGCTGTGCTTTTTTTAAATCGTGTTGTTGGGTTACAATCTTTGAAATTCTATGAATTGTTTTATCATCTTCTCGCGGTTCTATAAACGTAATTTGAGCATCGGTTTTTGAAGATTCGAATGCCACAATTTTAGCGGTATTTAAAGCCGTTAATTCTGTAATGACTTGAGCTTCTGTTAGGTTAGTTTTTTTAGCAATGACCTGGGTATAAATTTCTGTTGAATGCTCAAAGACCCCTTCATGCGTTCTTAAAATAACTTTAATAATTAGAGCTTGTTTTGGATGTTTTTCAAGGTAATTGAACAAAGCTGTATTTCCAATTTTAATCTGAATAAAGGCCGTATTTTTAAATCGTTCTTCTAACGTAATGATACTGGTGCGATCTAGAATTCGGAGCGTATTATAAGTTAAAGCAGAAGGGAGTTTGTAGGAGCTACAAAATAATTTAAAGTTAAAACTATGAACCGCATTTACGCCTTCGCCGTATGAAATCTGGAAATAATTACACAGTCGCTTATAAATAGTTTTTAAATAGTCTATTTCTGGTAAAGCATTGATATATTGATTTTTAGAATCCGTTTCATCCGAAGTATTCCGAAGAATCACAGCGTATGCATTTTCATTATTTCGACCCGCTCGTCCAGCTTCTTGGTAATAGCTTTCTAAACTTTCAGGTAAATTATGATGAATCACGGTTTGTACATTGGCTTTGTCAATTCCCATTCCAAAGGCATTGGTAGCCACCATGACTTGATTTTGATTTGTAGTCCAAAGATCAAATTGGGTGTCTTTTTCTTTCGGACTTAACCCGCCGTGATAGTAGCCGCTTGTAATTCCAATCTTATTTAAATAGTTTGCAATTTCAACCGTTGCTTTTCGGTTTCGAACGTAGATAATTGAAGGCCCCGAATATTTTTTTAAAATTTGAACCGTTTTAAAGTATTTATCTTCACAATCCAAGGTCAAATACGCCAAGTTAGGACGTTTAAATGAGGTCTTCAGAACTTGAGGGGCAATACAATCCAATTGCGTACAAATATCGTAGACTACTTTAGACGTCGCAGAAGCTGTTAAACCAATCACATTTACAGTAGGGTGTAAGGTTCTGAGGTATTTGATGTCTCTATAGGCAGGTCTAAAATCATGTCCCCACTGACTAATACAATGTGCTTCGTCGACTGCAATTAGATTAACATTCATTTGTTTGATGCGTTCTTGAACTAAATCTTGTTGCAGCCGTTCGGGAGATAAGTAGAGAAATTTATAATTCCCATAAATACAATTATCCAACATCCGATCAATATCATCGTAACTAAAACCACTCGTAAGAGCCATGGCTTTAATCCCTTTTGCTTTTAGTGTATTGACTTGATCTTGCATCAATGCAATGAGTGGCGATACCACAATACAAATACCGTCTTTGATAAGTGCCGGTATTTGAAAACAAACCGATTTTCCACCCCCTGTTGGTAACAGTGCAATACAATCATCATTTGCTAAAACCGCTTCTATGATCGCTTCTTGTTGGGGTTTAAATTCTGAAAACCCCCAATAGTGTTCCAATAGTTCAATTGGATGCTTCATTCATTAGAATTTAAATGATTTTCAATAAATTCAATGCGTTCTTCAATGGTTCCAAAAGGAGTGTCAATAATGGTATATCCGTATTCTGTATAAGATTTAACTAAAAAGTCATGAATGATAAGCGCTTGTTCAAATGTTTCGTAACGTTCATTGTCTTGCTCATAAATTGCTTTCCATGGTTTTAAGATGAATACCTTGTCATACAGATGTTGATTACAAATCATTTTAAAAGATTCTGGATAGCTGCTTTTTAAACAGTCTAAATATGCCACAACATCTGGGAGACCACGATCAAAAAACACAAATTTATCAGAAAGTTTGTCTGCATCTAAAAATTGTTGTTGACGTCCCAATAAAAGTTGTTCACTAAATAATAAGGGATCTTCCAAAAACAATTGCTCAATTCCTTTTTCTTGAGCTTCGAGGGTGATTTGTCTAGAAATTTCTTCCATACAAAAATAGCCTTTTGTCTTAAGGGCGTTAATTAAAGTTGTTTTTCCAGTTCCAGGACCACCAATTAATGCTATTTTTTGAGTATTCAATTTGTTTTATTTAATTCTTGTAAAATTCGTGATTTAAAAGGGAAATAAAAAATCAGATATAATGTATATTTGCTGACCTAGACTTAAACCATGGAAAAATCATCTAACCCAGAAGCATTTTATAATAATTTAAAAGAAAAGCTATACGACACTTCCGTATGGCCTTCTGAATATTTGTATAAGTTTATTGTTAAAACTAACCTTTCAAAAATAAAAACAATTGAGTCTATTTTTGATAATATGGGAGCGGTAATCCATACGATTCCTTCTAAAAAAGGAAATTATACAAGTGTTTCAATTAACGTAGTAATGCGTACCCCTGAGGCCGTAATAGTAAAATATAAAGAAGTTGGAAGCCAAGTTGAAGGCGTTGTTTCCCTGTAAACACACTGCTTTTAATCAACTTTTAAAATACTATTAGACTCACACTATTTTTTTGTATTTTGCAAACACTTAATTTTATAAAACAAAGATCGCCTACATGACAGCGTTAACAGATCAACTAGAATATAATACAGAACGAGAACACTTAATCATTCCCGAATACGGAAGACATTTACAGAAAATGATTAACCATGCCGTGGCTCAAGACTCTAAAGAAGAAAGGAATCGCCTCGCAAAGGCTATTATTTCTGTTATGGGAAATATGCAACCGCACTTACGTGATGTGCCTGATTTTCAACACAAACTTTGGGATCAATTATTTATCATGTCTGATTTAAAATTAGATGCAGATTCTCCTTTTGAGAAACCAACAGAGGAAATGTTAAGCATAAAGCCAGCGCCTTTAAAGTACCCTCAAAACTTTCCGAAATACCGTTTTTATGGAAATAACATCAAAACCATGATTGATGTGGCCAACACTTGGGAAGCTGGTGAAATGAAAGAAGCTTTGGAATATACCATTGCCAATCACATGAAAAAATCATTCCTAAATTGGAATAAAGATACGGTACAAGATGTAGTAATTTTTGGACATCTTTTTGAATTATCGGATGGAAAGATTGACTTACGTAATAGTAAGGAGGCGTTAAGTGAAGTGTCTAGTTTACTTAAAGTACAACGAAAATTCACCTCTCAAAAGAAACCTACCAAAAAGAATAACAACCATCAAAGAAATAGAAAACGTTACTAGGACTCAGAAAGAATAGAACGTAACGCTAACTACTCATTAAAATCACTCAACATTGAAAACTTTTAAAATTGAAGGCGGACACCAATTAAAAGGGGCCATTCAGCCACAAGGTGCCAAAAATGAAGCCCTTCAGATATTATGTGCCGTTATATTATCTCCCGATAAAATTACGATTCACAATATCCCCGATATTATTGATGTCAATAAGCTTATTGCGTTATTAGGAAAACTGGGTGTTAAAGTTGAAAAGTTAGCAAAAGGCAGTTATTCTTTTCAGGCCGATGCGATTAATTTAGAGTATTTAGAAACGGAAGCTTTTAAAGTCGATGGTCGTGGTTTACGTGGATCCATCATGATTGTAGGGCCTCTTTTAGCGCGCTTCGGAAAAGGATATATTCCAAAACCAGGTGGAGATAAAATTGGCCGTAGACGATTAGATACGCATTTTGAAGGGTTTATCAAGCTAGGGGCCAACTTTAGATACAACCGAGAAGATCATTTCTATGGGGTCGAGGCAAAAGAACTTAAGGGGACTTATATGTTGCTCGACGAAGCCTCTGTCACTGGGACCGCCAATATTGTGATGGCTGCCGTTTTAGCCACAGGAACCACCACTATATATAATGCTGCTTGTGAACCCTATTTACAACAACTTTGTAAAATGCTCAATAGAATGGGCGCCAAAATTTCGGGTATTGGCTCAAATATGCTCACTATTGAAGGGGTTAAAACCTTGGGGGGTACCGAACATACAATGTTACCCGATATGATTGAAATTGGGAGTTGGATCGGATTAGCGGCAATGACCAAAAGTGAATTAACGATTAAAAATGTAAGTTGGGATGATTTAGGTGTGATTCCAAATGTGTTTGGAAAATTAGGAATTACTATTGAAAGAAAAGGCGAGGATATTTTTATTCCTGCCCATACAGACGGCTATGAAATTCAAAACTATATTGATGGTTCAATTTTGACTATTTCTGATGCCCCTTGGCCTGGATTTACTCCAGATTTATTAAGTATTATTTTGGTGGTTGCGACACAAGCAAGAGGCAGTGTTCTTATCCATCAAAAAATGTTTGAAAGCCGTTTATTCTTTGTTGATAAATTAATTGATATGGGTGCAAAAATTATCCTTTGTGACCCACACCGTGCGTCTGTCATTGGACATGATTTTAAATCAAGCTTAAAAGCAACGACGATGACTTCTCCAGATATTAGAGCAGGTGTTTCCTTGTTAATCGCGGCACTTTCTGCCAAAGGAACCTCAACAATCCATAATATTGAACAAATTGATCGCGGTTATGAAAATATTGATGATCGCTTGCGTGCTATTGGTGCTAAGATTGAACGCATTGACTCATGAATCTAGAAAAAGCACTTCAAGAACGTAGCCAGCTGACCTGTGAGCTTTGTAAAGCCACTGAAAACCTTAACGTTTATACGCTTCAACCTTCCAAGAAAATAGATCTTACGGATAGTATTTATGCGTGTCAAACGTGTACGTCACAGATCGAAGATTCTGATTTAATCAATTCCAACCATTGGCGGTGTCTTAATGACAGTATGTGGAGTGAATTTATTCCTGTACAAATTATCGCATGGCGTATGTTAAATCGCGTCATTTCAGCCGGTTGGTCTCAAGATTTGATAGATATGATATATTTGGACGATGAAACATTAGAGCTGGCAAAGGCGCTTGGTGATGGCGTTGAGGAAGCGACCAAACTTATTCACAGAGATGTGAATGGCGTCATTTTAGAAACAGGCGATAGTGTGGTTCTAATTAAAGATTTGAAAGTCAAAGGAACGAGTATGGTTGCCAAACAAGGGACCGCAGTGAGACGCATTTCATTAGATCATGAAAATGAAACTTATATTGAAGGGAAAGTTGATGGGAAGCACATTGTGATTATCACTCAATATGTCAAGAAATTATAGCTACTTCGCTAAGGCTTCTTTATACGTTGTGAGGCAACGTTCTCTTGCAAATTTATGATCCACCATTGGGATAGGATACGTTAATTCTTGATACTCTGGAACCCATTTTTTAATGTATGTATGCGCTTTGTCAAAATTAGTGACTTGTGTCGTCGGATTGAAAATTCTAAAATACGGAGCGGCATCAACCCCACATCCAGCCACCCATTGCCAATTACTTACATTGCTTGAAAGTTCAAAGTCATGGAGCTTTTCTGCAAAATAAGCTTCACCCAAACGCCAATCAATCAAAAGGTGCTTACATAAAAAACTACCCACCAACATACGAACACGGTTGTGCATAAATCCAGTTTGATTTAGCTCCCGCATACCAGCATCTACCAGTGGATAGCCAGTCATTCCATCACACCATTTTTTTAATTCTTCGGGATCATTACGCCATTTAATGGCATCATATTGTGGTTTAAAACTCCGTGTAACGGTATGCGGAAAATGCCACAAAATCTGCATAAAAAACTCACGCCAGATCAATTCTTTTAAAAAGGTACTGTTTTCATGTTGAATTGCTCTAGCAACGATTTCCCGAACACTCACGGTCCCAAATCGCAAGTGTGGTCCTAATTTTGAAGTCCCATCAATTGCAGGAAAGTTTCGTGTGGCTTCATAATTCTCTATAATCTCTTTTTCAACCTTGTAGGGCGCAATTTTAACGGGATTGGGTTCAAACCCCATAGCATTCAAATCGACCCAATTCAATGAATTTGATTTATGTGTATGGTCCAATAAATTATGCGAATCAAACGCCCTGTAGTCATCGGGTTTAAAGGCGGCTAACCATTTTTTAGAGAAAGGTGTATAGACTTTATACGGCAGTCCATCGTCTTTTGTAATTTGATTTTTCTCAAAGATAACTTGATCTTTGTAGGATATAAAAGGGATCGATTTTGATTCTAATAATTTTGAAATAGCGGCGTCTCTTTCTAGTGCATAGGGCTCATAATCACGATTATAATATACTGCATTTACATTAAACTCACTAGTAATTTTATCAAATACAGCTTCGGGTGATCCATGATGTACAGCCACACCACTTCCATGTGTTTGTAAATCCGTATTGATTTTAGTTAGATGTTTATGAATAAATTCTACTCTAGCATCATTTTTGGGTAAGGATTCCAAAATAGCAGGATCAAAAATAAAAATAGGAAGTACCGGATCTTTTGACTGTAATGCTTCAAATAATCCATGATTATCATGCAGTCTTAAATCTCTTCTAAACCAAAATATGGAAACTTTCTTTTTCATTTGTATACTCCAAATAATTCGATTAATTTCTTTTGTCTGTGAGCAAAAATTTCTTCTAATTTAGGCTTCACAATAAACGGGTGTACCAATTGTCCCAGCCAACCAAGTGGCACTTTATAGTCAATAATATCTTCCATTTCTACACCGCCATCAATCGCTTTAATAAAATGTTTGTGATGCCAAAGTGCATAGGGTCCAAACCGTTGTTCATCTACAAAATAATGTTGGTCTTTCACTTGAGTAATTTCTGTGACCCATTTGGTTTTGATCCCTAAAATTGGTGTTACAATATATTGGATGATTTGTCCTGCATACATGGGGCGATCGGCTCCTGATATAATATCGAAACTCATATACTCTGGAGTAATGGCTTTTAGATTTTTTGGATTCGATAAAAATTCCCAAGCTGTTTCCACACTAATAGGGAAATTTTGCTTTTTGTGTAATCGGTATAATTTCATTTTAATTGTATAATGCGATGTATAGGTTTAAAGAAGTCGCTAGTAATAACCAAATGCAATAGGGGAGGACATAAAAGGTTTTGTTTTTCAGTGAATGTTTAAACGCCACAAGAAAATAGAACATCAGTAAGGTTAAAAATAGAATATTCAGCAAGCCTAAGGTGATGAGGTGTTGGTTGAAAAATAGGTAGTTCCAGAACACGTTTAATATAAATTGAAAACTAAATAATAGAATTACTTTTTGAGATCGGTCTGTTTGAATGAGATACGCCATATACACTGAGAACAACAACATTATACTGCTCCAAGCTACCCCAAAAACCCATCCGTGAGGCGTCCATGGCGCTTGATTCAAATGAATATACCATTCTGATTGAGGACCATCATTCATGAGCCAGGAGCCCACTCCAAGTGCACCAAAATTAATGATTATAAAAAGGATTAATCCTTTGTAAAATTTCATTTAATCTCTAAGATTTTCGATTTCATTTAAAATCGACTGTGCTTCTGCATATTTAGCGTCACTCGCAGAGCGATCTGTAGATGAAAGCTGATGCCATTCGGACATTAATTTTTTGTAACGTTCCTGCAGTTTTTCTATCGGTGTTTTTTTCTTAAAAATTCCAAACATGATTTATTTAAATTGGCGGGTTATTTTACTACTTAATGGTTTTGTGATTGAATAAAAGTAATCTATAAACTGTCCGTTTCCATCAATCAAATATTTTTGAAAGTTCCATTTAACGGAGGTGCTTTTAGCACCATTCAGTTCCTTTTTAGTTAACCACTGATAGAGTGGGTGCTGCGTATCTCCTTTGACATCTATTTTCTCGGTCATCAGAAAAGTAACGCCGTAGTTTTTTTGACAAAAGGTTTGAATCTCATCAGAACTTCCAGGTTCTTGACTACCAAATTGATTGCAAGGAACCCCAATTACCATCAACTTATCTTGATAAGTATCATATAGTTTTTGAAGGTCTTCATATTGTCCGGTAAAGCCACATTCAGATGCAACATTCACAAACAGAAGGTGTTTTCCTTTGTACTCGTTTAAATGGATAGGACTTCCATCAATACTATTAATTTCAATATTATATAAAGACATACTTTGGTTAATTTTTGATTGCGATTTGGATTGAACTGAAAATGTTATTACAGCTATGACAACTATTACTATTAATAATCTCATTTTATAATTTTAGAGACACAATCCCGCAATCTAAGTTAAATATTTGCCCTGAAATTGATTTAGACACATCCGAAATTAGGTATTCAGCCATTGCAGCAACTTCTGAGGGTGCTAAATATTTTTTCAGAGGATGACGCTGAATTGTACTTTCAATCATACGTTCATTTCTAAGAAATTTAGCAGCTAATTCTGTGTCTGTAATCGTCGGAGCTATTGCATTCACTCTAATGGTAGGTGCTAAGTCAGCAGCCACTGATTTTGTGAGTCCTTCAACTGCAGATTTAGCCGTTGCAACACTCGCGTGAAACGGCATCCCTAATTTTGTAGCGACTGTACTAAACAATACGATAGAAGCCGATTCACTCTGTGACAGAGCTTTTGTATAGGCTTGAATTGATTTAACGGCACCAATCACATTGATTTCAAAGTCCGTTCTAAAGTCATCTAACTTTAGCCTATTAAAAGGTTTTAAGTTGATGCTTCCTGGACAGTAGATTAAGCTATCTGCTGTTTCAATTTCAGGCAATTCATCTGATAATACATCACAGTTATAGTGAGTCAGATTCGCATGTTGAAAGTCTGGTTCGGTTCGACTGATGTTGATGACCTCGTGTTCCTTGAGAAGACTTTCAGTAATTGCTTTTCCAATACCCTTACTCCCTCCAATAATAATAATTTTTTTCATGCTCTAAGTGGACGCCCTTTTAAACGTTTTTCAATTTTTTGTTTTATCGCAGTTAAGCGTTTCATTTGATCCATTAACTTTGGATCTTGACTGGTTTTATAAATCTCGTTGATTCCCAATATCAATCCCTTTACTTCTCTTGATGCTTCAATTCGTTCACTCGTTGTTTTAAAAGTGAGTGGTTTGAGTTCAAAAGCGTCAGCTTGTTTAATAACATCCATAGTTATAGTTTTAAATAATTTTGTAGTTCAGCAATTTTTGCTGAGGTATTAAATGCACCACCATAATAAGCGGTGACGGTTGCAGAGGTATCGTCTTTGATTCCTCTAGAGGAAACACACAAATGCTTTGCGTCAATAATGACAGCCACATCTTTGGTTCCTAATATGCCTTTTAATTCTTCAGCAATTTGATTGGTTAGTCGTTCTTGAACTTGTGGCCTTTTGGCATAATATTGTACAATTCGGTTCAATTTAGAGAGACCAATTACTTTTCCTGATGAAATGTAGGCAACATGCGCTTTCCCAATAATTGGTACAAAGTGATGTTCACAATTCGAATAAAAAGTAATATCTTTTTCAACCAACATCTGGTTGTATTGATATTTATTTTCAAATAACGCAACTTTTGGTTTATTTTTAGGGTTTAACCCAGAAAATATTTCATCAATATACATTTTTGCAACGCGTTCGGGAGTTCCTTTAAGAGAATCGTCTGTAAGGTCTAATCCTAAAACATCCATTATTTCTTCAAATAAAACAGCAATTTTCTTTTTCTTTTCTTGATCGGATACTTTAAAAGCGTCTTTCTTCATTGGCGTTTCTAAGCCCGTAAAAAGGTGGTCATCACCAATTTCATGGTTCGAAAATCCATTTAATAGCTCCTTTTCATCTTCAGTAACTTGATTATTCATAATTTATTTTAACGCTTTGATATTTTGTTGTGAGTTATTTGTCGTTGCCTCGTGCATTTAAATCTTCCAGATTCAAATGATCTTAATTTTTGATGTTTTGTCTTTCGCCCTTGTACCCGTGCTCGCCACAATCGGAAACTTTTAGGTTTCATGTAGGTTCGCATGATTTTGATTACTTCTTGTTCACTTAATTTGAACTGGTGTTCTATTGCTTCAAAAGTCGTGCGGTCTTCCCAAGCCATTTCTATAATTCGATCCAATTCTACAGTATTAAAATTCATGATATAGGAAGTTTATATTGTTCATCGAATTGTATTTTTTCTTCCAGTAAAGATCTTAAAAAACCTTTATTTTCATAGAAATTTCTTGACTTCTTGAAGTGAATAAATTTTCCTTGAGCATGAATACTCATTCCATCAGTTTTATACACTACGAGATGGTAAAACGGAATGGCCCAAGTGAAATTCTTTTGTCCTTTTGTAACATGTATCAAAATGCCTTTTTTCCGCATTTCAATATTCGCATAATTTAAATCGGAAACCGTGTTTAAAATCGAATTTAAATTTGGACTTACTTTATCAACAATCATTCGTTTTGATCCAACACCTCCACGTTTAATCGTTTCGAAAAAACTATAGGGTTTGCCAACAAAATTTTCTAATAATTGTCGATGTTCCTTGTTGTAGTATGTTGTATCTAGAACCAATAGTAATGATTATGAATCAAACATACATAATGTTGAGTCATTTACATTAACAATTAAACAAATATTAACATTTATTATCAAAAAGACTAAAAACTCTCTGGAGTCTCCATTATTTTAGAAGCTCTCAATTTCATCGAAATGAGTTCCTCAGTAGAAAATTTATTCAATACAGAATACATCATTTTCATACGAAAATTCCTGGCTAATTGAGGTCGTTTATCATCCAGAAAATTCCAGTATAAGCTATTAAATGGACAAGCATTTTCCCCCAAGCGTTCTTTGACATTGTACTGACAGTCAACACAATAATTACTCATTTTGTTGATATAACTACCTGATGAAACATAAGGTTTAGTTGCAATCAGACCGCCATCGGCAAACTGACTCATCCCCCGAGTATTGGGGAGTTGAACCCATTCTAAGGCATCGATATAAATCCCCAAATACCAAGCATCCACGGCATCGGGGTTTGTTTGGGTCAATAGCAAATAATTTCCCGTAATCATCAAACGTTGAATGTGATGTGCGTAGGCATTGTCTAATGAGTTATTAATGGTTTTGTTTAAGCAATTCATTTTGGTCTCTCCAGTCCAAAAGAACTCAGGAATTGGCTGATGATTATCAAGCGTATTTAAAGTTTTATACTCTGGCATTTGTGCCCAATACATCCCACGCATATATTCTCGCCAACCAATGACTTGTCTGATAAATCCTTCAACTTGTGAAATAGAGATTTCATTGCTATTAGACCTATAATGCGATAAAACAGACGTTATAATTTCTTTTGGGCTAATAATTTTGAGGTTCATTGCAAACGATAACCGAGAGTGAAATAGATACACTTCATCGGTATGTAATGCGTCTTGATAATCCCCAAAATGAACTAATAAATGCTGATTAAAATACTCGAGTTGTTGCAACGATTGCGCTCTATTTACTGGATATGAAAACGTAGTTTCTTTGAAACGCCCAATGGTTTCAACTCCAGACGATTGAATGGCGTTTAGAATCGAATCTACGTTGGTTTTAAACTGAATAAAGGGTGGAATTCCTGGAGAACCCTTCCATTTATTTCGATTGCTTTTATCATAGTTCCATTCACCACCTTCAGGCTGTTCACCTTCCATCAAAATGTGATGTTTTTTACGCATGTATCGATAAAAGCGCTCCATTAACAACTGCTTTTTTCCTTCAAAAAATATCGAAAGTTCATCGCGAGTGGTATAAAAATGTTCCGTATCAAATTCTTGAGTTGGAATGGATACCAGCTTGCAAATAGATTTAAGTTGCTCGTCCAAACGGTACTCATCAGCCGACTGGTATTCAAATTTTTCAATATCCTGAGAAGTGATCAGAGCCGTTATATTTTCTTTCAGGTCTTGATGATTTGAAGCCTCGTCTAAAGTTACATAAATCACTATATGCCCTTGCGATTTTAGCTCTTCTGAAAACGCCCGCATGGCCGCAAAAAACCCAACCACTTTTTGAATGTGATGTTTGACGTAATCGGTTTCTTGTCGCATTTCAAACATACAGTATACGGTAGATTCTGAAACAGATGCATACCAAGAATGTTGTGCGTTGAGTTGATCCCCAAGTATAAGACGAAGTGTTTTCATTTAAAATAATTTAGTTTGAAGCCATTTTTTGCGATATGCTCCATTGGAGTCATAGCGCTCGGCTTGAAGTTTGACATTAAAGGTTCGATTTCGAGGGTCATTTCCGACCCCTGAGACGTACATCCAATTGCCATAATTACTGTGTACGTCATAATCGATTAAAAGTGATTCAAAGTAGGCTGCGCCAATGCGCCAATCCAATTGAAGTGTTTTGGAAAAATACGAAGCGACATTTTGCCGACCTCGATTACTCATCCAGCCTGTTTTTTGTAATTCAGACATATTTGCATTTACAAAATCATTAGAAGTGGTGCCGTTGATCCATTGGTTTACAAGCGAAGTATCCAGATTCCAATCGTATGTTTTTTCTAGAATCCCTCTGATTTTAAATATATGAGAGCCATGTTTTAACGAAATATATTTGAAATAATCGCGCCAAATTAATTCAAAAATCATCCAATACGTTGAGTCATTTGATCCGTAAGTAGCTTCAAATTTTTTAACATTCCAGTAAATAGTTCGAGGGGATAGACTCCCATTCGCTAGCCAAGCAGAAAATTTTGAACTGTAATTGATACCTATCAATCCATTTCGAGTTTTTTTATAAATTCCTAAGGATTTACTTTTAAAAATATAGGATTCAATTCGCTGGTTTGCTTGTGTTTCTCCGCCTTTAAATGGAAATGCCGATTCCGGTATTTCATGAGGCGTTTGATAGCCTAAATATTCAAGACTTGGAATGTCAGGCGTTTTTTCTAAAAGATTTTCTTTGGGCATTTGTTTAGGAACCACTAAAGGACGAATTTTAACCGATTTTTCAATGGCTTTTCTAAAATGAGTAAATACGCGAGGCGTGTCCTTTGCTTCAAAATGAAGATCTTCTGGGTGGTATAAAAATTGATTGTAATAAGATTTAAAATCAACTATTTCTGAAGTCGTATTGAGGCTCGATTGATAAGTTTTCTTTTCCTCAGTTGTCCATTCATTTTGACGATATACGCTTGTAATTTCATACTCTGAAATTAGTTTATTTAGACTGTTTTCTGGAGTTTTGTGTAAAACAATTAACGAAATATTGAGGTGTTGTAATTGTTGTTTAAGATCTTCTAATGTTTCAAGAAGAAATTGAACGCGAAATACGGCTGTTTTTTTAAACCCATATTTAGTGGGTATGAAAAATTTTGGATTTAAAAAATAAACACCGATGACTTTTTCAGACGATTCTACGGCTGCATTAAGGACGTAGTTATCGACTGTTCTTAAATCATTTCCAAACCAAACTAAGCTTGTTTTTTTCGAAGACTGCTGCATTTTTTACTACAATATTTGACGGATTCCCAATTTTTCTCCCATTTCTTTCGCCATGTAAAGGGTCGATTGCATTGAATGCAAATTTTGCTAGGGAGAAACTGTTTTTTCAATGTGAATGAATCTTTATTTTTTTGGACGTTGGTATTCGATTCGTTGTTTAAGCGATGGCAGAGCATAGCCGTCTAAGCCGTTAATGGCCACAATATTTGCTTTTGCTAAATCGACAAATCCATCAGCTTCTACAATATCATCTTTAATGTATAAATCCTTTATCTCGGCAATAAGTTGAACCGTATTGTTGGCTTTGATAATATACTCTTCGCAATAGGTGAGTGCCATTTGAATTGGGGCTCCTTTTACAAACGGCGCATGCCAATCATTTTTGTATTCTTCTTCAAGTTTTGTAATGTCAAATTCTGAGATACCTTTATCATATTTAGCAGAGGTATGGTGTGCTTGCTCAATAATATCTAAATGGATGTGATTCACCGTGAATTGGCCTGTTTCTTTGATGTTTTCGTACGTGTTTCTAGGCACATCACTTACAGGTCTGAATACGATTCCAAGAAGGGGAGGGTTGGATCCCAAGTGCGTTACTGAACTAAAAACCGCCACGTTTGGAATGCCATCATTTGATTTAGTTCCGATGAGGTTTGCCGACTTAAATCCCGAACAACTATTCATCATGTTTATTCTGTAAACATGGTCTAAATCATCAAAATCTTGGCGTTTTAAGTGTAACATTTAGTAATTGTTGAATTGGTTAATTTTAACAGATGATGCTTTTAAATCAAACATCAAATTATAGAGTCCAAAAAAAGTTCGATTGATATATATAAAGTGCTTTGACCCACGATTTCCATTAAACTTTCTTAGCTCTGTGCTTTTGCTGTAACGATCGGCTAAATCTCCAATTTTATTAAAAAACCCTGAGTTAGAAAAGTCAAACACTGCTTCGTGAAATGGCAACGTAAACACACTCAATAGATCATGAAACATCGCGGTGAAAAATGATAATTCTTCGGGAGTATCTGTTGGAGTTAAAATTTCTAACTCAAACAACTTCTCCTTAAATAATTTGGGAGTATCAATAATTTTTTTGTCCGATAATTCAAAGTAAGGAATATAAAATTCATCTGGTATCGATTTCATACAACCAAAATCTAAAGCAATTAACTGTGCATCCTCATTAATCAGAAAATTTCCAGGATGTGGATCTGCATGTACTTTTTTAAGGTTATGAATTTGAAACATATAAAAATCCCAAAGCGCTTGGCCAAGTTGATTTGCTTTTTGGGTATCGGTATTATATTTGGCAAATTCTGAAAGATGCTCTCCCTTCATAAAATCCATTGTAATGATGCGATCCGAGGAATAGTCATCATAATATTCGGGAAATAATAAATTAGGAATATGAACGCAGGCTTTTGCTATTTCTTTACTTTGTGAAATTTCAAGATCGTAATTGGTTTCTTCCACCAATTTATCTTCAACTTCTTGAAAGTATTTGTCAGAATCTGTCCCTTTAATATTAAACATTTTTATGGCAATCGGTTTCACTAAGGATAAGTCCGACTGGATACTATCAGCCACACCTGGATACTGGATTTTTACAGCCAACTTTTTACCATTTTTTTCTGCTTTGTGGACTTGTCCAATACTTGCAGCATTGACGGATTCAGAATCAAATTCGTCAAAAATTTCGTTGGGGTGTTGTCCAAAATATTTTTTAAAGGTTTTGATTACTAGTGGCGGTGACAGTGGCGGAACAGAAAATTGAGCTAATGAAAATTTATCCACATAGGCTTGTGGTAAAATACTTTTCTCCATACTCAACATTTGCGCTACTTTTAAAGCACTTCCTTTGAGTTGTTTTAATCCCGAATAAATATCTTCGGCGTTATTTTTATTGAGATTATCTTTGGCAATAGCCTCCGATTTGGTGATCTTTTCACCATAATATTTTAAATAATTTACCCCAACTTTTGCACCCGTTGAAACAAGTTTACCGGCGCGTTGTATTTTTGAGGTGGGTATTTTGTCGATGGACTTCATATTAGTTCATGCTGATTTTTTCCTTAATCAAAAATTTACCAAAATCAACGAAACTTTTTAAAGGGGAAATATTAATGAGATCAAAGCTAGCATTGATTGATTTTTCAATGAAAATATCTGTTTTCTCGAAAGAAGTAGACGTGTCATCTAACCAAAACTTTAAGGTTAGCATAAGTTGAATCCAATAGGTTTCTTGAACCACGCTATCTTTAATTTGTTCTAATTGCTTGTTTTTGATTTGCAATACTTCAATATCTAATTGATCGATATAATTCAAGAATTTTGAACGTAATCCTTTAAGTTTTTTTAAGTTTTCCAGTTGATTAGAACTTTCGTTTAATGCATAGACAACATAACTTCTGTTAGCTGTTAGATTTTCGAAAAATGTAAAGTAAAAACTCAATAATTGATTTCTAGAATCGTAAGTAGGGTAATCTTTACTTGACTCTAAAGTTTCAAGTGTGTTTGTAAAAAATAAACTAAAAATAGTACTTTCTAAAACTTCGAAATTTGCAAAAAACTGATAAAAATCTGCTTCTTCAAATCCGTTAGATTTTGCAAAGGTGTAAATAGATTTTGGAGCATGGTTGTGTTCTAAAACATAGTCCATATAAAATTTTACGAGTGTGTTTTGTGTGAGAGTTGTTTTTTTGGCCATAACATATTTTGTTTACAGCGTAAAAATACATTTTGTTTAAAGTATTATAAATACAATTAAACAAATATTAACATTTTTCATCACAACAATTATCCTCTTTTACAAGTTTACAGCTAAAGACAGCTAACAGCATCCCAATGAATGGTGCTGTCAGGTACACCCACAAGTCGGAGTAATTTCTGGAGACTAGAGCAGGCGCCAACGAACGAATGGGATTCATAGATGCTTTTGTTAATGGCCCAGCAAACATGGCCTCTAAAAGAATCACACTTCCGATGGCTATTCCAGCGATGGGTCCAATTTCTTTGCTTCCTGTAGACACATTAATAATAACAACCATTA
Organism: Flavobacteriaceae bacterium; assembly: GCA_029252265.1. Classification (GTDB taxonomy): domain Bacteria; phylum Bacteroidota; class Bacteroidia; order Flavobacteriales; family Flavobacteriaceae; genus Hel1-33-131. The sequence continues at coordinate 703 of JAQXBT010000046.1, read as the reverse complement.
AGAAAAAACTAAGAAGTAATTCAATGATAAATACTTTTAAGGGTTCAATGGTGGGTATGGTGGCTCCTAAATCACTATCCGGAAATAGATAGAGTAGGAGCAGCGAAGCGGCAATTGCGCCAGTAAATTGGGCTACTATGTATTTTGGAACTTCTTTCCAACTGAATTTTTTAGCGACTGCAAACCCAACGGTCACCGCCGGATTAAAATGCGCTCCTGAAATATCTCCAAACGCATAAATCATGGTCATGACAATCAATCCCCATGTGATGGCTACGCCAGGATGGGTAATGATACCCCCTGTAAAATCATTGATCACCATGGCGCCACAGCCACAAAAAATCATGCTAAAGGTTCCTATGATTTCTGAAAGGTATTTTTTCATTTTATTTTTTTTCAAAGATACAATCTAATTTTTATTCTCAAATTAGGATTGTTGTAAATCAAATATATGTTACCATTAATACTTACAATTTTTAATTATTTGATTTTTGTGTTTTGAATTTAAATCTATCAAAATCAAAAAGTTCCATAATTCACAAAGTAATTTATGAGTCAAAATTTGCATATTAAATAAATATACGAGGAATTTGAAAACTGGATTGATGGGTTTTTACCACAACTAAAAGATCCAAGTTTTTCTATAGAACCAGGTATTGTTTCAGACCGAAATGATGGCAAGTTAGTACATCTTGATGGGGTT
>JAQXBT010000008.1 GCA_029252265.1 Flavobacteriaceae bacterium | reverse complement strand
GTTTGTGGCGTAATCAAAAAGATATTCAGCAAACCATACCGTTCAAAAATAGCTTTATATTCCTCGTGATAGACTTCTACAGGCAGGTCAGGTATGATTAATCCATCAATACCCACTTCCTGGCATTTTTCACAAAAGGCTTCCACACCAAACTGGAGCATCGGATTAAAATAGCCCATTAAAATCAAGGGAATCGACACTGTTTTTCGGATATCTTTGAGCTGGTCAAACAATACGGTTGAAGTCATGCCATTGTGCAAGGCCTGTGTCGAACTCGCCTGAATGGTGGGACCATCGGCCAATGGATCACTAAACGGCAAGCCGATTTCGATCATATCAACGCCATTGTTTTCTAAGTTTTCAATCGTTGTAACCGTATCATTTAAGTTAGGGTATCCCGCCGTAAAATAAATGGATAATAGTTTTTTATCTTCTTGTAATTTTGCTTGTATTCGATTCACAATCTTAGAGTTTAAAATAATCAATATAGGTATTCAAATCTTTATCACCACGTCCCGATAAACTAATGACTACAACGTCTTCGGGTTTAAATTTTTTATCTTCAAAAATGGCCAAGGCGTGGGAGGTTTCAATCGCCGGAATAATGCCTTCGAGTTGCGATAGTTCCAGACCAGCGGTCATGGCTTCGTCATCGGTCACCGAAATAAATTCCGCCCGTTTGGTTTCATACAAATGCGCATGCATAGGGCCAACACCGGGGTAATCGAGTCCCGCCGAAATAGAGTAGGGCTCCGTAATTTGACCGTCGTTGGTTTGCATTAATAAAGTTTTACTGCCGTGAATGACGCCTTCTTTTCCAAGCACCGACGTGGCGGCACTTTCACCCGTATAAATGCCTTTTCCAGCCGCTTCCACAGCAATGAGTTTAACCTCGGTTTCATTCAAATAATGGTAATAGGCCCCCGCAGCATTACTACCACCACCCACACAAGCCACCACATAGTCAGGGTTTTCACGGCCTTCAACTTTTTTTAATTGCCATTTGGTTTCTTCCGACACTACCGATTGAAAACGTGCCACCATATCTGGGTAGGGATGGGGCCCAACAGCACTTCCAATAATATAATGGGTATCGACAGGGTTATTAATCCAATCGCGAATGGCTTCATTGGTGGCATCTTTTAAAGTGCGGCTTCCAGACAGTGCTGGACGTACTTCTGCGCCGAGCATTTTCATACGAGCCACATTGGGTGCTTGTCGTGCGATGTCAATTTCTCCCATATAAACAATACATTCCAAACCTGCCAAAGCACAAACCGTCGCTGTGGCCACGCCATGTTGTCCCGCACCGGTTTCTGCAATAATCCGTGTTTTTTTGAGACGTTTGGCCATTAATATTTGTCCAATCGTATTGTTGATTTTGTGCGCACCTGTATGGCATAAATCTTCACGCTTCAAATATATTTTGGTATTGTATTTTGCGGATAAACGCTTTGCAAAATAGAGTGGTGTTGGACGGCCCACATAATCTTTTAGCAATTGATCGAACTCTTTTTTGAAATCGGGTTCGGCCATCACTTTTAAATAGTTGAGACGTAATTCTTCAACATTAGGATACAGCATTTCTGGAATAAATGCGCCTCCAAATTGACCGTAGTAGCCTTTTTCATTGACGTGATAACTCATAATAATTGTTTAAATTTTTCTAATAATTTTTTATCTTTTTTCGCTGGAGCCATTTCAAATCGACTGTTCACATCCACTGCATGGCAGTAGGTTGCTGCGGGACTGTTTTTAAATTCTTGTAATTGATCTAAGTTTTCTAACCCGATCCCACCACTCAAAAAATAGGGTTTGGAAGCGGGATATTTTTCTAATACCGACCAGTCAAAACAATAGCCATTTCCTCCGGCTAACGGCCCTTTGGTATCAAAAAGGAAAAAGTCACAGACCGTTTCATAGGGAGTGAGTACCTCAAAATTAAACTCATTTTTAATAGAGAATACTTTGATAATTTCAATATTAAGTGCTTGTAAGGATCGACAAAATTCGGGCGTTTCTTCGCCGTGTAATTGCACGGCTTGTAATTGGTAGATCTTTATTTTTTCAACGATGGTGTCATAGGATGCATTCACAAAAACACCAACTTTTTTGATGGATTCAGGAACCGTAGGAATAGATTCTGAGACATGACGGGAGGAACCTTCAAAAAAGATAAAGCCCAAATAGTCGGGTTCGATGGTCGCAATCGCCCGAATATTATCCTCATGTCGCATGCCACATACTTTTAGTTTCATCTGTTCAATTGTTTTATAAAGGCAGCTGCACTCGCCCCAGGGTGGTCAGTTTTCATAAAACTCTCACCGATCAAAAATCCTTTGTACCCATAAGGTTGTAAACTTTGAATGTCTTCCACGGTACGGATCCCACTTTCAGAAATTTTCACAAATTCATCCGGAATTAACGCGCTCAGTGTTTTACTGGTTTCTAAACTAACTTCAAAGGTTTTAAGGTTTCGGTTGTTCACACCAATCATATTTAGAGAGGGCATCAGCGATTTATGTAATTCGGCTTCGTTGTGAATTTCCAGCAAAACTTCCATGCCTAATTTTTGAGCAAGGGTTGAAAATGCTTGAATTTCTTCGCGACTCAAAATAGCAGCAATCAGTAAAATCACATCGGCGCCATAGGCTTTTGCTTCCACAATTTGATAGGAGTCAATAATAAATTCTTTTCGAAGTAAAGGCATTTCACAACTGGCTCTTGCTGTTAATAAATCTTCTAAACTACCTCCAAAATATTTCATATCGGTCAAAACAGACATCCCACAGGCTCCAGCAGTTTCATAGCCTTTTGCCACGTCCTGCACGTTCAAGTTTTGATTGATACAGTCTTTTGAAGGGGATCGGCGTTTATGCTCGGTAATCAAGCCTGAAGTACTCTGCTGCAATCGCGTACTTAGCGAAGGGCAGTGGCGCTCAAACAATACCGATTGTTCCAATTGTTTAGTTGGAATCAGTTGGTTTCGAAGGGCCACTTCAATACGTTTATCAGCGACGATACGGTCTAATATACTACTCATGATAGCGCAATTAATTTGGTAAGACATTCATTTGCTTTTCCTGAAAACAGGGCTTCTTTGGCCAGTTCGTAACCCTCTTTGTGGGTAGTTTTTTTAGCGGTTGCAATGGCAAGTCCCGCATTGGAACACACTACATTATTTTGAGCTTCTGTACCGTTTCCACTGATGATGGTTTTAAATATCTTAGAAGCATCTGCCACAGTATTTCCACCAAAAATGGATTCTTGTGTATTATTTTTTAAGCCTAAATCTTCAGCCGAAAAAAGCACCTCCGATTGGTTGGATACAATTTTCACACTGTTGGTTAAAGAGATTTCATCATAACCACCGAGGTCGTGTACAATGCTGTAATTTTTGTCGGTGTCCTGATATAGGTAACTATACAATCGGAGCAATTCCAAGCTAAACACCCCAACCATTTGGTTTTTTGGAAAGGACGGATTCACCATCGGTCCTAGCATATTAAAAAATGTTTTCACCCCTAATTCACGACGAATAGGTGCCACATTTTTCATCGCTGGATGGAACAAGGGTGCATGTAATACGCAAATTCCAGTGGTGGCAATTGCACGTTCCAGGAAGTCAACGTCATTTGAAAATTTCACACCTAATGATTCTAGTACATTTGAGGATCCACAGGCAGATGACACGCCATAATTGCCGTGTTTTGCGACTGGAACCCCTGCGGCTGCCGTTACAAATGAAGACAGGGTAGAAATGTTAAAGGTGTCTTTTCCGTCGCCGCCTGTGCCACACAAATCGATGGGATTATAAGCAGCTAAATCTACAGGGATACACAATTCTAAAAGAGCATCTCTAAATCCTTTTAACTCTTCGAGGGTCACACTTCGCATCATGAAAATAGTGAGGAAAGCCGCAATTTGGCTTTGATTATAATCCCCTTTGGATATATTTATCAAAATCTGTTTTGCTTCCTCAGCAGAAATTGTTTGATGGTTGGTAAGTCTGTTTAAAACGTGTTTCATCTGTTTATGAATTTATCCAGTTTTTTAATAGTTGTTTTCCGTTGGGTGTCAGCACCGATTCTGGATGAAATTGAACGCCCTTTACATCAAATAGTTTGTGTCTCAAGGACATAATTTGTCCATTTTCGTCCACTGAAGTGGCTTCTAATGTTTCTGGTAAATTTGGGTCCACCACCCAAGAGTGGTAACGACCGACTTCGATAGTTTTTTCCATTTGATCGAACAAATTTTCATCATCAACAATAATAGTGATGTCGGTATGTACCCCGTGATATACTTCCTCTAAATTGATGAGTTGCCCGCCAAAAACTTCGGCAATGGCTTGTTGTCCTAAACAAACTCCAAGAATACTTTTGCTGGAAGCATAGCGTTTAATGACGGCTTTTAAAAGGCCCGCTTCCTCAGGAATTCCGGGTCCAGGCGAAAGTACGATTTTATCAAATTGATGAATGTCTTCAAGATCAAACTTATCATTTCGAAGCACTGTGACCTCACATTCTAGTTCTTCTAGATAATGCACTAAATTAAACGTAAAACTATCGTAATTATCGATGACTAATATCTTCTTCATACTTTAAATGGTTTCGGCAAGTTTAATGGCTTTTGTGAGTGCGCCTAGTTTATTATATACTTCTTTTAATTCGTTTTCGGACTTTGATTTTGAAACAATTCCTGCACCCGCTTGCCAATGCAATTGGTAGTTTTTGCTTAAAAACGTTCGAATCATAATGGCATGGTTATAGTTTCCTTCGAAATCCATAAATCCAATCGCACCACCATAAAACGCACGGCTTGTTTTTTCATACGTTTCAATCAGTTCCATTGCTTTGTATTTTGGGGCGCCACTTAAGGTTCCCGCCGGAAAAGTATCGGCTACAATTTGCATGGTTGGGGTGTTTTTCCGAACCTTTCCGAGGACTTTACTTACTAAATGAATCACGTGAGAGAAAAATTGAACTTCTCGGTATTTTTTGACTGTTACTTCTGTACAATGGCGACTTAAATCGTTTCGTGCTAAATCGACTAACATCACATGCTCGCTATTTTCTTTTTTATCGGCGACTAATTTTTTTGCCAATTTAGCGTCTTTCAAATCATCTCCGGTGCGGGCAAAGGTGCCAGCAATCGGATGGATTTCGGCGTTTTGGTCCTGGACAACTAATTGTGCTTCTGGAGAACTTCCAAATATTTTAAATTTCCCATAATCAAAATAAAAGAGATAGGGCGAGGGGTTGATACTTCGTAAAGCCCTGTAAACATTAAAGTCGTCCCCTTTAAAATCTTGTTGAAATTTTTTAGAGAGTACCAACTGAAACACATCGCCACGTGCACAGTGCTTTTTGGCTAAATCGACATGAGATTTAAATTCGTCATCCGTCAAGTTTGAACTAATATCGCCTTTTGACTCAAAATCATAAGACGCAAAACTTTGCATTTTAATCAAATGGTCGATCGCATCAATATTACTTTCAGACTCATAACAATGTGCAAAAATATAGGCCTCATTTTTAAAATGATTGATTGCAATAATATTTTGATAGATAGCGTAATACATCTCAGGAATCTCGATAGAATCTCTCTTTTTAGAAATATCGATATCTTCAAAATATTGAACCGCATCGTAAGCGGTAAACCCAAACATTCCATTGTTTATAAACTTAAAACTAGTGTCTTTTTGAGTTTTAAATTGTTTTGTAAAGGCATCAATTTCCATGGTGACCTGATCCTTTATGACGGGCATGGTCTCCATACTGTGATCGGGATACGTTTTGGTAATCACCTTGTTTTCCACTTTTATCGATGCAATTGGATTGCAGCAGATGTAGGAAAAACTGTTGTCATTGCCGTGATAGTCACTACTTTCCAGTAGAATGCTATTCGGAAACTTATCACGAATTTTCAGATACACACTCACAGGCGATATGGTATCGGCGAGTATTTTTTTGTAATGTGTTTTTAGTTCAAATTTTTTCATAAAAAAAAGGCTTGTCGTGAATGACAAGCCTTGATATTTTGATTTAAACATACAAAGAGTGGATCACGAATTTTTTTTTCGAGAGCACCACCACCATGTATTGTTTAAAGATTGATTCATAAATTATTTTAAAATCCAAAGATAAGAACGTTTTTAAAGATACCAAAGCTAATTTTAAAAAAAAAATTAAAATATCAATGAAACGTTTAAATCAAATACATTATAGATTGCTTTGTCTTTCAAGTCATTAAAAAAACTAGTAGACCCATATTTGATACCATATTTTGTGCGATCTATATTTAAATCAGCTGTAGCGCCATTTTCGTCAAGCATCATAGTGAATTTAATTTTATTGGTAATCCCTTTGATTGTTAAATTGCCTTCAATTGTATAGTCAGATTTATTTTTTGTTACTGAAGTGAAGATAAGTGACGCTGTTTTGTGGGTTTCAACTCCAAAAAAATCATCCGCCTTTAAATGACCATCTAATTTATCCTTATATTCTCCTACAAGATCGGTTGTATTGATAGAAGTCATATCTATTACAAAATTCCCTCCGGTCAAATTATTATCATTAAATTCAAGACTGCCGCTTTGAAGCATAATAGTACCTTCGTGTTGACCAGTTATTTTGTAACCAATCCAATTGACTATACTATCGTTTATATTTATTTCTTTTGTCTGGTTAGTTGTGAATGCTGACAACACTAAAAAAGATAAAATTGAAATTGATTTTAAAAATGTATGTTTCATGACATGGTTTAAATTAAAAGTTAAGTTACAAAATTGATATTTTTTTGATTTGTCAAGGTTGTTTTTGATGGTAATTTTTTGTTAAAATTTTTAGCCTCCTTCAGCTGATTTGCTAACTTTACCAAATGAAATATGGATTGCTCACATTAACCCTTTTTATTTTTAGTTGTAACACCAACCAAAAAGAACCAGCTCCCTTAGAAATTTATGATTTTACTGGGATTGAACCGTTTCTTAATCGCGACGATTCCAAAACTTATGTGGTCAATTTTTGGGCGACTTGGTGCGCACCTTGCGTAAAAGAGTTGCCACACTTTGAGAAAATCCAAAAAAATTATACAGACGATGTAGAAGTGTTTCTTATCAGTTTAGATTTTCCGCATCAATACAAAACCAAATTACAGCCGTTCATTCAAAAACATCAATTATCTTCTAAAGTTATTGTTTTAGATGACCCTGATATGAACGCCTGGATTCCAAAAATAGATTCTGATTGGGGTGGCGCCATCCCAGTTACACTCATTTATAATGCATCGAAACGTGTGTTTTATAACCGTACCTTTACGTACAAAGAGTTAGAGTCTGAATTAAAAACATTTTTAACCCCATAAAACAAATTATTATGAGACGATCAACTTCAAAATTTTATCACCTAAAGGAAATCATTCTATTATTATTTGTGCTGTTTAGTACGCTTGCTTTTACGCCGATCCCTACTGAAAACGGCTATGACATTGGCGATGTAGTCACTGATTTTAAACTAGAAAATATTGATGGGAAGTTTGTGTCCCTCTCTGATTTTGAGACCGCTAAAGGCTTTATTGTGGTTTTTACTTGTAACACCTGCCCATATGCAGTGCTCTATGAAGACCGCATCGAAGCGTTAAATAAAAAATATGCAAAACTTGGGTACCCTGTGATTGCAATCATGCCTAATAATGTAACAACAAAACCGGGAGATTCGATGGAAGCCATGCAGCAACGTGCCAAAGAAAAAGGATTTACATTTCCTTATTTAATGGATGTAGATCAGTTGGTATATCCTCAATTTGGAGCGACAAAAACCCCACATACTTATATTTTAAAATCAACTAAAAGTGGGCCAGTGGTTCAGTATATTGGTGCGATTGATGATAATTATTCAGATCCATCTTTGGTTAAAACTTACTATGTTGAAAATGCGGTTGATACGCTTTTAAATGGGGGCTTAATTGAAGTTAGCAAAACCAAAGCGATTGGATGTTCCATTAAAATTTAAGAATATTTTTTAGAGCAATACCCTATTAATAATCAATTTTACTACAGACTATGTCAGATTTATCACAAGAAGAATGGGCGATGCAACAAGCATCCGATTCAAATTCAATCATTTTAGATGTCCGAACCGATCAAGAAGTTGAGGAAGGCATAATTCCTAGTGCCATTCAATTGGACATTCATAGGGGGCAAGCATTCATCTCAGAACTCGAAAAACTTGACAAAACAAAGACCTACTACGTCTATTGTCGATCGGGCGCACGAAGTGGACAAGCTTGTTCGATTATGACTCAGTTGGGTTTTGAATCCGCATTTAATCTTTTGGGTGGTTTTAACGATTGGGATGGTGCCACTGTAATTCCATAATAAAATGAATCTTTTAAAAACTATCACTTGCTTTTTTGGCGTCTTAACGTGTTTGAGTTGTCAAACGAAAACTTCGGATGCATTGGTGCTTATTACGCCTCAAGAACTCAAGGAGCTTTCTGTGTTGGAAGGCATTCAGTTAATCGATGTTAGAACTCCTGGCGAATACCAGAAAGGACATGTCTCAAACGCAAAAAATATCGATTTCTTAGATGCAAATTTTGAACGAAACATCCAATATTTAGATCCAAAAAAACCCATTATCGTCTATTGCCAGCGTGGCAGTCGGAGTGCAAAATGTGCCTCAAAACTAATTGCCAAAGGCTTTGTAAAAGTTTATGATTTAAAAGGCGGTTTTGTTCAATGGAAAAACAGTGGTCTGAAAGTAGAAAATTAATCAGTCTACTTCCACAATGGCGTCGGATAAGCCCCTTTTTGAGTCAGCTCAGATAAAGTTTGAACAGCGATGTCTTTGTCGTCATAATAAGTAACTCCAAACCAGTCGCTTTGGGCTTCAATTACCTTGACAGTGATGTGGCCATTTTCCATCATTTCCTGCGTTACAAACGGTAAATAAATTTCACTTTTTTCAAGATTATCAGAGTCCTTTAAAAACGTTGAGAAATAAGTTTCGATATACTTAAAAATAGAAGGATTACAAATCCAGAAATTCATTGAAACGGCAGCATTTGGGTCTAAAGTAACACCCGAATCTTCATCAATAATTTGAGACTCTTTTTCGGAAATCTGAGTGCGTTCAATAATTGATTTTAAGTTGTTATTTTCGACTTCACAAACGCCTCTTGAGACCGATCCAAACTTTGAAAGTGTGTTTTTTAGGTTGTAAGCTACCAATGCAAAGGTATTATTTGAAGTATTGTTTTTGATGAAGTTTGCGGCACCTTCAAAAGCGTTTTGACCATAATAGTCATCGGCATTGATGATCACAAAACTTCCTTTAATTACATTTCGTGCGGTCCAAACAGCATGCGCAGTTCCCCAAGGTTTTTCGCGTTTAGTTTCTAAGAAAACGCCTTCTGGGATGTCGTTTATTTCTTGAACTAGCACATCTAATTTCACATCCGAAGGAAGTAAATTAGAGAGATGCGATTCTAAAAAGGATTGATTCGCAGCTTTGGTGATGACCACAATATGGTTGAAATTATTTTTGAGGGCATCAAAAATGCTAAATTCCATCAGAAATTCGTCGGCAGGCCCTAAATCATCAAATTGCTTTAATTTTCCATAGCGGCTTCCGCTTCCAGCGGCCATCAGTAATAAAGTCATTCAGTTTTTTTTAATTTTTGTAAAAATAGAACTTTATATCAAATAGAACTGCTATGGTGCGCAATTTTTTGATTTCATCAATTATATGTTGTAATTTAGCATCCAATTAACCAATTATACTTTTATGAAAATTACTTCGACTTCGAAGGTCTTTTATATGATCTTCTCTGCTTTTATTCTTTTTACAAGTTTTTTATCCGCTCAAATTCCCGTGTATTATTCTGGGGTTGATTTCACGAAGGATGGAGATGCTCTTAAAAGTGAACTTTCGACATTAATTATTAATTCACACACCAAGTTAATTCCATATACTTCGGGTTCAACAGACACTTGGGATGTGGTGCATGAAAGTGATGCGGATGCTTCTGTTTCAGGAAATGTTGTTTTAATTTATGGCTATGATGATACTGATGGGGTTAGTAAAACTGATCGAACACGTGCTATTTCGTTGCAACAAGGTTCAGGCACATCAGTAGGACGTTGGAACCGAGAACATGTGTTTGCAAGATCATTGGCAAATCCTAATTTGACGACGAATTCAGCAGGTCCTGGTACCGATGTTCACAATTTGAGAGCCGCCGATTCTCAAATGAATACTTACAGAAGCAATCGATTTTTTGCAAGTGGTTCAGGGGATTCGGGTTATGTGGGTAGTCATTTTTACCCTGGAGATGAATTTAAAGGGGATGTTGCTCGAATTATAATGTATATGTATTTGCGCTATCCAACACAATGCGAACCAACAAATATAGGGGCTGGTACCACCACCTATTCAAATGATATTCCAGATGTCTTTTTGGAGTGGAACGAAGAAGATCCTGTATCTGTGTTTGAAACCAATAGAAATAATGTGATTGCTTCTAACCAAGGGAATCGAAATCCGTTTATTGACAATCCTTATCTAGCAACTTTGATTTGGAATGGACCTGATGCAGAAGACATCTGGGGAGTGCTTTCGGCAGCTAGTGTAGAATTTTCTTCTGTATCTATCTACCCAACCGTGGTAGATGATTTTTTAACTATTAAAGGTATAGATGTTTCAAAGTCTTCTATAAAAATATACAATCAAATAGGACAAGCTTTAGCGTTTGATTTAGATACAAATAGAATTGATGTGTCTGCATTCTCAAAAGGCTTATACCTAATGAATATACAACAAGGGAATCAATCAAAAACTGTTAAGTTTTTAGTTAAGTAACACATAATTTAAAGTTATGAAAAAGTTTGCAGCGTTAGTAATTACCATGTTTGTGATACAGTTTGCATCAGCTCAAAAATTGTTTTCTGTTGGCTATCAAAACCATGCGGATATCGCAGCTTGCGTTATGAAGCATGCAAATCAGGCCGATTTAAAAGTTTACAAAGTTGACTACAGCAATCAAGCGAAAGGAAATAAGGGGCTGTGGTTTTTTACGGAGTATTCAAACCAAGCCGATAAAACGATTTTCCTTGTGAATTATCCAAACCAAGCAGATCTGAAAATTTTCTATGTTGAATTTGAAAATCAAGCAGGCTGGGTGAATGAGGCTAAAAAAGAGTTGTTAGATTAATCGTTATTTGATTTTTAATCTGATGATACCCCCTTATTTTAAAAAATAAAAAAAAGCATTCTTTTAAATAGGATGCTTTTTTTTTGATGCCGATTCCAATTTATTGGTTTTAACGTTGCTTAACTATTTTCTTTGGATTAGTCTCAAATAGTCATCGGGGTCTATATCTTTGGCAATGATTGTTTTATCCTTGTCCAATAAATAAAACACAGGCGTTTGTTGGATGTTGTAGAGGGTTTGATAATCCACATCTTTTTGCGAATAATTCCCGCTCACTGAAGAGGCTGGCGATACATGATTCCATGCGGATAGTTTATGGGTTGTAATGAATTTTCCCCATTCCTCTCGAACCTCAGAATTCATGTTTACAGCATAAATAGAAAGGTTCATGTTTTTCCAATCATCGTTGTATAAACGGTTGATTCTTGGAATTTCGGTCTGACAATGGCCACAGGTTGGGTCCCAAAAAATCAGCACAGTATAATTGGCTGTCAGATCAGATAAGTAAAATGGCTTTCCATCCATGGAATTCATGAATAATTCTCTTGCTTTAGTTCCAATTTGATTGTGTTCTAAAAAACGTGCCTTTGACTTAAAAAGTTCTTTTTGAGTCAAAGGAAGCCAATCGTAAGTCTGGGTTTTAAAATAGGAGTTGTATAGATTTAAAAATATGCGGTCGTGCCCCATTTGTTTAGGATCTATGTATAGGTCCATAAAGTACAGGCTCATATATTTAAAGAGCTCACTTTCTGGGGTGTTAGCGATCTCTAATAGGTTAGTGATTTCTTTTGTGATTGCGTCCACTGTTTTGGGAACGAATACTTCAAAATAGGTGGAGAGTTTTGGTTCTAAAAAAGGATTTCTTAGGAGGCGATTATCATTAAAATTAATGCCTTTAAAATAATTAGTTTTTAAATAAGAAATAGAATCCTCTTTGGTGGCTAATTTTTGGTTTTCGGCTAGGGAAGAGAAGTCATCAATAGGCTGTGTTAATTTAAATAACAAAGCCAACGTATTTGAATGTGATGCGCTGTAGTTTTGTTTATACTGTGAAATTTCAGTTTCAATGAACTCAATTTTTTTTTGATATATCGCTTTCTCACTTTTGACATTACTAGATTCAAAAGAGGTTTTGAGTACATCAATCTCTGAGCGTTTAGTTTTTAAAAAAACATTAAAATCTCTAAAGTCGATATTTAGGGGCGATTGATCAATAGTTGTTTTTGAGGGATTTTGTGAATCGGGCTTAATTTTAAATTGCTGCACGTCGTCCATCAAAAATTCAATTTCAATTTCATTAGCATTGTTTACCAGCATATAAATCCCGCTTACATACGTTTCATCATTTTTAAAAATAAGCTTGCCATTGGCGTCTCCAATCACAGAATCTACCAGAGTTTGAAACTTACCATAGTGACTGGCAAGATAAAAAGTCTTGTTTTTGTAAGCCTTTGCTTGAAATTCTATGGAGCAACCTGCTTGTGTAGGAGCAGATTGTGCACAATTAGAAAGACTACAAAGAATGAACAAACTCCAAACAAATGATAGTTTCATGTTTAATTTATTATTTAAAAATGTCATACAAAATTAATGACTTATTACGTACTAAATTCAATTTAATTAAGATTAAATTTCAAGAAATTGATTTTCAGCGTTAAAAACTAAATTTTTTGCTGATGCTTCTGAAACTAACTTTTCCTCTTTTAATTGAAGTAAAATTCATTATATCTGTCAATTCTCACCTTTTACTTCGTATAAATTTATCCAAATCAATGAGACTTATGAACAATTTATTTATATTTGTTAATATTTCCAATTGACTAATCTTTATTCAAAAATAATGAACAAATTTAATTTAATAAGATTTTTACTTTTAACATCAATATTAACGATATCTCTTAATGTATTTTCTAAGAGTTATGACGGTGTCGAAAACGAAGATACTACATACGTATTAGATTCATCCGATTTATTAATTGTTCCAACGATCACGATACAGCCACAATCAGTAGTCAATGTTTGTGTTGGAGAAGCGATATCCTTATCTGTGGTTTCCAATGGAAATGGTGTTTTAAACTATCAATGGCAAAAAGATGGGGTAGATATTTCCGCGGAAACAACGGATGTTTTAAATATTGCATCTTCCGTTGTATTGGATTCTGCTGTATATCGATGTGTCATTACAGACGATGATGGAAGTACAACTTCTGCAAATTCTACTGTAACGGTCAATAGCTTGCCAACAATTGGTATTAGTGGAAATAATACGATATGTCCTGGAGAATCCACAACACTCACGCCATCAGGAGGCGTTTCTTATGTTTGGAGTCCAGGAGGTGAGACGTCTACACTCCTTCCAGTTTCTCCAACATCTGATACATCTTATTCAGTCATAGGAACTGATGCAAATGGATGTTCAAATAATTCTGCACCTTTTACAGTGACGGTCAATAGTCTGCCAACAATTGGTATTAGTGGAAATAATACGATATGTCTTGCAGAATCCACAACACTAACCGCAGCAGGAGCCGTGTCCTATATATGGAGTCCAGGCGGTCAAACGGGTCCAACAATTTCGGTTTCCCCAACATCTGATACATCCTATTCAGTCATAGGAACTGATGCAAATGGATGTTCAAATAATTCTACACCTTTTACAGTAACGGTCAATAGTCTGCCAACAATTGGTATTAGTGGAAATAATACAATATGTCTTGAAGAATCCACAACACTATCCGCAGCAGGAGCCGTGTCCTATATATGGAGTCCAGGCGGTCAAACGACTCCATCAATTTCGGTTTCCCCAACGTCTGATACATCCTATTCAGTCATAGGAACTGATGCAAATGGATGTTCAAATAATTCTGCACCTTTTACAGTAACGGTCAATAGTCTGCCAACAATTGGTGTGACTGGAAACCTTATTATATGTGAAGGTCAAACAACCACATTAACCGCTAGTGGAGCCTTAAGATATGATTGGGGGAGTGGTTTTACAACTGTAGCAGCATTGGATGTGACGCCATCAGCGTCAACAAACTACACTGTTATTGGAGAAGATTCAAACAGTTGTTTAGCGTCTGCTTCGGTTCAAGTGGAGGTGAGTCCAGTACCTACTGCTTCAGTCACTTCCAATGGATCTGTTTGCTCTGGAAGTGATGCTCAATTTATATTTTCGGGAACACCAGATGCGGTTGTAACTTATAAATTAAATTCAGGAGCTGATACAGATATAACTTTAAATAGCTCAGGGACTTTTAGTCTCCCTATATCAAATGCTTTGGCAGATCAAACGGTTCTTTTGGTCAAAGTTGCGAATACTAATTGCGACAATCTTATATCGACCACAGAAACTTTGACCGTTGAACCGATTCCTTCGGTACCAACGATTATAAGTCCTGTAACATATTGTCAAGGAGATATTACGTCTGCACTTTCTGCAACGGGAACGGATTTAAAATGGTATTTGGCATCAACGAGTGGATCGCCGCTGTCGCAAGCGCCGCTTCCAGATAGTACTAACCCAGGAAGTTTTCCATATTATGTCAGTCAAACAATAAATGGATGTGAAAGTCTAAGAGTCGAAGTGCAAGTCGAAGTCAATGTTGTGCCAGTCATTTCAATAACTGGTGATGATACGATATGTACTGGAGATAGTACAACACTAACCGCAGCAGGAGCCGTGTCCTATGTATGGAGTCCAGGCGGTCAAACGGGTCCAACACTTACGTTCTCTCCAACATCAACCACAATGTACACAGTAACAGGGACTGATGCTAGTGGATGTTCTGAGGATGCGTCCATTACTATTAATGTAGACCCAACACCAAACGCTTCTTTAAGTGGGCCTTCTTCAATTTGTTCGGGGGAGGATGCGCTGTTTGCAGTAACAGGATCACCAAATGCAACGGTTGTTTACTCAATTAATTCTGGTGCGAATCAAACAGTGGTCTTAGATGGTGCCGGTTTAGCGACTATAACCGAGGTCAATCCGTTGGCAGATCCCGAAATGAGTCTTATTTCTGTTAATAATTCTGATTGTTCGGCTTCATTAACAGATTCGGTAACCATCACTGTGAACCCAAATGCACCCGCACCAACAGTGACCAGCCCTATCGAATACTGCTTGAATGAAACAGGCTTACCTTTAACTGCAACATTTAATACTGGAAATAGTTTAGTTTGGTATGATTTTGATGGAACTTTATTGTCCTCAGCCCCAACGGCTGATACTTCAAGTGCAGGAACGGTTACCTATGAAGTGAGTCAAACAAATGCTTTTGGATGTGAAAGTGCACGTTCTCAAATTACGGTTGATGTAAATCCATTGCCATTTGCACCTTCGGTTGTTGAACCGGTTGTTAACTTCTGTCTAAATGAGGTGGCAACTGCTTTAAATACTTCAGGAATTTCAAACCCACAATGGTATGATGCATTAACTGCGGGTAATTTTCTAGGAACATCACATACACCTGCGGTAAATACACTTGGAACAACAAGCTATTTTGTTAGTGAAACCGTTAATGGTTGTGAAGGCCCGCGATCTGAAGTTCAAGTAAATGTGAATTCAGTTCCGACTGCTCCAGCCGTCCCATCTGCTTCCGTTACCTATTGTAAAAATGATACGGCAACTCCGCTAACAGCGACCACTTCAACAAGTGGAACTTTAAACTGGTATTTGTTAGCTACAGGAGGTGTTGGATCTGTGACGGCTCCAGTTATTAATACAACGGCTGTTGGAACAAATACTTATTATGTTAGTGAAACAAACAGTTTAGGGTGTGAAAGTTTACGGTCTGCAATTACAGTAACTATTGATGATATTCCTTCAACGCCAACGGTTGGAACAGTCACAAATCCGAGTTGTTCTATTTCTACAGGGAGTGTGACACTTTCTAATTTGCCATCAGGAAATTGGACCTTAACGAATTTATTTGACGGTACAACTTACTCTAATTCAACCACTTCTTTTACAGTAAATGGTTTAGATCCAGGAACTTATACATTTTCAGTTTCTAATGGTATTTGCGATTCGGCAGTTACAAATTCGGTCACCATCGATGCGATCCCCGTACAATCAGCTCCAGTAGTTGGAACACTTGTCCAACCTTCGTGTACCGATTCTACAGGTTCTGTGACTTTAACCGATTTGCCGTCGACTGGAAATTGGACCTTAACAAGAACAAGTGATAATGTTTCGATTACCAATTCTGGTTCAAGCTACCCAATTACCGGTCTTCCGTCAGGAACTTACAATTATACAGTCACTAATTCTTTAGGTTGTATTTCTTCAGCCTCCTTAAATATAGTTATTGATGCACAACCTACGCTTCCAAATGCACCGATTGCGAATGCACAATCATTTTTAGAATCGGATTCAGCGACAATTTCAGATTTACAAATATCGAGCTCTGGAACACCCGTTTGGTATAATCAAGCAGTCGCAGGAACTCAATATGCGACATCATTTCCGTTGGTTAATGGAAATTATTTTGCGGCACAAGTTGATGTTAGCAGTTGTGAAAGTGTAAATAGAACCTCAGTTTCCGTCACTATTTTCCCAACTTCAGTGGGTGGAAGTGTTTTTGGAACCACAACAGTTTGTAGTGGAACGAATTCTACGGTATTAACTTTATCGGGTCAGATAGGAAGTATTATCAGATGGGAATCATCACCAGTGGTTAATTTTACATCTGGTGTTTTAGCAATAAGCAATGTAGGATCTACCTATACAGTTGTAAATACCACTTCAAATTTATATTACAGAGCCGTGTTGCAAAGTGGCTCAGCGCCAGAAGAATTTTCAACGCCTGCTTTTATCGAAGTTTCGCAAGTTAGTGATGGCGGCACCCTTACATCTACCACATCATCAATTTGTGAAAATAATGCTGGTGGGGTGATCAATTTAGCATCTGAAGTAGGACTAATAAACGAATGGCAAGAGTCTACTGATAATGGATCTAGCTGGTCAACTATTACCAATACAACCAATAGTTACACGGTTCCGGTTCTTACTCAAACCACTTTATTTAGAGCAGAAGTTCAAAACGGCAGCTGCCCCCCTTCTTTTTCTAACGAAATTGAGATTGTTGTGAATCCTGCGCCTTCTATTACCGCCATCCCAAACCAACTTAAGTGTTTAGGAGATACCGATACGTATGGGGAAGCTTTTATAGCAAACCATTCTTATGCTTGGTATACAAATTTGGGAGGGAGTCCAACAGTTCCTTTTAGTACCCTGAACGAGGTTACTCTTAATTTTGATCAAGAAACGACACAAATTTTTACTTACAGAATTACAAACGACATTACGGGTTGTTTTATAGAAGAGTCTTTTGAAATCGTCACTGACCCCTTGCCAATTGCTCAAGTTATTTCGGATACATCAATTTGTGAATTTGACTCTATTAACATAGGAGCCGCTTCGGTTCTAGGAAACACATACAGTTGGAGCAGTATCCCAGTTGGATTTACATCAACGTCTTCAAACCCATTGGTAACACCAACAGTAACAACAACTTATATTTTAACAGAAACAACACCTAATTTATGTACTGAAACAAATCAGGTGATAGTGACCATGCAGCCAGAGCCTGTGATTACTTTTGCAGACGGCCCTGCGTTTGATATTTGTGAAACATCATCGACGCCCATTCAACTACAATCAACAGTAACAAACTATGACACCTCAACCAGAGTCTGGTCTAACGATGTTGGTTCTGGAGATTTTAATGATCCAAACATTTTAAACCCAACTTATACGCCAAGTGCTGCTGATATTTCAACTGGGTTTGCAACGCTAAGACTCACAGTTACTGGATTAGGGCCCTGTACGCAAACCTATTCAGATACAATTACCATTAATATAGACGCGATTCCTACTGCAAATGCAGGTCCAGATGTTATTACATGTGGTACAGACCCTGTGCCTATTGATGCAAGTGAGACCTTAGTAAATTTATCATCTTCGTCATCATTAATTGCAGCCACCTTAGATTGGACTCTACCCGCAGGAATTACGGGAACTTTAAATTTAGGAGATCCTTTTAACCCTATTTTTACGCCAAGTATTGCCGATATAAGTTACGTTGGGCCTATTACTTTAACTCTAGAAGTGCTTTCTGGAAATACATGCCCGTCTGATTCAGATACAGTTGATATTCTTATTACTCCACCTCCAGTTGTAGATATTGCGCCTGTAGAGGCTACCATTTGTGACGGTTCTAATTATACATTTTCACCTGGTCAAGTGGCGGTAACGAATGGAGTGCCAAGTACATATGCTTGGACTCGATCTGGGGATGGAACGTTTACGTCTTCAAGTTCTTTAACAACTACCTATACACCCGGGGCATCTGATGTTTTAAATGGTACGGTCACTTTGACGCTTACGGCTTCAGGAAATAGCCCTTGTTCTGCTCCAGTTACAGATACTTTAATTTTAAATATTGTAAAAGCACCGATTGTTGATGCAGGCCCTGACAGTTTAGCTTGTGAAGGTCCCATAAACATCGTTGGCGCTGCGATTCAAAATGCAGGTTCCATATTATGGACGGTTGATCCTGGAACAGGAAACGGATTTTTTATTGATCCCACGGTTCAAAACCCAATTTATGTTCCTGCTGCGACCGATTTAAATTCTACTGTGACTCTTCTTGTAGATGTCACGCCTATGAACGCCTGTGGTCCAAATGTTACAGATTCTGTGCTCTAC
Organism: Flavobacteriaceae bacterium; assembly: GCA_029252265.1. Classification (GTDB taxonomy): domain Bacteria; phylum Bacteroidota; class Bacteroidia; order Flavobacteriales; family Flavobacteriaceae; genus Hel1-33-131. Next base: position 7,091 of record JAQXBT010000008.1, on the reverse strand, counting down.
ACAATTAATGCAGCTCCAACTGCTGTGGCGGGTGGCGATGCGACCATTTGTGAAAGCAATAATACCTATCAATTACAATCAACGGTAGCAAATGAAAATTTAATTACGTGGACTTCAACAGGATCAGGTAGTTTTGATAATGTAAATACCGAAGATCCTATTTATACACTCAGCCCAGGAGATAAAGCGTCTGGATCGGTCAGTTTTACGGTTAGAGGAACTCAAGCGGGTTGTGCAGCTGCTTCCGATACAATGGTTTTGACCATTCAAAAAAATCCGATCGCCAACGCGGGGACAACATTGCAAATCTGTGAAGGTGAGTCTGTTACAATTAGTGCAGCAACCGCACAGTTTTCAGATACAACCAATTGGACTCAAAGTGGTGGTTTAGGAACTTTTATAAACACCGCTACTTTAGCTCCTACCTATAATTCTGTTTTAGGCGAGTCCGGTACTGTTAATTTGACCTTAACAGCAGATGCAATAGCACCCTGTACTGTTCCATCAACGTCTCAAACAGAAATTATAATTACTGCAAAGCCACAAGTTAATGCTGGTACTGATGCTCAAATATGTGAAGGCGACTCTTACACCATAAACACTGCGACCAATTCAAATACTGCTGGATTAATATGGAGTAGAAGTGGTGATGGTAATTTTCAAACAGGTTCTGAATTTACAGCAACACCAACCTATATCCCTAGTCCTTCTGATATTGCTTTAGGAACAGTTACCTTGACTTTAAGGGGACAAGCAAATTTCCCTTGTAATGCGTTTATTGAGGATTCAATGGTCTTAACAATCAACAAGATACCAGAAATTACGTTTATCAATCCAAATGTAGATTTGTGTGTGGATACACCTAATTTTCCAATAACAAATGTCGTTATAGATCATTATGATTCACTATTGTGGGAAACCTCAGGAACCGGTAATTTTGGAGGGTTGGAAACGACCGAAACACCAACGTATTTTCCAACCCCTGCCGATTATGAACTCGGTATTGTAACACTAACCTTAACCGCTTCAAGAACGCCTTTAAATTGTAATTCTTCAACACAAGATACAATTACACTTAATTTTATTGAAAAACCAACGGTAGATGCGGGGCCGGCAATTGTAAGCTTATGTGAAGGTGCACTCGTTCCATCTTCTTATGTGACAAATCAAGCGACCGGTACAATAGACTACTCAACGGTTACTTGGTTAACGTCAGGGACAGGCACTTGGTCAACAGCAAATCCAAATAATTTAGTAGAAACGTATACGCCTTCAGCTGAAGATTACGACGCAGGTTTTGTTATTCTTACGCTTGAAGCCAATTCAAATGCGCCCTGTACTGTATTAGTAACGGACACGATTCGACTTGAGTTACAAAAACTTCCAGTCATCACCGTTCCAGCGACAACCTCCATTTGTATCGATCAAAATACTTTTGGTATTGGAGGCGTGTCCATTGCACCAGCGACGGCTTACGATATAAATTCCATTGTTTGGGAAACCACGGGTACCGGCGTTTTTACGGCTTCCGGAGATCCGTTGAACCCAGTTTATAATCCTTCGGCTGCCGATTTAGCGGTGGGCGGAGTCACTTTAACAATTACGGTCGATTCAGTTGCACCATGTGCCATTCAAGTCTCCGAAAGTTTCAACCTTTTATTTCAGGACCTCCCTGTTGCTAATGCTGGAGTCGATTTAATCGAATGTGATTTACCGTTCCAAATTACCACCGCTAGTTTTGATACAACGACGGTTAATAATTTAGTTTGGTCCAATGGAGCAGGGGATGGAACTTTTGATTTTGACAATATTATAGACCCATTTTATACTCCTGGAACAGGCGATTTAGGCACTGGATCGGTAACTTTAACGTTAACAGCGTTTGCCCTAGATCCATGTACGGCCGATGAAGTCACTTCCATGGTTGTTTCTTTTGTGGATTCACCAACGGTTGTAGTGGTAACGCCACAAGCTCCAATTTGTGAGGATGAAACTAATGTTGCAGTAGTAGGTACTACGATTACCGATGCAGATTCCTTTATTTGGACGTCAACAACAGGGACTGGAACCACCATTGCAAACCCGACGACTTTAAGCCCAATAGTCACCCCTAGTATCACAGATATTACAAACGGATTTATAGATTTGACCCTTACCGTCACTCCAAACGCACCCTGTGGTGCCGCTGTTGTGGAAGTGGTTCGAATCCCTGTTCAGGAAAAACCTGAATTATTTCCAGGTGTTTCTCAAAATATTTGTGAAGGTGCGATTATATCCACCGCAGATGCAACAGAAACGAATGTGACCAATATTACGTGGTCTAATAATGGTGGAGACGGAGCTTTTACTGCCTCTATCAATAACATAGTTACTGAATATACACCAGGGGCCAATGAAATTGCCAATGGTTTGGTAGAATTAATCGTGACTGCTGATGCAATTGCGCCTTGTGTTGGAACGATTACACAACTTATTTCACACACGATTACAAGAAATCCAGTTGTTACACTCACCGATACTGAAGAAACAATTTGCGAATCACAAGGGATTTTTACCGTCCCAACAGGATTTGTTTCGATAGAAAATGAAAGTTCTGTAGATAATTATGCATGGACAACCTCAGGTTCTGGAACTTTAACAGGCGACTCAACATTGACACCAACTTACACCCCGACCCCAGCTGACATTAGCGCTGGTTTTGTGAATTTGATCTTTACAGTCGATCCGATTGCACCATGTAGTACTCAAATTGTAGACATATTAAAATTAAATATCGATCCGCTAGCGACGATCAATTTTACGGACGATGGTTTTTTCTGTGAAGGGGTTGATAAACCATTAACAGCGACTTTTACTAATCATACCGCCAGCTCAATTAATTGGACAATTATTAGTGGAACCGGAACTTTAACAGATGGTGATACCGCCAGCCCAACGTATGAGCCTGGAGCGGATAGTGATACGGTTGTGATCCAAATTAGTGTGGACGGAATTTCGCCTTGCGATGAACCCACCACGCAACAATTTACAATGAATGTGATTGAAACTCCTGTGGTTTCTATGACGACTCTTACAGATGTTGTTTGTAGTTCCCAATTGAAATATGATTTAACGGGTAACGCTGTTGAAGATCCAACAAATATATTAAGTTGGACACGCGTAACTCCAACAGGAACAGGGACATTTTCAAGTTCAACTGTTCCAAATCCATCTTATACATTTAATGCAGCAGACAGAGCGAATGGCTTTGTTACTTTGCGCTTAACAGCAACCAGCGCCGCGCCGTGTTCTTCTACTGATTTTGAAGAAATCACAATCACAATCGATCAAGCGCCAAACGCAACGATTAGTTCTCTTGGAGCTGTTTGTGCTGAAGAACCTTATACGGCGACTACCGTCAATTCAGACGGAAATACAATCGCCTGGACCGAAATTAATGGCAATCATGGAACGTTTGTAAATGCAAATTCTGATACCGCTACGTTTAATCAATTTCCTGGAAATCAGGCTGATTTTGAGATCCAATTAACATCCACTACTACATTGACTTGTGCGCCCTATATTCAAACGCTTGTCGTGGTTGTACAACCAAAACCAACGGTTGATGTTGTGGATTCAGTTCAGGAAGTCTGTAGTTCAGAACCCTTTATAATTTCTGGTGTCACGGCTACAGGTAACGCGTCTATTTTATGGACCGTTGACGGCACAGGAAGCAGTGTAGGTTTTAGTAATCCAACCGAGTTGAATCCGACGTTTACACCCTCAGCAACACAACTAATTGCGGGACAAGTCGTTTTAAAAGTGACGGCTCTTGCAACAACAGAATGTGGAACTGCCTTTGATGTATCCGATACCATTACATTAAACTTTGATCCAGAACAAACGGTTAGTTTTACCGCTCCGACTTCCATTTGTGAAGACGATACAATTGCATTGGTTGGACTCGCACCAGATTCTTCGAGTATTTCTTGGACGACAAGCTCTTCAGCTTTGACTTCTGGTTTTGCAGATCCTACCAATTTAAATACCGTTTATACGCCCTCTGCTTTAGATTTAAGTTTAGGACGAGTTACCCTAACGATGACCGGACTTTCTAATACGAATTGTCCTGATGCCACCTACGATTTGGAAGTCTTAATTGAAAAAAATCCAATTGCAGATGCTGGAGGTCCTATATCCATTTGTGAAGGAACGATTTCTTACCAAGTTAATGATGCCTTTGCATTCAATTATGATACTTCTATTTCTACAGATGTCAATTGGTCATTAACAGGTCCTGCAACCATACAAGCAGGGACTCAAAATGATTTAGACCCAGTAATTGTACCAACTCCAGGCGCAACAGGAGACATCATTTTGACACTAACCGTCAATGGATTTGATTCTTGTAATACAACAGATACCGATACTAAAACGATTACTATTGTACCTAGTCCGATCGTTGTGGTTCCAACCTCAAGAACTATTTGTGAAGGTGAAACACTCACACTTACAAGCTCGGAAATTTCAGCGTCTAATTATGGATCAGTCGTATGGACGTCTTCTAACGGATTGGGAACGTTTACACCAAATAATAATTTGGCGACGATTTATACCCCAGCTGCTGGTCAGACTGGAATTGTAAACCTGATTCTTACAGCCCTCTCAACCGATGGTTCTTGTTCAAGCGATTCAAGTCCAGTACAATTGGAAATTATAGCAAAACCGGTGGTCTATGCAGGTGTTGATGGTTCTATTTGTGTCAACGAAACGTACACCGTTGTTGGTGCCAGTGTTTTAAATGAATTTACATATACATGGAGTGTGACAGGCCCTGCTCAGATTATTTCTGGAGCGAATACCTTAACCCCTGTAATTGCTTCAGATGCTGGAGCGACCGGTACCGCTGTAATGACGTTAACAGCTGTAGGAACTGGAGTTTGTCCAGTTTCAATAACGGATGATTTGTGGGTTGAAATACATGCAGCGCCAGTAGTCGATGCTGGAGTTGATGCCATTCTTTGTGAAGGAACTGCGTCTTACCAACTTGTTGGTTCGGTAGTCGATCCAGTTGCTTCTACAACGTATTTCTGGACCACTTCAAATGGGTCTGGGACGATACAGTCTACGGCTGATCCTTTACAACCGGTTTATATTCCGGGTCCAACAGATTTTAACTCTGCAACAGGATTTAAAGATATTCAATTTGACCTCACAGCAACGTCTACAAACGGATGTGCTTCTTCAACAGATGCAATGGTTTTAACAATTTTTGCCAATCCAATTGTGAGTGCAGGAACCGATATTTTTGATGTTTGTGAAGGTACAGATGTTATTTTGAGTTCTGCAACAGCTAGTAATTTTAGCGCACTTAGCTGGTCTACATCGGGAGATGGTTCTTTTGATTTTTCTAGTAGCACAATCAATCCAACGTATAGCCTTGGGTCTAATGACATCACCTCGGTGACTTTGACGCTCTCAGCCATGCCAAATGCTGCATGTTCACAAGTCCCCGTTTTGGATACCATGACCATATTTATCAATCAAGATACAACACTCACCGCATCAACAAATGACATCACAATGTGTGGTGCTACATTTACATTGCCAGATTTGATTGATGTCAGCAACGCTACATCTATTCTTTGGACAAATGTTACAGGGGCATCTGGAACGCCTGGCGTTCCCACAAATGTGAATTCAGAAACTCCAAGTTTTACGCCTTCAGTCAATGAAATTGCAAATGGCTTTGTTTTATTGAAAGTGAAAACCGTTCCTGAAGCGGGTTGTTCAACTGTTCAATCTGAAACAATTACCGTTAATTTACAACCGCTTCTTGAAGTTGAAGCGGGTACTTCTTTACTGTTTTGTGATGGTGAAGATATCATCGTTTCAGGAAATGGCGCTACGACTTCAAATGCTTCAACGTTTACTTGGTCTCATGACGGAACAGGAAGTATTGAAGCCTCTACAATTAATACCTTAACGCCAAAATATAATCCTGGAATTAGTGAAACAGGGGTCATTACATTAACGCTAACCGCTACAAGTATTGCACCATGTACTGGAGATGTTTCCGACACAATGACTGTAACAATTCAGTCACAGCCAACAGTCACTGTTGCCGCTGATTTTACCGTTTGTGAAAGCTCCAACATTAATATTGTAAACACAACAGCAACGGGTGATGATACTATAATCTGGACGAGTTCACAAAACAGTGATGGGTCGTCTTCGGGTGCTTATGTTAGTGGAATATTTACAAACGATGCTATTCTTAATCCGAGTTATACACCCTCTCAAGATGATATCGATTTAGGATATGTGTATCTAACGATTAGAGTTTCGAACACTGCTTGTGGCACATTTGTTACAGATGTTATACAAGTAACTATAGCTGATGGCGTTGGGGTCTTTGCGGGAGTTAATGCATCAATTTGCGAATCAGAAACATTTACTCTTTTAGATGCTACTTCCAGTGCTACAGACGTCACATGGATTAGTTCTGAAAACAGCAATGGAACGTCTTCAGGAACCTATTTACCAGGGTCATTTTCAGATGCTACAGCTCTGAATCCCGAATATATCCCAAGTATTGATGATATAAATAGGGGTTATGTGTACTTAACAATCACAGGAACTGGAAATAGCAGCTGTCCTGTGGATACAAGCTCAATGTTACTAAATATAATTAAGAGTCCTACGGTAACTGCTAATGATATTAATACTTGTGTTAGCAATTCAACAGGTGTACCATTAAACGGAACAGGAACTAATTATGATACACTTGAATGGAGTGTTATAGATGGTCCAGGACAGGTTATTAATGATGTGTATTTTTCATACTTAGGAACTGATATTCCTTCTAACGTGGTAACAAGACTTCGTCTTGTAGCAACTCCGTTATCGCCGTGTGCATCAAATGCAATAGAAGAAATTATAGTTATTACTCAAGCGCTTCCGTCGGTTGAAGCTGGTGATAACGGTGCCATATGTTACATTCCAGGAACAGCTATTGCTCCTTTTACGATACTTGGAACAAACGTTTCTAATGCGAGTTCTACTAGTTGGACCACTTCAGGAAGTTTATCAGGTAATTTTAACCTGGGAAC
>JAQXBT010000005.1 GCA_029252265.1 Flavobacteriaceae bacterium | reverse complement strand
ATTTCATAAAAATCATCGATTCTAGATTTAGATTTTGTTGTTCGTGCTTTGGGTTGACGCCGCATCCATCCGAGTTCTTTTTTAAACAGTTGTTTGGATTTGTTGGTTTCAATTGCTTCACGCTCTATACGTTCTTCTTTTTTCTCTAGGTAGTATGAATAGTTTCCTTTATAATTATAGATAGAGCCTTCGTCTAACTCGATAATTTCTGAACAGACCCGTTCCAAGAAATACCGATCATGCGTGACCATAAACAGGGTGATGTTTTCCTTCGAAAAAAAGGATTCTAACCATTCAATCATTTCCAAATCCAAATGGTTTGTAGGCTCATCTAAAATCAATAAATCAGGTTTACTTAACAGTGTATTGGCTAATGCTAATCGCTTTTGTTGGCCTCCAGAAAGTGCACTTACTTTTTGATCTAAATTCTCAAGCTTTAACTTGAAAAGGATTTGTGTGTATTGAGTTTCAAAATCCCAAGCTTGATAGCGCTCCATATCGTCAAAAGCAGTTTGATATAGTGTCGTATCTTCAGGATTTTCAAGCGCTGCATGATAGGTATTGATGACTTTTAAAATCGGATTATCCGAGTTAAAAATGGTTTTTTCTACTGTTAACTCTTGATCTAGATTAGGTTCTTGAGGCAAAAATGTGGTGCGTAACCCTTTGCGGTAAATAATTTGACCTGTATCGGGAGCATCTTTTCCTGAAAGAATATTAAGAATCGAGGTTTTTCCTGTCCCATTTTTGGCAACAAACGCTATTTTTTGATCTTTGTGAATACTAAAAGATAGCCCTTCGAACAAAATGAGTTCGCCATACGACTTTGATATGTGTTCTACGTTGAGGTAATTCAAAATTTTGTTTTTGCAAATAACGGATAATTATACACGAATTGCCTTGTTGAAATGGTGAATTAAAAATAAATATCGAATTCCAATAGCAATGAGAAGCGGAACTAATCCAATCGCAAAGGATTGAACGCCTGTGATCCAATGTAATCCCATCAGAGAAAGTAGTAAAATAAGAAACTTTAAGTAACTCAATCCGCGATTATTGAGTTTTGATTTTAATAGTGAGGGAATGAAAAATACGTTGAGTGCACAGGCCCATAAAAGATTGTAATTATAAGCTGTTGCGGTATGGTCGGTTGCAAACCAAAGTAATAACAAACCAACCCCAATAAGACCAGTCGTGGCAAATAGACAAACGTCTAACCAGTGACTTCGCTTATTTTTTTTGAAATCATTATAAGTGACGAGAAGTAGTAGAAGCGCTAAAATTCCTAATATAAAAAGTGGACTGCTAAAGAAGTTGTTGTGTGCAATAGCATCCGAGGGGCTAAGTGTTTTTGAAGCAGAAACGACGCCTAAATTTCCTGTTTTGGTATGCGCGTTTTCGAGTAATATATATAAGTTTTTAGGTAGAAATAGATGTTCTTCTACCGTCGCAATCTGATCAATTTTTGAGCCTAAGGCGATGTCAATTCCTAAACTTCCCCATGAGTTTTGATTCAAATCAGATCGAATTAAATTCCTGAAAGTTTGTGGTTCAAATGAGGTTGGAGGGGTATAAACGAGAGGATCGTTAAGGATGGTTTCAATACCATCTATGATTTTTGTAGCACAGTTATTATAGAAAAAATCATAGGGATAGGATTGATTTTCTGGTTTAATATTTTCTGTTAAAAAAAGATAAAATGCTGTTTTTTGTTCTGTACTAAGGTTCAATTGTTGTTCCTTAATACTTCGGTTTAGATATTGATAATCTAAAAAAACAGCGTCAAATTCAGCCCTGCCAATTTGATAATCGAGTTTTCCTTGTGCAAATTTCAAATAAAAACCTTCGGTTTCAAAATCATACCGTCCATAATCAAAGACGATGTCAAAATTATAGAGCGGATCTTTGATTCTAATGGCCGTATGTCCAAAAGCATCATTTAACGAGGCGCCAGGTCCGAAGGTAAGAATGCTTACTTCAGACTCGTGTGTGAGTTGAAGCTGTGCGTTCATGGTCATCGTGATGAGTAAAAGAAAAAGGATGGTTCGTTTTTTAATGATCATTATCTAAAGATGCTTAAATCAATTTTGAGAGAAAATACATTTGAATATAGGGCGGCGCTTTGATCGCCAATATCGGTGAAGGCATAGTCTAAAAAGATGCCGTTATATTTGAATCCGACGCCAAAATTTGGTTGAAATGTTAAGGACTCAGAGTTGTCAATTTGTAGTTCATTTTGAAAATTCCCTAATCCAGCTCTTAAAAACACAAGATCGGAATAGCCAAATTCCAGCCCTAATGCTGGATTAATACTCACAAATGACGTAGAGATGAGGTCGTTGTTTTGCTCAAATCGAGTGACTAAATCAAGTTCGGCTCTAAGCGTATAATCGTAATGGAATGTGAATAGTTTTGATACGCCAAATTGTAATTTTGGAAGCGTTAATTCGGTTGTTTCTGGTGGCTCTTGATTTTGCCCTGGAACGGCATCTTGAATATCTTTCAGACGATCGGCGTCAATGGTCCAAGCGTTAAACGTTGTGGTGATATCTCTGGCCATTAATCCAAAGTTCCAAGTATTGTATTTAAATTGAATACCTAAATCTAAACCAAATCCCCATGAAGACGCAAAATTACCAATAATTCGCCTAATTATTTTGGCATTAACGCCATAATTCAAGCCTTTTAAGGGGAGTTTTCTCGCATAAGAAAAGGTAAGTCCGTAATCTGCAGCCGAAAATAAATTAATCCGATCATAATTGACTACGCCTTGCTGGTCGATGAGTTTGGTCGTGTCTAGAATATCATCAACACCAAAGCGAATTAATGAAACCCCAATGGCGCTTTGATCGTCTAAGGGCATGGCAAAAGCCATGTAGTTGTAATTGGCAATGTTTGCAAAATAACTGGAGTGCATAAAGGCAATTTGGTTATCATCTAGATACACTAAACCTGCTGGGTTCCAATAGCCCGAATTAACGTCTGCTGTGGAGGCGACCACGGCATTGCTCATTCCCAATGCAGAAGCATCAACCCCAATATTCATAAATTCATTCGAATATTTTCGAGAGGTTTGAGACACTAAAAATAAGGGTGTCAAAATCGTTAAGACTAGTTTTAATACTTGCAAAGGCTTTTTTTAATCAACTAAATAAACACTACTATAAACTCTATTTTTTTTTAGATATTGTTGTTTATTTACCAAAAACAAAAATAGTTTATTATTTTTACTAATTAATTACAATTTCTTGTGAAAGCACATATTCCAAATTTTATAACATTATTAAATTTATTCTCTGGGTCCATTGCCGTCATTTATGCCTTAGAAGGCAATATGAAACTAACGGCTTTGTTTTTATGCTTGGGTATTTTCTTTGATTTTTTTGATGGCCTCTTAGCGCGTAAATTAAAGGTTCAAAGTGAGCTCGGTGTTCAATTGGATTCTTTGGCTGATATGGTGACTAGTGGTTTAGTTCCCGGTTTAGTGCTTTTTTATTTATTAGGATTAGCACCCCAACCCTCTTGGGAAACACATAATTTGCTGCCGTATTTTGGGTTGTTGGTCACCTTGGCGTCTGCCTATCGCTTAGCAAAATTTAATATTTCTGAAAACCAGTCTGATGCTTTTATCGGATTGCCAACTCCTGCAAATGCGCTCTTAATTATTGCTCTACCTCTAATTCTAGACTTCCAAAATAATGATGTTATAAATGCCATCATTTTAAATCCTTGGTTTTTAATTGGCGTAACCATTTTGAGTTGTTTTTTGTTAAATGCACCCATTAAATTGATCGCATTAAAATTCAAAACATGGAATTTTAAAGACAATGCTTCGCGCTATATTTTGATTCTTTTATCGTTGGTTTTATTAATCGTATTTCAATTTGCTGGGATTCCACTTGTGATTATCAGCTACATCATTTTGTCTCTAGTGTCAAAATAATTTATAAACTACTAATTAATGGCTTCAGGCTTTTTTGCACTTCTTGATGATATTTCGGTTCTTATGGACGATGTCCTCACGATGAGTAAAGTATCTGCCAAAAAAACAGCTGGGATTCTCGGCGATGATTTAGCAGTGAGTGCAGAAAAAGCATCTGGCTTTGTGTCATCCAGAGAATTACCTGTATTATGGGCTATCACAAAAGGCTCTTTTTTAAATAAACTCATTATTTTACCCTTTGCATTTTTACTCAGTGCCTTTTTACCTTCAGCAGTCACAGTAATTTTAATTTTTGGTGGAATTTATTTATCGTATGAAGGGGCAGAAACGATTTACGAATTTGTTTTTCCTCATAAACCTAAAGGCACTAAAATCACTACTGAAGCACTGCCAAAATCTGTTGTTTTACGACTAGAAAAAAAGAAAATAAAATCCGCCATTTTAACGGATTTCATCCTATCTGTTGAGATCATTATCATTGCGCTTGGGACGGTTGTAAATGAGACCATTGGAGTACAAATAGGAGTAGTTAGTGTTATTGCAACGATAGCAACTGTGGGGGTTTACGGGCTTGTAGCACTGATTATTCGTATGGACGATTTAGGTTTTAAACTGATCCGAATGAGTGATGGTCAAAAAAATAGTTTCCATTTTATGGGTGTCGGATTGGTCAATGCCTTGCCAGTGGTTATTAAAATATTATCAGTGGTTGGTACTATAGCACTTTTACTGGTTTCGGGTGGCATATTTGTTCATAATATAGACTTCTTTCATCACCTTTTAGAAGTTTTTCCGGGGATGTTTAGAGAATTAATTTTTGGCTTAAGTAGTGGAGTTACAGCCCTTTTATTTGTGCGACTAATGAAGCTAATTTTTAAGCCGTTTTTAAAAAGTCCTAAAGATTTAAAATTCTAACTTTTTCTTGCGTAATTCGAAGTTTTGACCGAGATATACTTTACGAACCATTTCATCACTAGCCAGTACTTCTGGTTCTCCTGCCTTCAGAATGCTTCCTTCAAACATTAAGTAGGTACGATCGGTAATCGCTAATGTTTCTTGAACATTATGATCGGTGATCAGGATACCTATATTTTTTTTAGTCAGTTTTGCAATAATTCGTTGAATATCTTCAACCGCTACAGGGTCAACGCCTGCAAAAGGCTCATCAAGTAATATAAAACTAGGGTCAGTTGCGAGAGCACGCGCAATTTCGGTACGTCTGCGCTCACCTCCAGATAATAAATCACCTCTGTTGGTTCGGATGTGTCCAAGGCTAAATTCATCAATTAAAGATTCCATTTTATCAACTTGTTCTTTTTTAGAGAGTTTAGTCATTTGAAGGACGCTCAAGATATTATCTTCGATGCTTAATTTTCGAAACACAGAAGCCTCTTGAGCTAGGTAGCCGATCCCACTTTGTGCTCTTTTGTACATCGGATACGACGTAATTTCTTTGTCATCTAAATAGATTGATCCTCCATTGGGCTTGATCAAACCAACCGTCATATAAAATGAGGTTGTTTTTCCAGCACCATTAGGACCAAGCAATCCAACAATTTCACCTTGATTAACTTCAAGAGAGACATCTTTTACAACCTTTCGTCCGTTGTAGGACTTCATTAAATTTTGAACTCTTAATTTCATTGGTTTATTTAAATAATTTTAAAAATAGTAAAATGAAATTTACTAAACATCAATGCTCTGTACTTTATATTAAATTTAACTAGGCTTCCAAGATATCAAGGTATTCGTAAGCTCGTCTCAAATGTGGGATGACAATTGTCCCACCGACTAGAGTGGCAATACTAAGCGCCTCCGAAATTTGTATTCTACTTAAGCCTTCTTCATGGCATTTTTCTAGGTGATAGCGTACACAATCATCACATCGTAATACGGCGGAAGCGACTAAGCCCAATAATTCTTTGGTCTCCGTATTTAAGGCTCCCTCTTGAAATGCATTGGTGTCTAAATTAAAAATACGCTTGATAACGGTATTGTTTTCTGCAAGAATTTTAGTGTTCATTTTCTTGCGATACGCATTAAATTCTTCTACTTCATTCGCCATTTTTTTCTTTTCTTTTTTGATTTCGTAAAACAAGTTTCGATATGAGGATACTGACTTGGTATAGTATTAAGACAGGGATGGCGACGATAATTTGACTCGCAATATCAGGAGGTGTGATAATGGCTGCAAAAATCAACACGATTATTAAAGCGTATTTTCTGTTTTTCCGTAAAAATTCTGGGGTCACTAAACCTATTTTAGTTAGGAAATAGATGATGATAGGCAATTCAAAAATAAATCCAGATGCTAAAGTAGAGGCTCGAATCAGTCCTATGTATGAGTTTAAATCAAAGTCGTTGTGAACTTGATCGGCTACAGAATAGGTTCCTAAAAAGTTGATAGATAACGGACAAACAATATAATACCCAAATAAGACCCCGATAAAAAATAAGATTGAAGAGATGAAAATAAAACCTCTGGAGCTATTTTTTTCTTTGGAATAAAGTCCTGGACTGATAAATTTCCAGAATTCATAGAGAACGTAAGGAAAGGCAATAATCAATCCAAATGTGATGGAAGTCCAAATGTGTGCTGAAAACTGTCCAGCCATGGTTCGACTTTGAACTTCAAAATCAAAATTAGTATCACAAAAACTCTCAAACCCTAATAATTTAGAAGCATTACAAAGAAATTCATAAGTGAAAAAATTGGCTTTGGTGGGGCCGAAAATGAGGACATCAAACACAAAACCTTTAGCTATAAACGCTGCAGTCGCTGCAATCATTACGGCTCCTAAAGCTCTGATAATATGCCATCTCAATTCTTCGAGGTGGTCTAAAAATGACATTTCTTTTTGTTGTCCCATAACTAGATGATTCCTTCTTTAATTAGGTCATGAATATGGATAACACCTGCATAACGGCCATGATCTTCTACGATGAGTTGTGAAATTTCATTTTTATCCATGATTTCCATTGCTTCGATAGCCATGGCATTGATTGTAATAGATTTTGGGTTTTTACTCATAATATCTTCAGCACTTAGTTGCGAAAAATCTTCGGTCTCGGCGAGCATCCGTCTTAAGTCTCCATCGGTAATGATACCAACGATTTTTTCGTCTTTTGTGACGGCGGTCACTCCTAAACGTTTTTCTGAAATCTCAATAATAACTTTTTTGATGCTTGCATCTGGACTGACTTCGGGTTTTTCGGTCTGTGCTAAAATGTCACGGACTCTCAAAAATAATTTTTTTCCTAAAGCGCCACCTGGATGGTATTTGGCAAAGTCGTCGCTAGAAAAACCTCTTAGCTCTAATAAACAAACGGCTAATGCATCGCCAATAACTAATTGAGCAGTAGTACTAGTCGTCGGAGCTAGGTTATTGGGACAGGCTTCTTTTTCAACATAGGAATTAAAAACATAATCTGATTGTTCGGCCAACATTGATTTCATGTTTCCAGTAATCGCTATTAACGTGTTTCCTGAGTTTTTCAACAACGGAATTAAAACTTTAATTTCTGGCGTATTTCCACTTTTTGAAATACAAATGACCAAATCGTTTTTGAGTATGAGACCTAAATCGCCATGAATGGCATCTGCGGCATGCATAAAAACAGAAGGGGTGCCTGTAGAATTTAAAGTAGCCACAATTTTATTGGCAATAATGGCGCTCTTTCCAATGCCGGTAATAATTACGCGGCCATTGGAATTTAATATTAATTCTACAGCTTCAGCAAATGTATCATCAATAAACTCCGCAAGTTGAGAAATTGCGAGGCTTTCAATGGCGATTGTTTTTTTGGCTAGGGATACTATAGATTTTTTTGAACTCAATTTTTTTTATCTTTTGGTTGTGTAATTATTTAAATATATCTACCTTTAATTTACATTACAAAAAAACAAAAAAAATAGGAGTGTTCCCGAATTTATTCCGATTTTGATTGAATTAACCACTTTTTTTTTAATTAAGACTAGAAATTAACCATAGAATGAGTATTTCGACTAAAGAATTACATGCAGCACTTAAAACCTTTTTTGGTTTTGATAAATTTAAAGGGCTTCAGGAACAAGTCATTGTGAGTCTCTTGGAGCAAAAAAACACATTTGCTATTATGCCAACAGGCGGAGGGAAATCCCTTTGTTATCAATTGCCTGCTTTGATGCAGGACGGGACAGCAATCGTAGTGTCTCCTTTAATCGCACTTATGAAAAATCAAGTGGATGCTATTAGAGGAATTTCAAATCAACAAGGAATCGCTCATGTATTGAATTCCTCTTTGAATAAAACTGAAATTAAACAAGTAAAATCAGATATAGAATCTGGAATTACTAAACTTTTGTACGTCGCTCCAGAGTCGCTTTCAAAAGCAGAAAACATTGAGTTTTTAAAATCACAGACCATTTCATTTATGGCGGTCGATGAGGCCCATTGTATTAGTGAATGGGGACATGATTTTAGACCAGAATATAGAAACTTAAAGCATATTATCACCCAAATAGGGGATAATATCCCAATTATAGGACTTACTGCCACGGCGACTCCTAAGGTACAAGAAGACATTTTAAAAAATTTAGGAACCACAGATTCCCAAACATTTAAGGCGTCTTTTAATCGACCAAACTTATTCTATGAGATTCTTCCCAAAACGGATCAGGTTGATAACGATATCATTCGATTTGTGAAGCAAAATGAAGGGAAATCGGGTATTATTTATTGTCTTAGCAGAAAACGCGTGGAAGGATTGTCTCAAATTCTTCAAGTGAACGGCATTAAAGCCGTACCGTACCATGCAGGTTTAGATGCCAAAACACGTTCTAAACATCAAGATATGTTTTTGATGGAAGATACAGATGTTGTTGTTGCTACGATTGCTTTTGGTATGGGTATCGATAAACCAGATGTCCGTTTTGTGATTCATCACGATATTCCAAAAAGTATCGAAAGTTATTACCAGGAAACTGGACGTGCAGGTCGCGACGGTGGCGAAGGTCATTGTTTGGCATATTATGCTTACAAGGATATTGAAAAGCTCGAAAAATTCATGTCTGGAAAACCAGTTGCGGAACAAGAAATTGGCTTTGCTCTACTACAGGAAGTTGTCGCAATGGCTGAAACCTCCATGTCGCGTCGGAAATTTATTTTACATTATTTTGGGGAAGCATTTGATACAGAAACTGGCGATGGAGGACACATGGACGACAACGTCCGAAATCCTAAACCTCAGACAGAGGCTAAAGACCAAGTAGAATTATTACTTGATATAGTCTCTCATACTCACGAAAAATATAAAAGTAAAGATTTAGTAAATGTCATTACGGGTCAAGAAAATGCTCTTATAAAATCCCATCGTACAAATGAGAAACCGTTTTTTGGGAATGGAAATGGTCATGATGCTTTATATTGGATGGCCCTCATTAGACAAGTGTTGGTTGCTGGGTTTCTAAGAAAAGATATCGAAACTTATGGTGTTTTAAAGTTAACGACCAAAGGGCGTCAATACTTAGAATCTCCGATATCATTTTTAATGACAGAAGACCATACATATAATATACAAGCTTCAAATCGAAACTATAACACGTCTTCAGAAGTCGTTGATGTCGATTTGATGGGGATGCTAAAAAGCCTCCGAAAATCCAATGCAAAAAAACTAGGTGTTCCTCCTTTTGTGATTTTTCAAGATCCATCCTTAGAGGATATGGCACTTAAATATCCAATTACAATAGAAGAACTTTATAATATACATGGGGTTGGAGAAGGAAAAGCAAAACGGTATGGGAAAGATTTTGTGGCGCTGATAAAACGTTATGTCGATGAAAATGAGATTGATCGCATGGAGGATTTAATCATAAAATCGACCGGATCTAATTCATCGTTAAAACTATATATCATTCAAAACATAGACAGAAAGCTTCCTTTTGATGATATTTCTTCTGCAAAAGGGATGAATATGGACGAATTTATTCGAGAATTAGAGGCGATTGTATTTTCGGGTACAAAATTAAACATCAATTATTGGATCGATGAAATCCTTGATGAGGATCAGCAAGAAGAACTTCACGACTATTTCATGGAATCTGAAACGGATGAGATTGAGGCTGCCGTTGAAGAATTTGAAGGCGATTATGAAGATCAAGATTTACGACTCTACCGTCTTAAGTTTATCAGTGAAGTTGCTAATTAATAATTTTTTCACAAAACTATTCCGGAAACTTTTTAGTTTATAATTCCTCCGTATCTTTGCAGCTATTAAAAAAATAAAATGAAACGCATGAAAGACGGTTTATACGCAAAATTCTCGACCACCAAAGGAGAGATCTTAGTAAATTTAGAATACCAAAAAACGCCGGGAACAGTAGGTAATTTTGTTGCTTTGGCAGAGGGAAACTTAGAAAATTCTGTAAAAAGTCAAGGTGAGCCATATTACAATGGCTTAAAATTTCATAGAGTCATCCCTGATTTTATGATTCAAGGGGGCTGTCCTCTTGGAACTGGTACTGGAAATCCAGGTTATAAATTTGCTGATGAATTCCATCCCGACTTAAAACATGATACGCCAGGCGTACTATCGATGGCCAATGCCGGTCCGGGTACCAATGGTAGTCAATTTTTTATTACTCATATTCCAACTGATTGGTTAGATGGAAAACACACTGTTTTTGGTAAAGTTGTCGAAGGTCAATCGATTGTGGACACGACTAGTCAAGGGGATGTTTTAGAAACCTTGGAAATTATAGCCTTAGGTGCCGAGGCAGAAGCATTTCAAGCAGTTGAAGCTTTTAGAACTTTCGAAGGCTCAAGAGAAAAAGCACTTGCGGATGCAAAAGCTGCTATTGAAGCTGAATTAGATAAACTAGCAACTGGTTTTGAAAAAACAGAGAGTGGATTGCGTTATCAAATTCTTCAAAAGGGGAGTGGAGCACAAGCTTTAAAAGGTGCAACCGTTTCCGTACATTATAAAGGACAACTTGCAGATGGAACTGTATTTGATTCTTCTTACAAACGTAAAGAACCGATTGAATTTTCTCTAGGATCAGGTCAGGTAATCGCTGGTTGGGATGAAGGTGTGGCTCTTTTAAGTATTGGTGACAAAGCACGTTTTGTAATTCCAAGCCATTTAGGCTATGGAGCGCAAGGTGCTGGAGGCGTAATTCCTCCAAATGCTAATTTAATATTTGATGTTGAGTTAGTAGATGTAAAGTAATTCAATTGTTATCTGATTAAAAAGCACCTTTTAGGTGCTTTTTTTATTTTATGAGAAGTGTTTGTAAACAACGTCTAATAATTCTTTAAGTTTCAATACTTATTCGTAAATTTGTTCGCGTTTAACAACGCATAATGACAGACACAACTACTAAATATATTTTTGTAACTGGAGGCGTAAGCTCTTCATTAGGTAAAGGAATTATCGCGGCATCTTTAGCGAAATTACTTCAAGCCCAAGGCTATCGTGCGACCATTCAAAAATTAGATCCTTATATTAATATCGATCCAGGAACGTTGAATCCTTATGAACATGGCGAATGTTATGTCACAGACGATGGTGCCGAAACAGATTTAGATTTAGGACATTATGAACGTTTTTTAAATGTTCCAACCTCTCAAGCCAATAACGTAACTACGGGCCGTATTTATCAAAGTGTGATTGATAAAGAACGTCGTGGTGAGTTTTTAGGAAAAACAGTTCAAGTGATTCCTCATATCACCGATGAGATCAAACATCGGGTTCAGATTTTAGGAAAATCCGGGGACTATGATATCGTCATTACTGAAATTGGTGGTACTGTTGGTGATATTGAGTCGTTACCTTATATCGAAGCGGTGCGTCAACTTAAATGGGAAATGGGGAATGAAAATGCCCTCGTGATTCATTTAACTCTCATTCCTTATTTATCGGCTGCAGGCGAATTAAAGACAAAACCCACGCAACACAGCGTCAAAACGTTGATGGAAAGTGGGGTACAAGCTGATATTTTGGTTTGTAGAACTGAGCATGAGTTGAGCGATGGGATTCGAACCAAACTGGCACGTTTTTGTAATGTCAAAAGAGAAGCTGTCATTCAATCGATTGATGCATCAACCATTTATGATGTTCCCAATTTGATGTTGGAAGAAGGCTTAGATAAAGTAGTTTTAGAGCAATTAAGATTAAAAAGTCACACACCAGATTTGACGTTATGGAATACTTTCGTCACCAAACATAAAAACCCAAAAAGTGAAGTGGTTATAGGACTGATTGGTAAATATGTAGAATTACAAGATTCTTACAAATCAATTTTAGAGTCCTTTATCCACGCAGGTGCAGCCAACGAAGTAAAAGTCAAAGTAGAATCTATTCACTCCGAATATTTAACGCCAGAAAACGTTGCATCGAAAATTGCACATTTAGATGCTGTACTTGTTGCTCCAGGATTTGGAGAACGCGGCATCGAAGGAAAAATTGAAGCGATTCGATATGTGAGAGAACATCAAATTCCGTTTTTCGGTATTTGTTTGGGAATGCAAATGGCCATCATTGAATTCTCCAGAAATATTTTAGGATTAAAGCAAGCGAATTCATTTGAAATGGATGAATCTACACCAGATCCTGTAATTGCTATCATGGAAGCTCAGAAAAAAGTGACTAAAAAAGGCGGTACGATGCGATTGGGAGCATGGAAATGTGACCTTTTAGAAAACAGTCAAGTTGCTACAATCTATAACAGTAGTTCTATTATGGAACGTCATCGACATCGGTATGAGTTTAATAACGACTATAAAGTTCAAATAGAAAATGCAGGCATGAAAGCTACGGGTTTTAACCCTGAAACTGGACTTGTTGAAATTATTGAGATTCCATCCCACCCATGGTTTGTAGGCGTTCAATACCATCCAGAATATAAAAGTACCGTTGCCAATCCACACCCGCTTTTTTTGGCGTTTATTAAGGCAGCTTTAAAATACAAAACAAATAAATAATACGATTTGATTTGATACAACACTATCCAGAGTTGTTATCAGTTAAAATAGAAAAGATATGGAAGAAAAAAAATTAGACATCAATTCAATTATTGGGTTTTTGCTCATTGGGGCTATTTTACTATATATGTTATGGCAAAATCAACCAACTCCAGAAGAATTAGCGCTACAAGAAGAAGCGAAACAAGATCAGTTAGCTTCCGAAGCAGCCAATAAATCAGCGGTTGCATTAACAATCAATGAGCTTCCGAATCAACCAATAAATGATTCATTACAACTGGCAAGTTTTAAAAATAAGATAGGTGACTTTGCATATGCACTGACTTTGCCATCGGCAACTTCAAATATTACAAGTTTTGAAAATGAAGTTTTAGCACTTAAAATTGACAATAAAGGCGGTTTTATTTCTGAAGTAAAATTAAAAAGTTTTGTAAATCATGACTCAGTCCCTGTTTATCTAATTAAAGACGGCAGCTCTGTATTTAATTTAAATTTTGCAACTTCAGATAACCGTACCCTTAATTCGTCTGAACTCTATTTCCAGCCAACCCTTACATCGTCGGGAGACAATCAAGTGCTTTCAATGCGACTTAAAGTTTCTGAAACACAATTTTTAGAATACCGCTATGAATTGAAACCTGATAATTATATGTTAGGCTTTTCGGTGCGTTCACAAGGGTTGTCATCGGTTTTAAACACATCGCAAGAGGTTCAGTTGGATTGGAAATTTAAAGCACATCGTCAAGATCAAAGTGTGTCTTTTGAAAATAGATATACGCGCTTGACCTATCAACATGAAGGTGATAAAGTCAATAAACTATCTCAGACAGGAGATGATGATGAAATTGAATCTGACTTGGCTTGGATTTCTTTTAGACAACATTTCTTTAGTTCTATTTTGGTGCCCGAAGTTCCTTTTAAATCAGCCGATTTAAAATCATTCAATTTAGTCAATGACGAAACAGTAGACACTTTGTTTACAAAACGCTATGAAGTTAGCCTACCATTAAGTTTTTCAGGTGGAGAATTAACGCATAACATGAGTATTTATTATGGTCCAACTTATGATGATATTTTAAAACAATACGATCAAAATTTAGAAGCGAGTATCCCATTTGGATGGGGAATTTTTGGTTGGATTAATAAAGCCGTTTTTAGTCCTTTGTACGCTTGGTTAACAAACTATCTTTCTTATGGAATCGCCATTATTGTGATGACTATTATGGTGAAAATAGTATTATCATTCGTTCAGTACAAGCAGTTTTTATCGCAGGCTAAAATGAAAATTTTAAAACCAGAATTGGATGCCATCCGCGAAAAACACAAGAACAATAAAATGAAGGTTCAGCAAGAAACAATGGCGCTTCAAAACAAAGCAGGAGCAAGTCCTTTGAGTGGGTGTTTACCTGGGATGCTTCAATTGCCAGTATTCTATGCCTTGTTTATGTTTTTTCCAATAGCATTTGAATTACGTCAAAAACCATTTTTATGGGTAGACGATTTAAGTTCGTACGATTCGATTGCTGAGCTCCCATTTAATATTCCATTTTACGGCGATCATATTAGTTTATTTCCAATACTAGCATCGATTGCGATTTTCTTCTACATGAAGATGACCACAGGGCAACAAATGGCGACACAACCCACACAAGAAGGTATGCCCGATATGGCTAAGATGATGAAATACATGATCTATTTATCGCCAATCATGATGTTATTTTTCTTTAATAATTATGCTTCTGGATTGAGTTTGTATTACTTTATTTCTAACTTAATTAGCATTGGAATTATGTTAGTCATCAAAAACTACATCATTGATGAAGATAAAGTTTTAGCTAAAATTCAAGTGAGTAAAGCAAAGCCTAAAAAGCAAAATCGTTTTCAAAAGAAAATGGCAGACATTATGGCACAAGCTGAAGAACAAAAAGCATTGCAAGAAAAGCGTAAGAAATAAAATCTTCTATTTTTATTCGTTGAGGTCCTTTTCAAAATCAAATAACTCTTTAAGTTCGATCTCTAACGCGGAGGCAATATTATAAAGAGTCATGGTCGTAGGATTAGTTCTTCCGAACTCTATTCGTCTCAAAGAACCGTCGTCAATATCTAATATATCAGAAAGTTCTTTTTGTTTAATACCTCTCTCTTTTCGTTTCTTAACTATGTTACCTCCTAATAGTTCAAGATAATTTCGCTCTTCATTTGTTAACGGCATTGGCAATCAGCTATTTTAAAATTAAATTAGAATATATACCAATAATAAAAGACAGCAAAGGGCAATAATGCCCTTGTTCCTGTGTTATTAAATATCCTTTTTTAAGTCGAATATTTCTTTAATACTAATTTTTAATACATTAGCGATACGCAGTAATGTGATTGTTGTTGGGTTTGTTCTTCCAGATTCAATACGCCTCAATGAGCCATCATCAATATCTAAAAGATCAGACAACTCTTCTTGTTTTAAATTATTTTTTTTTCGAATTTTTATAATATTCTCCCCTAAAAATTTTAGATATTCCCGTTCTTCATTTGTTATTGGCATTAGATAAGATATAAGTTATATAGGTCATTATTATATTTGATGGGGAGGTTTAAATATTTTGAAATAAACACTTTCAATATTGTAATATATACTAAGATATATAATATTTTTTGTTTGATCAATATCGTATAGAGAACTCCTTAAAAAAGGCATCTAGATTCGCCACTTTAGCTTGGTTCGCTATTGTATTACAATCTGTTAAGCTATACGTATTGCTTTTTAGTCTCCTTGATCAAGTTTCAGCTTTTATCTTATCTAAAGTGTTAATTATAATTTCTTTAATTTAATTCTGGAGAATACGGGTTTACAAAAAAATGCAATACACTGTCATAAATAAAAGTATATTACAATTAAAAACAGTGTTATGTAATTGAATCGTTAAATTTTCTTTTTAAAGATTAAATTAAAAAGAAACAGAATAATAATAGCACCAATCGCTCCTGTAAGGATGCTTCCGACCCATCCTGAGCCAAGGCTAATGCCTAGTTTTCCGAGTGTCCAACCACCAACAAAACTACCAATGACACCAATAACAATGTTTCCAATAAGTCCGAGGCTGCTGCCTTTAAATAGTGTGCCTCCTAGCCATCCAGCTATAGCACCAATAATAAGTGTTGCAATAATTTCCATGTGATTTTGGGTTTAGATTATTAATATTGCCTAAACTCACTCCAAATAGTAACGACAAAAATAAATTCCGACTGTTTTATGTTGGAATATTGAGAACAGGATTGGTTAAATTTAATAAAAATTTTCTTTAAAATCTGTAAAATGATAAATAAAGTACAATTAACGGTTACGACTTAGAATTTTATATTCTTCATAACATTCGCTAATCGCATCTAAAATTTGTAGGTCGTTAGCGGTTCTAATGAAATCTTGAGAGTAATTACATTCGCTAATAAGAAGGTCTAAATCAATTTTATCAACTTGAAGTAAAGCGATGAGCATTTCTCTGTCAAAGCGGGAAGCAAGAAGAGTTCTAATTTCGTCTTGTTTCTTCATTTCGCGGAGTTTCCGCATTTCGCGAGGTTTTTTTCCAAAAATATTATGAAGGAAATCGGCTGGATTAAAAATTGCACCTAAAACTTTCGTCACCATGCTTGGAGACCGTGAACTTGATTCATACCCTGAATTTAGTCCGGAGATGCTATAGCGTACATTGTTTTGAATCGGAACTTGCTTGATGTCAAGTTCTAAATAGCCTGTTAATTTGAGCCTGTTTACCACCACTTCTTCTAATGCTAATGCAAGCTCTGTGAGCTCTATAGTAGTAGAAGTACCATATTTTACCCAGTCATTACTCACTTTTACTTTGATCGATTTATAGCCTAAATAGGAGAGGTGTAAGGTGTCATTGGCTTTAGCACGAATTTCAAAATCACCTTCGGAATTGGTGGTTGTTCCAATAACTTGATTTAAATTTACAATATTCACACTTTCCATGGCGCTTAGGTTTTCAGATTTTACAATCTTTCCTTTGACGGTAGAATACGTTTGAGCAGTCCCAAAAAGAGGAGCAACTAAAACTAATAAAAGTGTGAAATATAATTTCATTTTTACGTTTAATTCTATAAAAGTAGTAAACAAATACTACACTAATATTGTGAATTTAGAATTTGACTAAATATTAACAAATTAGTTTACTTTCTACGACTTTTTCTTGCTCTTGCAAAATCACCACCACTTGGTTTAAAATCGGATGATCTTCTTGGAGACCTGCTCGAAGAATCGCTGTCACTTCGACGTCCTCTCGATTCAGATTTACTTCCAGAATCATTAGAACGTTCATTTCGTCGTCTACCGCCGCCGCCGTAATTGCCACCGCCAGAACGATGTCTACTGCCGCCGCCGTAACCACCGCCACCAGAACGACGTCCGCCGCCGCCACCGCCTCTGCGATTGCGTTCGCGACTCTTTTTCTCGGTAATTTCAACGTTTATAAAGCGTCCATCTTGTTTAAAGTCTGTGAAGAATTCTAAAACTTTCGCTTTGTTGGATTCATCGGTGTTAAAAAATGCAAAACTATCTTTGACATCGACTTTATAAACATCTTCTTGATTTAGTTGTAAAGTATCTCTTAAGAAATCTTTTAACTTCATCCAATCATAACCATCTTTGCTTCCAATATTGATAAAGAAACGCACCGAGTTGTCATCCCCTCGATAATCTTCTTGGGAATGGCTACTAGATTGTGATTTTAAATCTTTAGATTTTTTATAATAATTAAAGAAACGTGTAAATTCAGCTGAAAAGAATTTTTTGATCAATTCATCTTTAGTAACATTTTCAAATAAACTATTGATATCATTTAAATACGGCTCAATATCTTGATTGATTTCTGTGTCGTGAATTTTATTAGCGAGAGCTTTGAGCTGAACTTCACAAATTTCCATTCCGCTAGGCACTTCTTTTTTGATAAATTCTTTTTGAATGATGCGTTCGATACTTTTAATTTTTCGAACCTCACTCTTAGAGGCTATTACCATAGAAATTCCTGTTTTTCCGGCACGACCTGTTCGACCGCTTCGGTGGGTATAAATTTCTATTTCATCGGGTAGTTGGTAGTTGATAACGTGTGTAATATCGTCCACATCAATTCCACGTGCCGCCACATCCGTAGCAACAAGCATTTGAATTTGCTTGGCTCTGAAGGACTTCATGACGACGTCACGCTGGTTTTGACTTAAATCGCCATGTAGGGCACCCGCACTATAACCATCTTCGATAAGTTGTTCCGCTACTTTCTGAGTATCTCTTTTAGTTCTACAAAAAATAACTGAAAATATCTCTGGATTCGCATCTGCCAAACGTTTTAATGCTTGGTATCGATCGCGAGCTCCAACTACGAAATATTCGTGAGAAACATTTTTACTTCCCATGTTTTTATGTCCAACCGTTACTTCTGTAGGGCTGTCCATGAATTTTTTTGCAATTAAAGACACTTCTTTTGGCATGGTTGCCGAGAATAACCAAGTGCTTTTCTCTTTTGGAGTATAAGATAAGATTTCTGTTATATCTTCAAAGAATCCCATATTAAGCATCTCATCAGCTTCATCCAAAACAGCATATTCAATTTTGGAAATATCAACTAATCTTCGGCTGATCATATCTTTCATTCTTCCGGGGGTTGCCACAATAATTTGTGCCCCTCTTTTGACCTGATTGGCTTGGTCTGTGATGCTAGCACCTCCATAAATAGCGGTTACATTTAGTCCTTTGCAATGCTTACCATACAATTTCATCTCGTTAGTAATCTGCAAACACAGCTCTCGTGTTGGCGATAAAATAAGACCTTGAGTCGTCCGACTGTTCACGTCTATTTTTTGTAGCATTGGAAATCCAAAGGCAGCTGTTTTACCAGTTCCTGTTTGTGCCAAAGCAACAAGATCTCTGTCTTCGTTTAATAATAATGGAATTGTTTTTTCTTGTACTTCACTAGGCGTTTCAAAACCTAAGTCGGTAATGGCTTGTACTAAATGGTCTTCGAGTCCAAGTTCTTTGAATGCATTCATTTTTTTTAATTTAGTATTCGATAAATTTCTAAGTGTTACTTAGAAGGGTATCGAACATACCTAAACCAAGTTCTTTGTAACACATCCTCACCCTGAGGAATTTCAAGCGGCAAAGGTAGTGTTAATTAATTTAAAGCAAATTTAAATAAGTCACCAATTTTGTAACTGCTTTTCCTCGATGCCCTATATGGCTTTTTTCGACTAGTGAAAGTTCAGCAAACGTCTGTTTGTAATCTGTTGGTTTGAAAATAGGATCATAGCCAAATCCGCCAGATCCAATTTTGTTTTGAGTAATTTCTCCACTACAAATCCCTTCAAACGTGATTAGTTTTCCTTGAAACTGCAAAGCAATCACTGTTTTGAACTGCGCAGAGCGATTGTCTTTAGATTTTAGATCGTTTAATAATCGTGTCATATTATCTTCTGCGTTTCGTTGTGGCCCTGCAAAACGTGCTGAAAATACACCTGGGGCGCCATCCAAAGCTTCAACTTCTAAACCAGTATCATCTGCAAAACAATCATATCCATATCGTTCCTTTATATATTCTGCTTTTTGAATCGCATTTCCTACTATTGTGTTCTGTGTTTCTGGGATGTCTTCATGACAACCAATAGTTTCTAAACTCACCAATTGGATATGGTTAGGTAGTTGGGCTTGCACTTCTTTGATTTTATTGGGGTTATTGGTCGCAAATACAATTTTCATAGTTTTTTAATTTATCGGTGGTGGTAGGGTTCGTTTTTTAGAATTGTAAATCCTCTATACAATTGCTCAATCACAAAGAGTCGAACCATTTGATGTGAAAACGTCATTTTTGAGAGTGCTAATTTACCCGTTGCTTTTTTATAAATAGCTTCGGAAAATCCGTAAGGACCTCCGATAACCATCACCAAGCGTTTAATTCCTGAATTCATCTGTTTTTGCAAAAATTCGGAAAAGATAACAGAATTCATTTCTTTACCATTTTCATCCAATAAAATAAGGCGATCTGTAGCTGTGATTTTACTAAGAATCAATTTACCTTCTTCTTCTTTTTGAAGTTTTTCAGAAAAATTTTTACTGTTTTTTAGATCGGGAATTATTTCAAATGAAAACCGCACGTAGTGAGAGAGGCGATTTTGATAGATAGAAATAAGGTGTTCTAATTCCATTTGATCGGTTTTTCCTATGGCAATGAGTTTGATTTGCATTGTACAAAGTTAAATTATTTTGAATAAGGTGTTAGAATTGTTTAACTATTTGCGCTACAATTCATATTTTAGCTACAAAGTTACAAACATGATCACCAACGAACAATTTAAAAACGAAGTGCAACTTATTATCGCCAATGCTGTACGAGAAGATGTCGGCGACGGCGACCATAGTTCTTTAGCTTGTATTCCACCCGATGCGGTCGGGAAAGCGAAGCTTATAATTAAGGATAACGGAATTATTGCCGGCATTAATTTCGCCAAACAAGTCTTTCAGTATGTCGATCCTAACTTGAAAGTTGAGACTTTAATTTCTGATGGAGCAAATGTCAAATTTGGTGAAATTGCATTTTATGTAGAAGGATCCAAACAATCCATACTTAAAGCCGAACGCATTGTACTAAACGCAATGCAACGCATGAGTGCGATTGCGACAAAAACACATTCCTATGTTGAAATTTTAAAAGGGACTAAAACAAAAATATTAGACACGCGCAAGACCACTCCAGGGTTTAGGGCCTTAGAAAAATGGGCCGTGGCCATTGGAGGTGGCGTTAACCATCGGTTTGCACTGTATGATATGATTATGCTCAAAGATAACCATATTGATTTTGCAGGGGGTATTACCAAAGCCATTTCAATGTCTAAAGAATATTTAAAGAAAAATCAATTAGATCTTCAAATCGTAGTGGAAGCCCGAGATTTAGATGAGATCCAAGAGATCTTAGAAAATGAAGGCGTCTATCGAATTCTAATCGATAATTTCAATTATACAGACACTCAAAAAGCCATAGAACTTATTGGAGATCAATGTTTGACAGAATCCTCTGGTGGAATCGATGAAGTTACTTTAAGACATTATGCAGAATGCGGTGTCAATTATATATCCTGTGGATCTTTGACCCATTCTGTGTCTAATATGGATTTAAGCCTTAAAGCTGTTTAATGAGTGAAGCCATCGAAGATAAATTAAGTAAGATTCCAATTCTAAATTGGATTGTTAAATTTCTTAAAAAATTTAAACTTCCTGGTTTTGAAGGGCTTTCTACCTATGATCTTTTAGAAATGTATGTCATTGGAGTTTTCAAAGGTGCGCTTACCACACGTGCAAGTGCGATTGCTTTTAGTTTTTTTACAGCAATTTTTCCCTTTTTATTGTTTATTATTATTTTGATTCCATACATTCCGTTTGAGAATTTTAAGATTGATTTTCTAGGGTTTTTAGATTCAATTTTACCGCCTCAAACCTCTGATTTTTTTAATCAAAATATTTTCGAAAACATCAATAACACCAATACAGGTGGCTTACTGTCAACCGTTTTTTTAATTTCTATGTTTTTAATGGCCAACGGCGTCAATGCTGTGTTTTCAGGATTCGAAAGTTCCTACCATCAACAACTTAATCGAAATTTTATCAAACAGTATATCTATGCTTTCGGGGTTGCCATTATTTTAGTAATTTTATTAATACTGACTGTCATCGGGTTTGGGTATGCTCAAATCTATTTGATTCATCCGGTCCTTGAAAGGTTTAATGCTGGAGATGCCACTAACGAACTTTTTTGGATTACTCGCGCCAAATATTTCTTTTTTGTTTTAATGACGTACCTAAGTATGGCGACCTTGTATTATTTTGGAACAAAAGATGGAAAACTATCGAGTTTCTTTTCGGTTGGGGCCTTGTTTACCACCTTTCTGATTCTTTTGACCTCTTATTTATTTGGTCTTTATATCGAAAATTTTTCAACTTACAACGAGCTATATGGCTCCATAGGTGCTCTTTTAATTCTCTTATTTTACTTTTGGCTAAATGCAAACATTATTCTCCTTGGTCATGAATTGAATTCTTCTCTTCAACTCCTTAAGAAAAAATGCAACCCATAACCCTCAATTTTGTTGATGTCATTTTACCGTTACCCTTGGAACGTAATTTTACGTATGCCATTACAGCAGCAGAAGCCCAATTTGTTAAACCCGGATTTCGAGTCGCAGTTCCTTTTGGAAAACGAAAGGTTTATACAGGCATCGTTTATAAAATTCATAAGGAGGCGCCTACAGCATATGAAGCAAAATCGATTCATAGTATTTTGGATGCTGCTCCCATTGTAAATTCGTCTCAGTTTCAGTTATGGAATTGGATTTCTGGATATTATATGTGTACGATAGGCGATGTGATGCGGGCCTCACTTCCGAGTGTATTTCTGTTAGAAAGTGAAACACTTATTTCGTTAAATACTTCTATTGATTTTGAGGTGTCTTTATTAAAGGATGAAGAGTATTTGGTGTATGAAGCATTACAACACCAATCGAGCTTAAAAATTGATGAAATAAATGCAATCATTGACACCAAAAATTCATTTCCACTTTTACAGCGATTATTAGATCAAAAGGCGATAGTTGTTGAGCAAGAAGTCTTAGAAAAATACAAACCAAAACTCATTCGATGTGTTCGAATCCATTCGGATCATCAACATAAAGATGCCTTACAAGCGCTTTTAGGAGTATTAACGCGTTCTGCAAAACAACGTGAAATTGTTTTAAATTACTTTTCCTTAGCACCGCATCACCCACAAATAAAAGTGTCGGAATTAAAAACTAAAAGCAACGCGACTTCCGCTCAAATTAAAGCACTTATTGATAAAAATATTTTTGAAGAGTACTTTTTTCAAACAGATCGTATTCAATTTGATGATTCCGAAATGAGTGCTTCTAAATCCTTAAATGAATTTCAGGAAACGGCCTTACAAGAAATTGACACCTCTTTTGAAACCTACGATATTAGTTTGTTGCATGGCGTAACTTCATCTGGTAAAACAGAAATTTATGTCAAAAAAATTGAAGCGATTATTGCCGCTGGAAAACAAGTTCTTTATCTAGTTCCTGAAATCGCTTTAACATCCCAATTGGTGCAGCGATTAGAACATTATTTTGGCAATCAAATTGCGGTCTATCATTCTCGATATTCACAAAATGAACGCCTCGAAGTTTGGAACCATGTTCTTAATGATTCAGAATCGGCACGAGTGATTATCGGCGCGCGTTCGTCAGTCTTACTTCCATTTAGTAATTTAGGACTTGTGATTGTCGATGAAGAACACGAACAGTCTTACAAACAATTTGACCCTGCGCCTAGATACCATGCCAGAGATACCGCCATTGTATTGGCCTCTATATTTAAAGCTAAAACATTACTGGGATCGGCAACACCAAGCATTGAAAGTTATTATAATGCCACCAAAGAAAGCAAATACGGATATATAGCTCTGACACATCGTTTTAATAATGTGATGATGCCAGAAATTGAGCTGGTAGATTTAAAAGATAAGTACAAGCGGAAACGAATGACCAATCATTTCAGTGACCGTTTAATTGACGAAATTAAAGAAGCACTGGATGCTAATTTCCAGGTTATTTTGTTTCAAAACAGACGGGGTTATTCACCCATTGTTTCTTGCAATACCTGTGGTCATACCCCCGAATGTCCAAATTGTGATGTTAGTCTAACGTTTCACCAATACAAGCAACAGCTAAGATGTCATTATTGTAGTTATATCATGGCCATGCAAACGACTTGTGGGGCTTGTGGCGGTGTGGAAATTGATAGTAAAGGTTTTGGGACTGAGCAAATTCAAGAGGAAGTAGAAGTTTTGTTTCCAGAAGCTAAGGTGGCGCGAATGGATTTGGATACGACACGTGGCAAATATAGTTACGATCGAATTATATCAAGTTTTGAAAATAAGGAGGTCGATATTTTAGTCGGTACCCAAATGGTTACTAAAGGGCTCGATTTTAGACACGTAAAACTGGTCGGAGTTCTCAACGCAGATCAATTAATTAATTTTCCAGATTTTAGAGCCCATGAGCGAAGCTTTCAGTTGTTACAACAGGTTTCTGGACGTGCGGGTCGAACGGATGTTAGGGGTAAGGTGATCATTCAAACTTACGATCCCTACCATACCATCTTGCAACAAGTTTCAACCAACGACTATGTATCCATGTTTAAAGAACAATTGGATGATCGACGTGTTTATAAATATCCGCCGTATTGCCGAATTATCAAATTGACACTTAAACATAAGGACTATAATAAAGTGAATGATGGTTCAGAATGGTTAGCAACCAGTTTACGGCACGTATTTAAACAAAATGTATTAGGCCCAGAATTCCCCGTTGTTTCGAGAATAAGAAATCAATATCACAAAAATATTCTACTTAAAATACCACAAAATCAGTCGCTAATTAAAACAAAGTCTGTTCTTCAAAAAATTAAGACGAGTTTTTTAAGCACCCCAAGCTATAGAGCGGTACGGGTTATTATTAACGTAGATAGTTATTAATTAACAATAACATCCAAAGCTTGACTTAATTGTGTTTTTCGAGTTCTACTTAACGGAAGTTTCATTTTTTCGATTTCTACATACTTACTGTCATATCGATCTACTTTTTTAAGGTTGATGATATACGATTTATGGATTCTTAAAAATGAATTTTTTGGAAGTTCGTTTTCAAAAGCTTTCATGGTTGAGAGAATGACAAAACTTTTGTCTTGCGTAATTAATTTAACATAATCCCCAAGAGCCTCAATCCACTTAATGTCATTAATATATATTTTACGTTTTTTCAGATTGCTTTTTACAAAAATATGTTCACCATCATTATCTTGAAAGTTTTCAGTCATTTTTGCTTGTAATACGACTTTTTTGACTGCATTGTTAAATCGATTTTCAGTTGTTGGTTTTTCTAAATAATCGATCACATTATAATCGAAAGCTTTGAATGCTTGAGATGTATCGGCACTGGTAACAATTATAAAGGGTTTGTTTTGTTCAGAGCTGTTTTTATATATTTCTAATAAGTCAAAACCATTTAAAATAGGCAGGTTGACTTCCATGAAAATAAGGTTAACATGATTGTTTTGAAGAAACTTTTTAGCTTCAAGAGCAGAGGAGAATTCACCATTCAACTTTAGAGAAGGGTGAGAGTTGATACGTTTCAAAGTCGCTAATCGTTGGAGCGTGTTGTCGTCAACAATTATACAATTTAAGATCATTGAATAAAATTAATAATGATTATTGATTACAATTATACGAAAATAAAATCGATAAAACTCTTAAAATAACGTTTAACGAATCAACTTTTTCTAATTAAATAAAGTTATTTATTATTGCCCAAACAAGAATTAATACTTACTTTTGCAGCCATTTTAAACAAATAATTATACAAATTTATGAATCATTACGAAACTGTTTTCATCTTGAATCCCGTTTTATCTGACACACAGATAAAGGAAACAGTACAGAAATACGAGGAGTTACTCGTTTCTAAAGGAGCAAAGATGGTATCGAAGGAAGATTGGGGGCTAAAGAAATTAGCATATCCAATCCAAAACAAAAAAAGTGGATTTTACCACTTATTTGAATTTACTGCACCTGGAGAGGCTATTGGCCCTTTAGAAGTAGAATTTAGACGTGACGAGCGTTTTATGCGTTATCTAACTGTAAGTTTAGATAAACATGCAATCTCATGGGCTGAAAGAAGAAGAGTTAAACTTAAAGAAAAAGCGTAATTATGTCTATAGAACAACAAGCCAAAGGAAAAAAAGATGGTGAAATCAGATATTTAACGCCTTTAAATATTGACACCAACAAAGCAAAAAAATACTGTCGTTTCAAAAAGTCAGGTATCAAGTATATCGATTATAAAGATCCAGATTTTTTAATAAAATTTGTAAACGAACAAGGTAAATTATTACCAAGACGTTTAACTGGAACTTCTTTAAAGTATCAAAGAAAAGTGTCTGTTGCTGTGA
>JAQXBT010000060.1 GCA_029252265.1 Flavobacteriaceae bacterium | reverse complement strand
AAAGTAAAATAAGCGAAGCAACTAAATAAAAGGAGAAAATGCCTAAAATGAAAACCAAGTCTAGTGCCAAGAAACGTTTTAAAGTAACGGGTACTGGAAAAATCAAAAGAAAGCATGCGTTCAAAAGCCACATTCTGACGAAGAAGTCTAAAAAACGTAAGCTTGCTCTTACTCACAGTACACTGGTACACAAGAGTGATGAAGCGAACATTAAACAACAATTACGTTTAAAGTAAACGTTGTTTAGGTTAAAATTATTTTATAAACCATGGAGTCAGGCCTATAAAAGTATTCAATAATATTGAATCGCCTACTACAAAAAACATTAAGAAATGCCAAGATCAGTAAACTCAGTGGCCAAAAGAGCCCGCAGAAAAAAAGTATTAAAACAAGCCAAAGGTTACTTTGGACGTCGTAAAAATGTATGGACAATTGCAAAAAATGCTGTTGATAAAGCCATGCTTTACGCTTACAGAGACCGTAGAAATAAGAAAAGAACATTCCGTGCCTTATGGATCATGCGTATTAACGCAGGAACCAGAGCTAATGGATTATCGTACTCACAATTTATTGGGAAGCTCAAAACGCATAATATCGAATTGAACCGTAAGGTTTTAGCTGATTTAGCAATGAACAACCCAGAAGCTTTCAAAGCTATTGTGGACAAAGTAAAATAAGGCATTCGCCTAATGTATAATATTCGCTTATATTATGAAAGCCCACTCAATTGAGTGGGCTTTTTTTATTAATCTTGAATGGCAAATACACGACGAAGCAAGTCTGTCGATCGCGAAGATACCTTTGTGCGAATTTCAGTTTCCTCCACAGCAATCATTTTATAAACGCCTTTTAATGCTTCTGTAGTTACATAATCTGTGAGATCGGTGTTTACTGATTTTGTGAATGGAAGACTGTTATATTTTTGAATTAAATTACTCCAAATTTTATCAGCACCCACTTTAGAAAAGGAATTTTTGATAACGGGTTGAAATTTCTGATATAATGCCGCTTGGGTTTTAGACGTTAAATATTCGGTTGCAGCGGAGTCATTTCCTAATAAAATTGTTTTCGCATCCTCAAATTTAATCTCTTTTACCGCTGTAATAAAAACAGGGGTCGCTTCTTTAACTGCATCTTCTGCTGCGCGGTTCAAAACTTTTAAACCATCATCGGCTAAACGACTTAGACCAATATCTCGAAGAGCTTTATCAACTTTCCTTAACTCTTCAGGAAGAATGATTTTTTTACCAATTCATTTTTAAAAAATCCATCAGTTTGAGTAAGCTTAGTCACTTGTTTATCAATCCCAAAACTAAGTGCTTCACGAAGTCCTGACGCGATATCTGGGGTGTAGGATTCCACTTGAGGAAGACTATTAACAACTTTTTGTAGTTCTGCACAAGACGTTAGTTGAAAGGCTAAAAAAAGGATTGAAAATTTACGTAACATAGGTTTTTATTTAGGGTTAATAACGATCTCGATTTAATTATCAATAAAAATAGCGAAAATACACTTATGTCTTTTTCTTTTTCTTTCGAGCCGCAGGAAATAAGATGTTGTTTAGAATAAGTCGGTAGCCAGGAGACGTTGGATGGAGATCTAACTCCGTTTTAGGATCCCCTACTCTATGTGTATAATCTTCCGGATCATGACCACCATAAAACGTAAAAAACCCTTGGCCTTTAATACCATGAATGTACCGAGCTTCGCCATTGGATTTATTCTCACCCAATACCAACACATTAGACTTGACTTGGTCTCTTTTGTAGGCTGTTGTTTGTCCCATAAATCCTTTGACAAGTGCTGTATGATTTTGGTTCAACATTGTAGGAATTGGATCCCATTTGGCAGAAAAGTCCATCAGTGAAAAATAATCTAACTCTTTAGAAACCTTACGATCTTGAGTCATATCGATGCTAGAAAATTCATATACACTTGGATTGCGTTCCAAAATAAAATCTTTAAATGCAATCGTTTTAGAATAATCTAACTGAGCTTGATAATTTGGGGAACTTCCATCGCCATCAAACATAGGCTCGC
The DNA here is from genome assembly GCA_029252265.1 of Flavobacteriaceae bacterium. Classification (GTDB taxonomy): domain Bacteria; phylum Bacteroidota; class Bacteroidia; order Flavobacteriales; family Flavobacteriaceae; genus Hel1-33-131. The sequence continues at coordinate 18,561 of JAQXBT010000060.1, read as the reverse complement.
AAATATCGAGTGATTGGGCTGCCAAAGCAATATCAAAACTATCGGTTGCACTACACATTGCAAACATAAATCCACCGCCTATGACGTATTCTCTTATTTTTTGAGCAACTGCTAATTTTTGTTTTGACACCTTATCATAACCTAAACTCTTAGCAAGAATTTCTGATTTTTTTTGTTGCTCTATATACCAGGCTGCATTTCTATAGGCGCGGTAAAATTTCCCATACTGACCTGTAAAATCTTCGTGATGAAGGTGTAGCCAATCATAAAGTAACAAAGCATCACTTAACACTTCGGTATCATAAATGGTTTCATAAGGAATTTCGGCATAGGTCAAAACCATGGTCACAGCATCGTCCCAAGGTTGTTTTCCGCTAGGAGAATAAACTGCAATTTTGGGTGCTTTTTCGAGGATGACGGCATCCATGTTTTTACTTGGACTGCTAATTTCTAAAAGAATGGCTTCCGCTTCGGCATCACTAATTAATTCGTATGACACGCCTCTAATTTTACATTCTTTTTCAATGTCATCAATATATGGCATTAAAAAAGAACCGCCTCTGTAATTAAGGAGCCACTTGACGTTTTGTTGTTTATCTAGCGTCCAATAGGTGATTCCATACGCTTTGAGATGATTTTTTTGAGTCTCTGCATCCATGGGAATTAGAATGTAGGAGGCTTGAATTTGAAAGGAAATCACTAAAAAAAAGGGCAGTAGATACGTTTTCATGCCATAAATATACTCAAAATATCAGCTAAAATAAACTTAGTAGGGGGTGTCATCATCCGAATCCCCAAATGCTTGACTTGGATCGATTCTAAAATCTTCTTGTTTGAAGGTATCATCATTCGCCGCGGCATTCATTTTGGAATGGAATTCGGTATCAAATGGGGAATCAAAATCATCAAGATTATCAAATTTTCCTAAGTGACCAATAAATTTCAAACGGATATTTTCGAGCCCACCATTACGGTGTTTGGCAATAATAAATTCGGCCTGTCCTTCTGATGGAGTGTGTTGTTCATCATCCCATTCATCAATTTTATAATATTCTGGACGGTAGATAAACGATACAATATCGGCATCTTGTTCAATGGCACCCGATTCTCTCAAATCCGATAGCAAAGGACGTTTACTTCCGCCTCTAGTTTCCACGGCTCTCGATAATTGAGAAAGGGCAATAACGGGAATACTTAATTCTTTTGCTAAGGCTTTAAGGTTTCGTGAAATCATAGATATTTCTTGCTCACGGTTTCCACTTTTCTGAGTTCCACCAGCGGTCATCAGTTGTAAATAATCCACCACAATGAGTCTGATGCCATTTTGAGATGCCAAACGCCTGGCTTTGGCACGTAAATCAAAAATAGATAAGGATGGGGTATCGTCAATATATAAAGGCGCTTTCTCAAGGGCTTTTACTTTGACATTCAACTGTTCCCATTCGTGTTTTTCGAGACGTCCTGTTCTTAATTTTTCGGAATTTAACCCTGTTTCTGAGGAGATTAGACGTGTAATTAATTGAACGGACGACATTTCTAATGAAAAGAATGCGACCGGAATATTTTGAGTCACCGCAATATTTCGAGCCATCGAAAGCGTTAGTGCTGTTTTACCCATCCCTGGACGCGCAGCAATAATAATCAAATCGCTTTCTTGCCACCCAGAAGTCAGTTTATCTAATTTATCGAATCCTGAAGGCACTCCTGAAAGTCCTTCCTTATTGGAGATTTCTTCAATTTTTTTCTTGGCTTGAAAAACTAAATCTTGAGCGGTTTCTGTCGATTTTTTTATATTTCCTTGAGTGACTTCATAGAGTCTTGATTCTGCCTTGTCGAGTAAATCAAATACATCTTTGGTTTCATCAAAAGCATCTTCAATAATTTCGTTAGAGATTTTGATTAAACTTCGTTGAATAAATTTTTGTAAAATGATCCGTGCATGAAATTCAATGTGCGCCGATGAGGACACTTTTTGGGTCAATGAAATGAGGTAAAAATCGCCTCCAACTAGGTCGAGTTTAGAGTTTTTCCGTAATTGAGTTGAAACTGTTAATAAATCGACAGGTTCGCTATTTTCAAATAATTGTAGAATCGCTTCAAAGATGTGTTGATGGGCATCTTTATAAAATGCATCCATGCTAAGAATATCGATAACCTCATCGACTCCTTTTTTGTCAATCATCATCGCTCCAAGTACAACCTCCTCTAAATCACTAGCTTGTGGCGGGATTTTTCCTTTCTCCAAGCTGATAAGCGTGCTTTTATCGTTTTTATATACTTTAACTGGTTCTGGTTGTTTCATGTTTACGAAAGTACTTAAATTATTAGCAAAAGGGATTTTGCATTGTTAACTGTTAATCAACAATCTAACTGTTTATAAGTCCAAATTATTGTTAATAAGCATTAAAAAAGTCAAGTGAAACACCTGACTTTTATTTTTATCGGAAGAGACCTAAAGTTTAATCTTTATAGACCCCCATTTGTGAGTACTTATCCATGCGTTGAGCAACCAATTCTTTTGGTGATAAGTTTTTAAATTCGTTATATGATTTTACAATCGTATTGGAAACGGTTTTGAACGTTTGATCACGATCTTTATGAGCACCTCCTAAAGGTTCTTTCACAATTTCGTCCACCAATTTCATTCGCTTCATATCTTTAGCCGTTAGCTTTAAAGCTTCCGCAGCCTGTTCTTTGTATTCCCAACTTCGCCATAAAATAGAGGAACAAGATTCGGGTGAAATTACAGAATACCAAGTATTTTCTAGCATCAAGACTTTATCGCCAACGCCAATCCCAAGTGCACCTCCAGAAGCACCTTCACCAATAATGATGGTAATGATTGGAACTTTTAGACGTGTCATTTCAAGAATATTACGAGCGATGGCTTCGCCTTGCCCACGTTCTTCCGCTTCTAGACCAGGGTAAGCGCCAGGGGTATCTATTAATGATACCACAGGAATTCCAAATTTTTCGGCAGATTTCATAAGACGTAATGCTTTTCTATAGCCTTCTGGGTTCGCCATCCCAAAGTTTCGATATTGACGCGTTTTGGTATTATATCCTTTTTGTTGGCCAATAAACATAAAGCTTTGGTCTCCAATTTTTCCTAATCCACCAATCATTGCTTTATCGTCCTTAAAGTTACGATCGCCATGAAGTTCCAAAAAAGTATCGCCACAAATAGCGGTGATATAATCTAAGGTATAGGGTCTGTTTGGGTGTCTGGACAACTGGACACGTTGCCAAGGTGTTAAGTTTTTATAAATATCTTTTTTGGCGAGGTCTAATTTCTTTTGAATCTGAACACATGTTTCAGAAACATCGACATCACTTTCCTCTCCAATAATTTGACATTTTTGTAATTGATCTTCTAGTTCCTTAATAGGCAACTCAAATTCTAGATATTCCATAGAAATTCAAGATTAGTGTTTTGGTTAGTCTACAAATATATAAACTTTAAAAGTTATATACTGAAGATCTGTCGTTAGTTTCTTGTTTTTTTATACACGGCATTGAGAAGTACGGTGCAAATAATAAGCAAAGCACCTACATAAAACATAGGAGTCATGGTTTCTGTTTCAGGGAACAGGACTAATGCCAAAACAATTCCGTAGATAGGTTCTAAATTGTAAGTTAACACGACCGAAAACGGGCTAATGTGTTTCATAACATGAATCGACGCTATAAAGGCATAGGCGGTACAGATCGATGCCAAGATAAATAGACATATCCAATCAGTGCTATTTAATATAAAGAAATCCTCACTGAAGCCTTGATCTGAAAACAAGAGATATAGAGATATAAAAGCAACGCCTCCTATAAACTCGTAAAATGAAATAACGGTCGCACTGTGCTGCTCTACAAATTTTCCATTAAGAACGGCAAAAAGAGTCGAAAAGAGTGCTGAAGAAATTCCCAAAAGAATCCCTGTAAGATATCGTAGTTCTGTTTGAGTGATTAAAACAACCCCAAAAATAACAACAAGTCCAAAGAAAATTTCATAGCTGATTATTTTACGTCGAAAAAATAATGGTTCTATAAAGGCGGCAAAAAAGGCACCAGTCGAAAACATCGCCAACGTAATAGAGATGTTAGACGCTTTTATCGCTGCAAAAAAAGTAATCCAATGAAGCGCGATAATAATGCCGGCAACAAAAAATTTAAGAATGGTTTTGAAAGGGATTTTGAGATCAACTCTTTTAATTTTAATATACCCAAACATCATCACTGCAGCGATAGCCATTCGAAACCAAACTAATGCGATAGCATTTATAGAAATGAACTCTCCTAAAATAGCCGTAAATCCAGCGATGAACACCAAAAAATGAAGGTGTAGCTGATTTATGAACTTAACGCTTGGCATTGTACAATAGGTAAATTGCTAAACCTCCAAAAACGATGTTTGGAAACCAAACGGCCAGAAGTGGTGAAAAATCAGATTGTGCGGCCATCACTCCAAAAACCTTATCAAAAAAGACATAGATCATGACGATTACAATTCCAAAAGCCAAATTAACACCCATCCCTCCTCTTCGTTTAATCGATGACACTGCGACGGCAATTATAGTAAGTATGAATACTGATACTGGCAAACTCCATTTTTTGTACAAAACTACTTTATAACGGTTGATGTTAGACGACCCCCGAACTTCTTCACGTGCAATAAATCGAGTTAGCTCATTATATGTCAATGTTTCTGCTACATACTTAGGGGGCGTTAAATCTTCCAAATCAAAACTAAAAAGAGTATCTTTTTGACGCTTAAAACTAATTTCATCATCCTCGGCACCTATAACTCGATAATTATAATTTGTCAGCAAATACGAACTGTCTTTTTCAATGTATCTAATAGAGGAAGCATGAATTTTGTATTCTAATACATTCCCGTTAAAATGTTCTAGGGTGAAGTTATTGCCTCGTTTTGTTGAGACATCGAAGTTGCTAACATAGATATACTCATTATCATTAATTTGACGGTAGATTTTTTGAGTATCAACGACCTTTCTATTACTAAGATATTTATAGGTGAACTCATTAAATCCTTTGCTCGCTAAAGGCGTCCAATACATTCCAAGCATTAATGCAAAAGTAGCCACAATTGATGCACCGATCATATAGGGTCTTAAAAACCTTGAAAATGACACTCCCGAACTTAGGAAAGCGACGACTTCGGTATTATTGGCTAACTTGGAGGTAAACCAAATGACCGATAAAAATAAAAATAAGGGAAATAAAAGCGTCGCAAAGTATATTGTAAAATCAAAATAATAAGAAGCAACATCTGCAAATGGAACTTGATGTTCTAAAATACTGTCAATTTTTTCGGCAAGATTTACCGTTATTCCAATGGGAATAAACAGAAGCAACAACATGAAAAATGTAAATAAATACCGCTTTAATATGTACCAATCTAAAATTTTCATTTGTTATAAACGATTATCCATTTGTTTGACCATCATTGCTTTCCACGTTCCAAAATCACCTGCTAAAATATGTTTCCTAGCTTCACGGGTTAACCATAAATAAAACCCTAAGTTATGAATTGTTGCGATTTGTTTTCCTAATAATTCGTTAACACTGAACAAATGTTTTAGATATGCTTTTGAATACTCGGTATCCACAAAAGTGATTCCCATCTCGTCAATCGGAGAAAAATCGTCTTTCCATTTTTGATTTTTAATATTGATCGACCCATATGCAGTAAACAACATACCATTTCTGGCATTTCGAGTTGGCATAACACAGTCAAACATGTCAATTCCGAGTGCTATATTTTCGAGAATGTTAATAGGTGTTCCAACTCCCATCAAATACCGAGGTTTATCTTCAGGAAGGATTTCACAAACAACATCGGTCATGGCATACATTTCTTCAGCAGGCTCCCCTACCGAAAGACCACCAATGGCATTTCCAACTGCGCCCGCATTAGCGATGTATTCAGCGGACTGTTTTCTTAAGTCTGTATAAGTACTTCCCTGAACAATGGGGAAAAATGCTTGACTATGATCGTATTTTAGAGGTGTTTTATCTAGGTGACTGATGCAACGATCTAACCAGCGATGGGTCATATGCATTGACCGTTTCGCATAATTATAATCACATGGATAAGGCGTACATTCGTCAAAAGCCATGATGATATCAGCACCGATACTTCGTTGAATTTCCATAACATTTTCGGGGGTAAATATATGCATACTCCCATCTATGTGGCTTTTAAATTTAACCCCTTCTTCTTTAATTTTGCGGTTGGCAGATAGTGAATATACTTGATAGCCTCCAGAATCAGTCAGAATATTTCGATCCCAGTTCATAAATTTATGAAGTCCACCCGCTTTTTCTAATATATCGATTTGTGGTCGAAGAAATAAATGATAGGTGTTTGCTAAAATCACATCGGGATTGATATCATTTTTAAGTTCACGTTGGTGCACGCCTTTTACAGTCCCCACAGTGCCTACGGGCATAAAAATAGGGGTTTCAATCACACCATGATCTGTGGTTAGAGTGGCAGCTCTCGCTCTCGTCGCTGGGTCTTTTTTTAGTAAATCAAATTTCAAACTCTTAAAATTTCATGGTTAATGGAAACACTATTTTAATGTGTAAAAGTAACTTTAATACCCTAAGCACAAAACTTCTGAACGCTATTCTTTACTTGATCGCGACTCGTAGTTGATTAAATAATCGCCTTTAGGAGCACCTTCATCAAACGAACTCCCGTTTAATAACACGCGTGTTTGTTCGCGTGCTTCTTGATTGGTCCACCCTTCATATTCAATTCGGTAAAGTGCCGAAAACATTTGTGCACGGCCAACGCCATGGTAACAATGAATTAAAACCGGATAATTGGAGGAGTCGTCCATAATTTCTAGAAATTTATCGACGGTTTCTTGAGTGGGAACTTGATCGGTCCCAAGATTAAAATAAGTAACGCCTTCTAACTTCTCAACCGCTTCTTTTTCATCTGTCAATTCCTGTGGAATTTCGGGGTTATTTACTTTATCGAGGGTGTGGGGAAATCGTAAATCAATAACACTTTTTAGTTGATGATCTTCGACATAATCAGCAATTTTTTCAGGAGGTATTACGCCCGATTTATACACCTTATTTTCTGAAATCTCTTTAAAGTTATAATTAAAGTGTACCTCATAAACATATTTTGAAACACCTACAAGTATCACACTAAAAAGAAGAAGTCCTATTTTTTTTCTCATCGAAATTAAAATTTAATTATAAGTTTCTATCAATAATTCTATCAAAATAATCTTTTAAAAATGCTTTACAAGCCAACTCGACTTCATCCATTTCTTCTGTACGATTGGAAATTAAATTACGTTCCAGTCCTAAATCATTTATATCATAAAAACCAATAGCTCGTACACCATCAAAGATACAAATTATATTCCCTTTACTAAATTGATAATTCTGGCCATTATGGTTCATAACAAAGGGGGGCATTTTATCTATGCTTGAATCAACCAAACTACGTCCCCAACTTCTAAATGGTTTCTGATAACCGACCATATCCAAAATGGTTGGGTAGATATCTATTTGTTGCGCCAGTTCATTATTTACCCCAACAAATTCTTCATTAGGACTGTATATCATAATAGGAACGGCATACCGATTAATCATCTTATAGTATTCTTTGTAATTCACTTGATTTGTATGATCGGCTGTAATAATAAAAATGGTATTCTGAAACCAAGCTTCTTTTTTAGAGGCTTCAAAAAATTGTTTAAACGCAAAATCGGTATACCCTACACATTGATGCATTTGCACATCACCTTTAGGAAATTGACCTTCAAATTCATCGGGGATAATATAAGGTTCATGAGATGTTACTGTAAAAATAGTTGCAAAAAATGGGTCGGTTTTAGCGTCTAAAATATCTTTGGTAAACTGAAAAAATGGAGCGTCCCAAATCCCCCAAAACCCATCAAACAAGGCGTCGTTATTGAATTCTTTTTTTCCATAATAATGATCAAATCCTAAAATATTTGAAAACCCTAAAAACCCCATAGAACCGTTAGGTGCGCCATGAAAAAAGGAGGTGTCGTAGCCTTCTGAATTTAATGCCGAAACCACCGATTCTACATTTTGTTTTGTGTAGGGCGAAGACGTAAAAGCATCTTTAAAGGAGGGGATTCCTGCCAAGACAGACGACATGCCGTGTATCGATTTCCTTCCATTGGCAAATGCATTATTGAACACCAAACTTTTTGAGGCTAATGAATCTAAAAAAGGCGTGTAACTCACATAATTAGGTATAGGAGTCGGATCATTAAAAGCCCCCATATATTCTCGACTAAAACTTTCCGTAATAAATACAACAATATTTGGCTTTGTCTTTACTTCATTGGTGTATTGCTTAATGGGTTGGGTCAAACGATCAATTTCTGATTGCGGAATTTCGTAGGTTACTTTTTTAAAGGTTTTCTTATTGAAGGTTCTAATGATTGCAAAAGGCGTGTTTAACACAAAATCTGCGTGTTGAATTTTAGTTACATGTCGATTCGCATCCACTAAATTAATGGGGCGTGTACTCTTTTTAAAATCACTTCGAATCCCGCCAATCATAAGCGTTGCCATAATCAAAAATGAAATCACTGAGGTCGTCAAATATGAGATAAGTCCCTTTGGGTAGGGTTTGGATTTTACGGAGATTTTTTTATAAAGGTAAACCCATACGATTGTAACTAGAAAAAACAAAAGAAAAACATGCCAATAACTCACGGCAAAGCGAAGGAACATTTGTACTTTGTTTTGCTCGTTTTCAATCACTGCCCATTCGGAAACAGTAGTTCTGTTGTAATTATATTTATAATAAATTAAATCCACAAAATTAAAAGCCATTCCAATCAAATTGGTCAAAAAATAGATGAAAAACAAGACTTTTTGGTAGGTTTTATGCGTGTTTATCCAGAATGGAAGCATGGAAAGGGCTACAAATAAACTGTTTAAGTAAAATATAGCCGTTGTATCAAACGCCAGTCCATGATAACTCAACCTTAGATACTCGCCGAGCGAATCAATTTCTAAAAGAGAAAAATTATAAATAAAAAATAAAAAACGACATACTGCATAAAACAAATAGACGAGTAACAGTCTATATATCATCACTTTATATTCGTGCAATCTCAAAAATTGTAGCATCAAAAATAGTTCAAAAATTACTGCAAAAATAGAAAAGAAATTACACATATATACACAAGCAGCATCTTTTTATAAATTGTTAGTTAATTTATGAAATTTACAAGATTAAATATTTTGTCTATTTAAAATTAGAATTATCTTTGAAAATCGATTTTTTAACATCTAAAACCTAGCCAATGTCGAATGAAAATTTAAAAGATTTAACAACCCAAGTTCGTAGAGATATTTTACGAATGGTTCACAAAGTAAATTCTGGTCATCCAGGAGGTTCATTGGGCTGTGCAGAATTTCTAGTTGCACTCTATACCAGTATCATGGATCGCAAAGAAGGATTTGATATGGATGGCATAAATGAGGATTTATTTTTCCTTTCAAATGGGCATATTTCTCCTGTTTTTTACAGTGTATTGGCGCATTCAGGATATTTTCCTGTGGAAGAATTAAATACATTTAGATTGTTAAACTCAAGACTTCAAGGGCATCCTACAACGCATGAAGGACTTCCTGGGGTCCGAATTGCTTCTGGTTCCTTAGGACAAGGGCTTTCGGTTGCTTTAGGAGCTGCTCAAACAAAAAAACTAAATAACGATTCGAGTCTTATCTATACGCTCCACGGAGATGGCGAGTTACAAGAAGGACAAAATTGGGAAGCGATTATGTATGCTTCTGCAAAAAATATTGATAACTTAATAGCAACCATCGATTTAAACGGTAAACAAATTGATGGTGCTACAGACGATGTGCTTCCAATGGGAAGTATCAAAGGGAAGTTTGAAGCTTTTGACTGGACAGTTATTGAAATCGAAAATGGAAATGACCTTGACTCTATACTAGAAGGGATGGCAACAGCCAAAGCTGCGACCGGAAAAGGGAAGCCAGTGTGTGTCCTGCTAAAAACGATGATGGGTAATGGGGTTGATTTTATGATGCATACCCACGCATGGCATGGAAAAGCGCCTAACGATGAACAATTGGAAAATGCTTTAAATCAAAACCCAGAAACTTTAGGAGACTATTAAATTCAAAACCAAAAAAAATGAAAACTTACACATATACAGAGAAAAAAGATACGAGAAGTGGTTTTGGAGCAGGTCTTGCAGAGCTTGGAAGAACCAATCCAAATGTCGTGGCACTTTGTGCAGATTTGATTGGATCCTTAAAAATGAATCAATTCATTGATGAAAATCCGGAGCGTTTCTTTCAGATTGGAATTGCAGAAGCCAATATGATGGGCATAGCGGCAGGGTTAACCATTGGAGGTAAAATACCTTTCACGGGGACTTTTGCTAATTTTTCTACCGGACGTGTTTATGATCAAATCAGACAGTCCATTGCGTATTCTGATAAAAACGTAAAAATTTGTGCATCGCATGCCGGATTAACTTTAGGAGAGGATGGGGCAACGCACCAAATTCTAGAAGATATTGGTCTTATGAAAATGCTTCCTGGCATGGTGGTCATTAATACCTGTGATTACAACCAAACCAAAGCAGCAACTATTGCGATCGCCGATCACGAAGGGCCTGTGTACCTAAGATTTGGACGACCAGCAGTACCTGTATTCACACCTGCAGATCAAGTATTTGAAATCGGGAAAGCTGTTCAACTTCAAGAAGGTTCTGATGTTACAATTGTAGCAACAGGGCATCTTGTTTGGGAAGCACTTGAAGCGGCTAAAGTATTGCACGAACAAGGAATTTCTGCAGAAGTGATTAACATCCACACCATTAAACCTTTAGACGATAAAGCTATAATAGACTCTGTTGCCAAAACAGGCTGTATTGTAACTGCCGAAGAGCACAACTTCTTAGGAGGATTGGGCGAGAGCGTTGCAAGAGTTTTAGCACTTCACCACCCAACTCCACAAGAGTTTGTGGCGACAAATGATACATTTGGCGAATCGGGGACGCCTGCGCAACTAATGGAAAAATACGGCTTAAACAGTGGCAGCATTGTTGAGAAAGCCCTTAAAGTTATAAAGAGAAAGTAATACGCTCTACAAACTATTTTAACTAAAAAAGAGTCGCAATTGCGACTCTTTTTTTATGTGTATCTGTTAGTGTTTAATTGACCGTTTGAGTCTTAGATTCAGTCGCATCTAAATAATTTGGGACTCCGTTGCCATTGGTGTCAACCAAGGTAACAAGGTGTGCGTAGTAGGTATTGTCATTTTGTTTCTGCTTGATCGCTGTAAAAAACTGATTCTCGTTCAATAGAACCTCCTGAATTTCATTTTTAAGATCCGCTAAAGATTCATTAGTGTATTCTTTAACTTCTACTTCGTTAGCCGTATTTGTGCCATCCCCATCATCGTCAGTGTCTGCGAAATCGGGCGTTAAATCGCCATCGGTATCATCGTTAAATAAATCAAAATCACCGTTAATATCTTCAAAGTAAGAAGACACATAATCACCATCGTGATCATTTACTTCGGCTTGAAGAAGTTCGAACTTGAAAATCAAATTAGAATAAGAAGGGATCGAAGGAAGAAAGTCAGCATAATATCCTAGTCCTGAGGGTAAGAACATCGCCCCCATTCCATAATCTAAAAAATCGACGGTACCATCTGGGTTTGAATCAAAAGAACTCGCGGCATTAAACTCCGGCATCACTCGATTCCAACCAGCAACAACATAAACTAAGTCAAAATTAACAGGGTTAGAAGAACTATCAAACGTTGTTCCATCTTCTAAAGAACCCGAATAATTAACACGCACTTTATCAGAAAACACTGGAGACGATATGCCGCTTCCTTGATTAATCTTTAGAATATAATATTCATAGTCTATTTCCTTATAGGTGGTTGTTTTGGTTTCAACAGCAGAACCTAACAAAGTGGCACCAGAGGGTACTGTTTCTCCTTCTAAAAGCGTTGTAAAAACCAAGTCATCTACTGTAGGATTTTCTAAAGCATTTATTTCAGTCGAGTTGTAATAATGAGTGCTTAAATAGCTGAGTAATGCATCCCCGTCTATAACTTGTTGTTCTGTACGATCGTTTTCTACGACTGCTGGGGCATCACCTCCATTATTATCATCGTCACAAGACATGACCGCCACAATCATTAAAGAAATAAAAAGAATGTTATAATTAAATTTCATAAAGCTATATTTGATGGCGCAAGATACAATTTTATACTATTTTTGTGTGGAACATTAACGTTGTTTTAAACATTTTATGAGAATCGATAAATATTTATGGTGTGTGCGATATTTCAAGACCCGTAATATCGCAACTACTGCTTGTAAAAAAGGACATGTAAAGGTCAATGATGCCGCTGTGAAACCCAGTAGGGAGGTGTATCCAACGGACCAACTAACCGTCCGTATTAACCAAGTGAATTATCAATTAACGGTCCAGGACATTCCTCCAAATCGTGTCGGAGCTAAACTTGTTGACATTTACCGGACTGATACCACACCGAAATCTGAATTTGAAGCACAAGAATTATTAAAATATTCTAAAGATTATTACCGCCAAAAAGGCGAAGGACGCCCCACCAAAAAAGACCGACGCGAAATTGATGGCTATCTTGAAAGCGATGAAAAAGAGGATTAATCCCAATAGAATAAAATCAGTTTTTTATCTTTGAAAAAATCAACACTATGGCTTTAACTGAAAATTGTATTTTAAATCACGAAGAAATAAATCATAAAGTAAAACGAATTGCTTATCAGATTTATGAGTCAAATGTGGAAGAACAAGAAATTATTATTGCTGGAATAGCGTCTAATGGTTATTTGTTTGCTGAAAAGCTGTGCGCCTCTTTGGAGGAAATTTGCGATATCAAACCACTGCTTTGTAAAGTTGAAATTGATAAGAAAAACCCAACAAACCCCATAACAACGTCTCTAACTAAAGAAGAATACACCCATAAATCATTAGTTTTAGTAGATGATGTTTTGAATTCTGGAACCACTTTAATTTATGGCGTAAAACATTTTTTAGACGTGCCATTAAAGCAATTTAAAACGGCCGTTTTGGTAAATCGAAATCACAAGAAATACCCTGTCAAAGCTGATTTTAAGGGCATCTCATTATCGACATCCTTAAATGAGCATGTGGATGTCATTTTTAAAAGAAAAACAAATAAAGTCGTCCTAAACTAATTTTGATCTTGTGAGTTCAACAATCGCTTCTACCGATTGATCATCTGTATTGATATTTACTTTTGATTGATTGTAATAAAACGAACGTTCAAATAGATGTTTGGCTATAAACTCTGGAATTGCTTCTTCGTCGAGATGTGCAATCAAAGGTCGAGACGATTTTTCATTGACGAGACGTTTTGTTAGTTCTGACACAGACGCTTTAAGATAGAACGTCATTACATTAGAGTGTTCATTCAAAAAGGACATAGTATCTCCAAAACAAGGCGTTCCTCCGCCCAATGCTAACACCAAAGAGTCAGAATCATTACAGAGTTGTTTAACAGCTTTGGCTTCAACGGACCGAAAATAAATTTCACCCTTAGAATTAAAAAGCTCTGCAACCGATACTTTTTCATTTTGTTCAATGTATTCATCTAAATCCAAAAACTTAAACTCTAATTTCTTAGCAAGTAACCGTCCAATAGTAGACTTTCCGGAACCCATATACCCTAATAAAACAACGATCATAATTCTCTAAAAATTTGATTATAAGCCACCTAAATTTAACTACAACAAAAAAACAAAAAATAATTTAAAAAAGCGTTGTTTAATTAATTAATCCCTCTATATTTGCACCCGCATTAAGTCAAATTAATGACCTGGTAGCTCAGTTGGTAGAGCATCTCCCTTTTAAGGAGAGGGTCCTGGGTTCGAGCCCCAGCCAGGTCACTAAAAAAGTTAAGTTAATTCTTAACTTTTTTTTTTACCTTTATGGTTCATAAATGCGCACGTGGCGGAATTGGTAGACGCGCTAGCTTGAGGGGCTAGTGGGAATTATTCCCGTGGAAGTTCGAGTCTTCTCGTGCGCACTTTTTGTTTTTTTGTAATATATTCTTTGTTTTTAATTTTTTTTAGGTTAATTTAGTTGACCCAAATCTTATTGAAACATGAACACTATTCAAACCGTCTTTAGTATTAAAGACCTCGAAAACCTCACCGGAATTAAAGCCCATACGATTCGTATATGGGAAAAACGTTACAATCTTCTAGAGCCCGAACGATCTGACACTAACATTAGAAGCTACAATTTAGGCAGCTTACGAAAACTTCTCAATATTAATTTCTTAAACACTCATGGTTTTAAAATATCTAAAATCGCAGCACTTAAAGAACCTGATATTGCCGTAAAAGTAAGAGAGATGTCATTTTTAGGCAATGTTGAAAAACACGCGTTCAACGCTTTTAAACTCTCAATGCTTAATTTTGATCAAAGCCTTTTTTACAACACCTATAACCAGTTGTTAGAAGAAAAAAGTTTTCGGGAAATTTTTTATGAAATCTTCATTCCTATAATTCAAGATTTAGGTTTGTTATGGCAGACACACACCATTACACCAGCTCATGAACATTTTATTTCTGTTCACATACGGCAAAAGATATTAATTCATATTGAACGTCTCCAAAGTTTAAACCCAAGACCAAACGCCAAAACTTTTGTCTTATTTTTACCGATAAATGAAACACATGATATTGGACTTTTATTTTTAAACTATGAACTTATTAGTAAGGGATACCACACCATATTTTTAGGAGAAAGCGTTCCCCTGGAGGATCTTCAATTGCTAAATAACTTATATACCGAAATTACCTATGTTTCCTATTTTACAATCATGCCAACGCAGGAAAGACTATCCGGCTATTTAGATGAATTTAATAAAACATTAATTAAAAATACCGAAAACTCTGCATTGCTACTTGGGACACGATTTAGGGATTTCGATGCTAAAAAACTCCCAAAACAAATGAAACTATACAATTCAATCGAAAATTTAGTTAAAGATTTGTAAAAACCCATTAGACACCTACTAACTGTATTGTCTTTTGCTTATTTTTATAAGCGAAATGAAAAAGACAATACAAATCATAGGATCTGGGTTTTCATCCTTGTCTGCAGCATGCTATTTAGCTCAAGCTGGAAACAACGTGTCTATCTATGAAAAAAACAGTACTGTAGGCGGTCGTGCGCGACAATTGAAAAAAGATGGGTTTACTTTTGATATTGGTCCTTCTTGGTATTGGATGCCTGATGTTTTTGATCGGTTTTTTGCGGATTTTGGTAAAAAAACTTCCGACTATTACCAAATAGACAAACTAGATCCTGCTTATAAAATATTTTTCGATGATGAGATTATCACCATCGGAGATTCTATGTATAAAATTTGTGCTGAATTTGAACGCATCGAAAAAGGCAGCGGCATCAAACTGAAAAAATTTATAGAAAAAGCACAAAATAATTACGGCATTGCCGTCAATAAAATTCTGTATAACGCACCTGGAGTATCGCCTTTAGAACTCGTTACCAAAGATACTGTGATGCGCTTGGACCAGTTTTTTAAAACAATCAGTTCTGAAGTTCGAAAAAACTTTAGCAATCCAAAATTAATTTCGACACTGGAATTTCCATCCTTATTTTTAGGGGCTAAACCCAATAAAACACCATCCTTTTTTAGCTTTATGAATTATGCTGACTTCGGATTAGGAACCTGGCATCCAAGAGGCGGTATGTATGAGATCATTAAGGCTATGGAAACCTTAGCAAAAGAATTAGGAGTAGAAATCCATACCAATCATCCCGTTGATAAAGTTGTGGTCGATAGTGGCGTTGTAACTGGACTGGTTACAAAAGATGTATTTATAGAATCTGATATTGTATTGAGTGGTGCCGATTATCACCATTCCGAAAGTTTGTTAGATGAAAAATATCGACAACACTCGGAAGCGTATTGGGACAAAAAAGTATTTGCTCCCTCCTCTTTATTATTTTATATTGGATTGGATAAAAAACTTGAAAATTCGGAGCATCACAACTTATTTTTTGATGCCGATTTTGAAAAACATGCTGAAGAGATCTATGACGAGCCTAAGTGGCCAACACATCCATTATTTTATGCCAATGTCCCTTCAAAAACAGATCCTTCAATGGCACCAGAGGGCTGCGAAGCCTTATTTATTTTGATGCCCATTGCCCCAAATATTGAAGACACTCCCGAACTTAGAAACCACTATCTTGAAAAGATAATTGAAAGGTTTGAAGAAAAAACAAAGCAATCAATTCAAAATAATATTATATTTAAGGAATCCTTTTGTGTGGAAGACTTTAAATCCGAATACAATTCGTATAAAGGAAATGCCTATGGTATGGCAATGACCTTATTGCAAACCGCTTTTTTAAGACCAAAATTAAAAAGTAACAGCGTTCAAAATTTATATTTTACAGGACAATTAACTGTCCCTGGACCAGGAGTGCCCCCTTCTCTAATCTCCGGAAAACTGACCTCAGAACTTATACAAAAGATGCTAGACAAATGTTAAGCAACTTAGTTATTAAATTAAAAATTTAAGTTTATGAAGTCAATATTTGATACTGTATCACAAGAGTGTAGTCGAATTATCACGCAGACCTATAGCACATCGTTTTCGATGGCCACAAAAATGCTATCGAACTCTATTCGTCAGGATATTTATAATATCTATGGCTTTGTGCGTTTGGCTGATGAAATTGTAGATTCGTTTCATGACTATGATAAGGAACTGTTATTTATTCAATTTGAAGCAGATTTAGAAGCGGCGCTCCTAAATAAAATTAGCCTTAATCCTATTTTGAATTCCTTTCAACACACCTATCACAACTATGGGATTGACAGAGAAATGGTTGATGCTTTTATGAACTCAATGCGACAAGATTTACATAAAACGGTCTATCATACAGAAGAAGAATATAAAAATTATATATATGGTTCGGCAGATGTTGTTGGATTGATGTGTTTAAAGGTCTTTGTCAATGGCGATACTGAAAAGTATGACACGCTCAAACAAACTGCAATGGCTCTAGGATCGGCATTTCAAAAAGTGAATTTTTTAAGAGATTTAAAAGCCGATCACGATGAACTCAATCGGACTTATTTTCCAAATACGGATTTAAACAATTTGGATGAGGATTCTAAAAAAGCCATCATTGATGATATTGAAAAAGATTTTTCTGAAGGATTATCAGGAATTAAGCAACTTCCTTTAGAAGCTAAATTTGGGGTGTTTATGGCCTACCGTTATTACAATCAACTTCTCAAAAAACTAAAAACAACTCCTGCTCTCGAAATCAAAAGCACTCGAATTCGAGTGCCAGATTATAAAAAAGTAGAACTACTGACTCGTAGTTATGTTAAATATCAACTCAATCTATTATAAGCATTATTATGAATACAATTTTATGGATACTCGTTTTTTTAGGAACCTTTTCGACCATGGAGTTTATGGCTTGGTTTACGCACAAATATGTGATGCATGGTTTTTTATGGAACCTTCACAGAGACCACCATCACAAAGATCACAAAAGCTGGTTTGAACGAAATGATGCCTTTTTTATATTCTACGCAGTTGTTAGTATGACTTGTTTTTACTTTTGGAGTTATGAAGGCTTTTGGGCAGGACTTCCCATTGGCTTAGGGATTATGGCCTATGGCGCTACCTATTTTGTGGTGCATGATATTTTTATTCACCAACGTTTTAAGTTTTTTAGAAACGCCAATAACTGGTATGCCAAAGGACTCAGACGTGCCCATAAAATCCATCACAAACACCTCGGAAAAGGTGATGGCGAATGTTTTGGAATGTTGTTTGTACCGTTCAAATATTTTAAACGCTAACACATGAATACACTCTATCTTTTATTAAACTTAGGGTCAGTTTCAGTTCCATTTTTGTATAGCTTTCATCCGAGACTGCAACTCCACAAACGGTTTTTATGGATCTTCATTTCGATCGTTCTAACCATGGGGGTTTTTATTCCGTGGGATGTTATTTTTACAATGAATGAAATTTGGGGGTTTAATGACACCTACTTTTTAGGGATCAAACTTTTTAGTCTTCCTATCGAAGAATGGTTGTTTTTTATCTGTATTCCCTTTGCTTGTGTGTTTACACATTATGCACTCCTACTCTATTTCCCGAACCTAAAGCTCAACAAGACCGTCACAAAAAAGATTAGCATAGGACTTATGAGTCTGCTGTTTATTCTGGCTATAATTCATTATGACAAATGGTATACGGTCATTAATTTTGGCTTAGCGATTCCACTCACACTACTCGTTTATAAATACAACCCTAAATTGTTACAGCATTTTTTCTTGACTTTTTTGGTGATGCTAATTCCATTTTTTGTTGTAAATGGCATCTTAACCGGTAGCTTTATTGACAACCAAGTAGTTTGGTATAATAATGCCGAAAACTTAGGCATTCGTATGGGGACTATCCCTGT
>JAQXBT010000072.1 GCA_029252265.1 Flavobacteriaceae bacterium | reverse complement strand
GCGGATTCTAGAGGCTCTGAATCCAAATCAAAAAACAAAATCAACGCGGGATAAACTCATTGCAAAAGGGTTTGATTTTAATTATTTCACAAGTATTTACACAACCAAAACGGGCACTATCTATTATTTTGTGTATGATCAGGGCTATTTACCACTCGAAAATAATTATTATGCCATTGTTAAACGCGAATAATCTTTTTTGTGGTAAATGACTGTTCCGATTAAGCATAATCAAAACCCGTTTATTACGTCAATCGCCCGTTCGTTACATGAGTCTTGTGAGAGGTATTCTTCTAAGTTATCTTTACAGAAGTAATTTAATATCTTACTTAAAAGTTAAATTGGTTAATTTTGGAAAAGCACTACTCTTGTAGTGCTTTTTTTATGTTTAAATTCTTCAAAAGTTATTTTTTCATCCTCCTCTTACTTTTAAAATCAAATTGATAAAAGTAAAACACATACAAACAACTCAAATAATCAAGTTTTAAGCTCGTTTATTACGTCAATAGTCAGTTCGTTACATGAGCCTTGTGAGAGGTTTTTGTCTATGTTATATTTACATTAGTAATTTATTATCTTACTTAAAAGTTAAATTGGTTAATTTTGGAAAAGCACTACTATTGTAGTGCTTTTTTTATGCCTAATTTTATAAGAGTAGCGTGTTTCTTCAAAATCCCTTACTTTTGGATTCAAATTCCAAAAAAATGAAATATATGAAAACAACTCTAATTATTACATTTATTACAATCTTTCAAATAAATGCTCAAAGCGATTCTAATCTTATAAATCATTATGAGGCCTATCGCGTTCAAATGCAACAACAAGGAGATATCCAAGGCATCATAAATGCAATGACACATTTGATTGTGTTAGAACCTAACGTGTCTAGAAAAGATACTCTTGCTGCGATTTATATGAACGAAGGTAAATATAAGCAAGCTCTAAGTTTGGTGGGTATTGAAAAGTCAGAACTGGATACGAGTATTTCCACAGAAGTGAAGGCGTATAGCTTAAAGGCTTTAAATGAGCCCGCTCGTGCCATTGAATTTTTTGAAGTGTTATTTAAATTGAATCCGACTCCTAATCTAGCTTATGAATTAGCAGATTTAAAAATTCAAATTGGTGATATTACAACTGCAGCACTCAATATCACTTACGGAATCGCCAATGCATCTCAGGATATGATGAAGGCGTATTTTGAAACTAAGCCCGCCTATCAAGTACCACTAAAAGCAGGTTTTTTATACTTAAAAGCGATTTCTAAGTTTACTGAAAATTCAGAAACTAATCATGATGCATCGGTATTAATTTTAGATGAAGCTTTACAAATAGCGCCTAACTTTAATCTTGCTAATATAGCGAAGGAAGCCATTCTTTCCCAAAAGGCAGCAATTACTAAAGAGGAGTAAATGTTTCAAATTATTGTATAAAAAAACAGCGTCTTTGCGCTGTTTTTTTATACTTATATATTAAGTTTTTTACCAAATTCGAACCCGATCTTTGGGAGCTAAGTACATTTGATCACCTTCTTTAATATCGAAGGCATTGTAAAATGCATCGATATTTTTTAGAGGTTGTGTTGCGCGTTGAATCCCTGGCGAATGTGGATCTGTTTTCACTTGTGTCCTCAAAGCGTCTTCACGAGTCAAGGTTCTCCAAACGGTTGCCCATGACATGAAAAAGCGTTGTTCTGCAGTAAACCCGTCAATATCTTCTGGTCGGCCATTTGTTTCAAAGAAAAGTTGAAGACCATCATAAGCGCCAAGAACACCGCCTAAATCGCCAATATTTTCACCCAAAGTATATTTTCCATTGATATAAACACTGTCCATTACTTCAATAGTACTGTATTGTTCTGCTAAAGCATTTCCACGTTTTTCAAATTCAGTTAAATCGGAGTCTGTCCACCAATTATTTACGTTTCCATCGCCATCAAATCGGGCACCAGAATCATCAAATGCATGTGATATTTCATGTCCAATGACTGCACCAATCCCGCCATAATTGACCGCTTCATCTGCTGTATAATTGTAAAATGGAGGTTGTAAGATCGCCGCTGGAAATACAATTTCATTATTCAATGGATTGAAATAAGCATTTACCGTTTGCGGCGGCATGCCCCATTCAGATTTATCAACTGGCAATCCAATTTTAGAAATGTTTTCTTTCAGACCCCAATGAGCGACTGCCATCATGTTTTCGGCATAGGTATTACCATCTTTAACTTTCAATTCGGAATAATCTTCCCATTCATCTGGATAGGCAATTTTAACCGTAAATTTATCAAGTTTCTCAATGGCTTTTGCTTTTGTTTCATCACTCATCCAGTCTAATACCTGAATTCTATTTTGAAACGCTTCGATCACATTAGCAATCATTTTTTCAGCTTTTTCTTTTGCTTCTGGTGGGAATTTAGCCTCTACATATAACTTTCCAATAGCTTCTCCAACAGACCCATTGACGGTTCCTAAGGCACGTTCTTCAGCATCTCGTTGTGCTTTAGATCCATTGAGTGTTTTGCTGTAAAATTCCCAGTTTGCAGTTTCAATTTCGGGACTCAAATAGCCAGCAGCACTGTCAATTGTACTCCAAGTCATTAAGGTTTTAATATCGTCGATAGGTGTGGTATTCAGAAAAGTGTTTAAGGCTTCCATGTAAGTTGGTTGTATCACTAAAACAGATTCTAATGTTTTTGTAATGCCCATGTCTTTGATAAACTTATTCCAGTCGATTGCAGGTGTCATAGCGCTCAACTCTGTAACGGAACGTGGGTTGTTTAAGTTTCGTATGTCACGTCTTTGTACTTTGTCTAAACGTGGTTCTGCGAGTTGTGTTTCCAATTCTAGGACACGTTTTGCAGAAGCTTGAGCGGTTTTGTCATCGTAGTTAAGAAATTTAAACATACGTGCGACATGGTCAACATATTGCCCTCTAATTTCTTTCGACTTCGCATCTTGATCTAAGTAGTAATCGCGTTGTAACCCGAGCCCTCCAGGGAATACCCAAGCGGTATTCATACTACTATCGTTCAGGTCTGCTTCGGCTGCAATTCCGGCAAAAGGTGCCGAAACCCCAACAGTTTTCGCATACACAGTTTGCATGTCTGCGATACTTTGAATACTATTAATTGCCTCTAAAAGGGGAAGGATAGGCGTGATGCCCGCGTTGGCTCTAGCCACCGAATCTAATTCAGATTCAAACATTAATAATGCTTTTTTCTGGTCGGAACCTTCTTCATAGATACCAAGTTCTTTAGACGTTTTTAGAATGTCAAGAACATCTTTTCGTGTCGATTTCCTAAGGACTCCAAAGCCTCCCCATCGTGATTCTTCGTCGGGGATGGTGTTGGTTTTCATCCAATTTCCATTGACATAGTCATAGAAATTGTCTTTTGGGTTTACGGAAAGATCCATGTTTTCTAGTATGATTCCTGGAATATTTTCGGATCCAGTTAGGGCGTTTTTGTCGGTTTTACATCCGTTAAAACTCAAAAAGCCAATGGTACATAAAAGGGTTAGTTGTTTTAAATTCATGATTTTAAATTTAGTTTGTATGTATTTAGACGATATCAAAGGGAAATTGTTACAGAAATAAACAAGAATATAAATGCCTTATCAGTTTTGAGATTTCAAATGGAACCCTAAACTTGAGTTATTCTGGTTTTTCAATTAATTGCGCCTGTTTTTCGAGCGTTTTATTGATTTGGAATTTTAAATTCGAAAAAGCCTCCACCACTTTGAGTTGGGTCTGTATAATGACTTCCTTGTTTTCCGTGTTTTTTTGATAAAGTTCGTTCAGTTGATAGCTGGTTGTAGCCAATACAGCGATTCGAGCCACGATACTATTATTATTTATTTGTTCTGGTAGATTTGATTTTAGATCTTTCAATACCGCTGCCAAATCTTCAATAGGCCCATTAAATATGGATGGTTTTTTTGTTTTTAGATCGGAGATATTTTTATCAATTTCAAAAAATCCTGTCCATTTTTCGATCTCTTTTAAAGTAGCTTTGTTTAGAACAAACTCATTTTTGAAGCTTGTTGTTTCTTTCTTCTCAATTGTTTCTTCTGCAGGTGTATTTACAAGAGTGTCTTGGGATGAAGTCTCTGTTTTACAGCCATATAAACTGATGGATACCAATAACAAGAATGTGATATAATTAAATTTATTTTTCATGTGTTTCAGTTAATCCGACGCATTTTATATATAGAGTCTCAAGCTATGAGAACTTCACACAAATATCAGATAAATATCGTAATAAACCATCAGGATTGGATTTAAAAGGCATTTTTTGAAAACGATTTTCAATGTTTTTAATATCTTTAACAGATGTTAAAAGGGCTATTGATTATGCTTGCGGTGTTTGTGGTGGTTGCTGGAATTCACTTTTTTTCGATGCGAATTGCACGAATCCCTCAAGAAAAAAAGGAGCGTTTTAGAAAACGATTTTGGATATTTTATGCGCTGTATTTTATATGTTGGGGCATTTTGAATATGCTTTCAAAAGAACGCTTTGATTGGTTTGATTTTGGCCTTGTCATCATTGGAGTCACTTATTTAATTTTGATTTTCTTCAAAAAATTAGAAGCCTAGGCTTATATGATGTCATGGACTGCTAGTCTGCACTATTGGTTTTTTTTACTGTTTTTAACTGGCTTTTTACCAAAACTTCGTACAAAATATAAGAACACCAAAAATATAATGTAACAAATAAAATGAGTTTCCTAATAATAGCATTGAAATCAACACGAAATCAGTGCTTGCCTTGCTTACAGATTTATTTGCGCCTCAAAAATGGTCACTGCGTTTCCAATAATTTCAACCGTATCATCCACTAATCTCACGTGTAATCGTCCCGTTCTTTCTGAGATTTGTTCAGCAATAAACTCACTTTTTCCAGTTCTTAAATTCCAAACAGGGACCAAGCCACATTGAGCAGACCCTGTCACAGGGTCTTCGTCAATTCCATAGATGGTGACAAAACAACGGACTACAAAATCGATGGAGTCTCTTTCTGAAAGCGCCGAGATCATCAAATGGCCAAGTCCATTTTCAATCATTTTATTAAAAGCAGGTTTTGCGTCTTTAATCTCCTTTTCATTATTGGCAATGGCAATGGTCCAATTACTTGAACATTTATACACTTCCAAAGGCGTAAAGCCAATAAGTTCTTTAAAATTCTTGGGCGTTTCTGTTTTTTCGATTTTATAGACAGGAAATATCATTTTAATCCCATTAGCCTCTTTCGAAATTTTTAAAAGGCAAGAGGAATTTTAGACAAAGCACCAACTGTATTGCCACAACCCCCAATAGAATCCATTAAAAAACGAATTAAAGAGGCGGGTTTAGAAGGCAAAAAACGTGAAAACCTACTATGGTTAGATGATGCTGTTGGCGTCTTATTTAAAACATTAGAAAAAGAAGGCGTGTTAGACAATACAATTATTGTTTTCTTTAACGATCACGGACAAGACTTTAAAGGAACTTTATATGAAGGCGGTGTAAATGCACAAGCTTTTATTTGGAAACAAGGCGGATTTAAAGTAGGAAATGTATTGACAAATTTAGTTTCAAACGTAGACTTTTTACCCACTCTTTTAGATTTTGCGGGCGACACAAATCACAAAGATGATTTTGACGGAAAAAGTTTTAAAGCTGCTTTAGAAGGCGAAAAAATTGCGGGTAGAACTTCTATGTATCACGAATTGGGATACGCCAGAGCGGTGGTAAAAAATGACTTTAAATATTATGCCGTGAGATACCCAAAATGGGCCCAAGATTTTACATTAGAACAACGAAAAGACACCTTGGCAAAATACTCCAAGTATAGAGAATCTTTTGGTGAGCATGCAATTTCAAAAAATCCAACCGCTCCTTATGGGCATTTGGAAATGGTTCCTGGCGGTGGTGGCGCAGAACACAATGCCTACAAAAGTCACCCGAACTTTACAGCGACTGATCAGTTATATGATTTAAAAAACGATCCCGATGAAAAAGTCAATTTA
>JAQXBT010000033.1 GCA_029252265.1 Flavobacteriaceae bacterium | reverse complement strand
AGAGACTCGTATGTAAATGCAACGTCAAACAATTTTAAAGTAGGAACCTATGAAGACCTATTGCCAACTGCTGATGTCGTTATTAACTTAACACCAGATAAGCAACATACAAACGTGGTAAAAACAATTATGCCTTTATTAAAAAAAGGAGCCACATTATCGTATTCTCACGGTTTTAATATTGTTGAAGAAGGGATGCAAATTCGTGAAGATTTAACGGTAATCATGGTAGCACCAAAATGTCCTGGTTCTGAAGTTAGAGAAGAATATAAAAGAGGATTTGGAGTACCAACATTAACTGCGGTACATCCAGAAAATGATCCAGAAGGCAAAGGATGGGCGCAAGCCAAAGCCTATGCGGTTGCCACAGGTGGTCACAGAGCTGGTGTATTAGAATCGTCATTTGTTGCCGAAGTTAAAAGTGATTTAATGGGAGAGCAAACTATTTTATGTGGTTTGTTACAAACTGGAGCGATTTTATCTTTTGATAAAATGGTAGCAGAAGGAATTGATGCAGGTTATGCCGCTAAATTAATTCAGTATGGTTGGGAAACTGTAACCGAAGCGTTAAAGCATGGTGGGATCACGAATATGATGGACAGATTGTCGAACCCTGCTAAAGTAGAAGCGTTTAGACTTTCCGAAGAATTAAAAGATATTATGCGTCCATTGTTCCAAAAGCATATGGATGATATTATGACTGGCCATTTTTCTAAAACAATGATGGAAGATTGGGCAAATGATGATAAAAACTTGTTAACTTGGAGAGCGGCTACAGGAGAAACTGCTTTTGAAAAGCAAATAATTACAGATCAAGAAATTCCAGAACAAGAATACTTTGACCACGGAACGTTATTAGTTGCGTTTGTTAGATCTGGTGTTGAATTAGCTTTTGAAGCAATGACGGATTCTGGAATTATTGACGCTTCTGCATACTACGAATCTTTACACGAAACACCATTAATTGCAAACACAATTGCAAGAATGAAATTAGCTGAAATGAATCGTGTAATTTCTGATACAGCAGAATACGGTTGTTATTTATTTGATCATGCTTGTAAACCGTTGTTAACAGACTTTATGAAGACTGTAAAAACTGATATTATTGGTAAAGCGTATAGTTCAGAGAACGGCGTTGATAATCAAGAATTAATTAGAATTAATGCGATTGTTAGAAATCACCCAGTAGAAATAGTAGGAGCAAAATTAAGAGCTTCTATGACCGCAATGAAAGTTATAAAAACCGACGCCTAAAGCGAATGTCAGAAACAATCACTTATTTTCCAACGATTGAAGCTGTAGAAGCAGCTGCAAAAAACCTTGAAGGCGTCGCAAACATTACGCCTTTGGTTCCTAACGTGCAGTATTCTTCAAAACTTGAGTGTAATATAAGTTTTAAGCGGGAAGATTTACAGGTGGTTCGATCCTACAAAATACGTGGTGCGTATAATAAAATGTCATCTTTAACACCAAAAGAAGCAGCAAGTGGCGTGGTTTGTGCCAGTGCAGGAAATCACTCCCAAGGGGTTGCTTTGTCTTGTAAATTATTAAAAATACAAGGCACTATTTTTATGCCAACGACCACTCCAAAACAAAAAATTGAACGTGCCAAGATGTTTGGGGAGCATTACATCAAAATCATCCTTGTAGGGGACAGTTTTGACGACGCCTACAGTGCGGCTATAAAAGATTGTACTGAACGCCAAAAAACGTTTATCCATCCTTTTAATGACGAAAAAGTAATTGAAGGGCAAGCAACATTAGGATTGGAGCTGGTCCATCAAACTCCAGCTCCAATTGATTATATTTTTGTGGCTGTGGGTGGGGGCGGATTAGCTTCAGGAATGTCTACTGTTTTTAAACATCTATCCCCAACGACCAAAATTATTGGCGTAGAACCTGAAGGAGCGCCTTCAATGAAAGCAGCTTTTCAAAATGATGGGGTTATTCAACTGGATAAAATTGATAATTTTGTCGATGGTGCAGCGGTAAAGCGAGTTGGAGACCTCAACTTCGCAATTTGTCAGAAAAACCTCCACGACATGATTACGATTCATGAAGGGAGTGCGTGTCAAGCCATTTTAGATTTGTATAATAAGGAGGCTATTATCGCCGAACCTGCTGGCGCATTGAGTGTGGCAGCTTTAGAGACGTATAAGGAAGAGATAAAAGGTAAAAACGTTGTGTGTATTATCAGTGGAGGCAACAACGATATCACAAGAACCTCAGAGATCAAAGAACGCGCTTTACTCTATTCGAACTTAAAACATTATTTCATTATTACCTTTCCACAACGTGCGGGAGCTTTGCGTGAGTTTGTAGTCGATATATTAGGCCCAAATGATGACATCACTCACTTTGAATATACCAAAAAGGTGAACCGTGAAAATGGTGTAGCGGTTGTTGGAATTGAAATTAAATCTCCAAGTGATTTTGAACCCTTAATCGCAAAAATGAAACGCCATAATTTTTATGGAAATTATCTAAACGAAAAACCAGATTTGTTTCAGTTTTTAGTTTAAATAATCATCACATTAATTACGTATTATATCTTTGAGTAGTCTTTTACTTCGCTAACCCTTAAGGTGTTAACCATTCCTTTATCTTTCATTGGCATTGCTGCTAAGCTGATAACCAAGTCATCTGTTTCCACATAGCCTTTATCATAAGCAATCCGATTGACATCGTTAATTGTCTCATCCGTTGATGCAAACTTGTCATAATGAAACGCACGAACGCCCCACAGTAGATTCAATTGAGATATAATTCGTTTGTTAGATGAAAACACAAGGATATGAGCATCAGGACGCCACGCCGAAATTTGAAAGGCAGTATAACCACTATTTGTGAGTGTTGAAATTGCACGAGCATTAATTTCGTTCGCCATATTTGCTGCATGGTAACAAATAGATTTTGTGATATAACGCTTTGTTCGAACGTGTGGAGGTTTTTGTGGGACACCAATTAACTCTGAATTTTCGACCGCTTTAATAATATCTGACATTTTTTCAATCACTTGAACAGGGTATTGACCAACAGATGTTTCACCAGAAAGCATAACAGCATCGGCACCGTCCATCACAGAGTTAGCAACGTCATTAACCTCTGCACGCGATGGTGTGAGACTATCAATCATCGACTCCATCATTTGAGTCGCAATAATCACAGGAATTCGAGCATTCTTTGCTTTGAGGACTAATTCTTTCTGAATTAAAGGTACTTGATGCGCAGGAATTTCAACCCCCAAATCGCCTCTGGCAACCATCAATCCATCGCAATACGCTACAATTTTGTCAATATTTTCGATCGCTTCTGGTTTTTCAATCTTAGCGATAATAGGAATTTTATAAGAACTATGTTCTGATATTAAATTTTGCAATTCCATTAAATCTTCTGGATGTCTTACAAAAGAAAGAGCCATCCAATCCACCTCTTGTTGGATCGCAAACACAGCATCTTCTTTATCCTTTTCAGTGAGTGCTGGTTGCGAAATATTGGTGTTCGGAAGGTTGACACCCTTTTTAGATTTTAGAGGCCCCCCTTGAACCACTTTGGCTTTCACTTCGTCTTTTTGGTTGCTTGAGATTACTTCAAAAAGTAGCTTTCCATCATCCAATAAAATACGTTCACCTGGATTTGTATCTAAAGGGAACCGATCGTACGTCATATAAACGCGCTCTTTTGTCCCTTCAAAACGTTCGCCAGTGGCAAAAATTATCTCGTCCCCAGGGTTGACAACTACGTCATCCTTCATCACACCGACCCGTAATTTAGGGCCTTGTAAATCAGCTAGAATTGAGGCGTTATAACCATGCTCTTCGTTGATTTCTCGAATGTGTTTGATTCGTAATTTTACATCTTCATAGTCTGCGTGTGAAAAGTTAATTCTAAATACATTGACACCGGCTGCAACCATTTTAAGGAGCATTTCCTTTGAGTTTATTGCGGGACCTAGTGTCGCGACAATTTTTGTTTTCTTTCTTGTGTGTGACATTAATTAAAGATTAAATGTTCTTTTGATTTAAGTTTTGTAATATCTAAGCTGTAAGCCGTCGATATTTTTGATATTTTTTGAATCGTATTTAGGATTCCTTTTTCATTAATAATTCCACCGCCATTATTTATTTTTAAAAAATAATCAACGGATTGATGTTCGGGCAAAAAGCAATGAACACTCCAGGTTTTATCGTTGCTCCCGGCAAATAAACCTTGAGAGATTGTCTCCTTTTCTTCAACGAGGCAATGATTTTTAACAAGGTGCCAATCAATTTGTAAATGAGGATTATTCCACTCAAAAACAGAAAAGGAGGCTTTAGACATTATAAAGTCCAAATCTTCTTCAGTCCGTGCCAGTTTAGTTGCTAAAGTTTGATTTAAAAAATAAGCCAATCGATAATCTTCTACGTCGCAATGGATGGCTAGAAGCGCGTAATTTTCGTCTTCAAAATCATCAACAAGGAGTTTATGTACGGCCATATTGTTCAACATTCATTCTGTAAATATAAGATATTAAGACAATATTTGACTTCGTATTAGGGCTTCTTAAGGCTAAATTATTACGAAAACGTTGTAGTCTTGAAGGTTCTGTTTTATTAAGATCGTTTATTTATTTTGTCTTGTAGCACAAAATAAGCTCGCTTGGAAACCTTTTCTTCTGCTTTCTTTTTAGAGGTTGCCCGCGCTTTTGCAATTGTTTTCCCATTAATAATGAGTTTGACAGAAAAATGCTGTAATACATCTTTCCCCGTGTCCTTTTGAATTTCAAAATCAAAGTGCTTTTTTTCTTTTTGACACCATTCAATGATAAGCCCTTTGTAACTTATGATTTTACCTTCCAAAGTATCAATATCTACATGCGGAGTAATGACGGTCTTATAAATAAATTTTTCACAAACAACGTAACCTTTATCTAAATAAACAGCACCAATTAAGGCTTCGAATAGATTGCCGTGAATATTATCACCAAACTTACCCACCGAAATTCTCGAGTGCATTAATTGTGAAAGACCCAGTTCTTTTCCAATTTCATTTAGGTGATCTCGACTGACAACCTTAGAACGCATTTTAGTCAAATAGCCTTCGTCGCCTTTTGGCGCTTTATCAAACAAGTAGTGTGCTATTACAGCACTCAATATCGCATCTCCTACAAATTCTAGACGTTCATAGCTTATGGGGTTTCCAAATGAATCTTTACGATTCGTAGAGCTGTGTGTAAACGCTTTTTCGTAGTAGATAAGTTTGGAGGGAGTAAATCCCACAATTTTTTTCACATATGCTATAAGCTCTCGGCTCTTAGTAGAGCGTTGCTTAAAGATATTTCGAATAGAATTCAAATAGTTTTAATCTAGTTTTTTGAAAACAACACACGCATTGTGACCACCAAAACCAAACGTGTTGCTCATTACAACGTTAACGTTTCGCTTTTGAGCTTTATTTAAGGTAAGATTTAATTCAGGATCAATGTTTTCGTCTGGAGTGGTATGATTGATCGTTGGAGGAATAATACCATGCTCAATGGATAAAATAGCTGCAATTGCTTCAATCGCTCCAGCGGCACCAAGTAAGTGACCGGTCATGGATTTTGTAGAATTAATATTTATGTTTTTGGCATGAGCACCAAAAACTTCTTTAATGGCCTTCAGTTCAGCAACATCTCCAAGTGGAGTCGAAGTTCCATGAGTATTAATAGCGTCTACGTCTTCAGGTTTTAACCCTGCGTTCTCAAGACAATTTTTCATAACAGCAATAACACCAATCCCATCAGGGTGGGGTGCGGTCATATGGTAAGCATCCGAAGAAAGCCCTCCACCAATAAGTTCTGCATAGATTTTTGCGCCTCTAGCTTTGGCGTGTTCGTATTCTTCCAATATAAGTGCACCAGCGCCTTCTCCTAAAACAAAACCATCTCGGGTTCCGTCAAAAGGTCTTGAAGCAGTTTCTGGGCTTTCATTTCTTGTAGAGAGTGCATGCATGGCATTAAATCCACCCATGCCTGATTGGTTGATCGTCGCCTCGCTACCACCACTAACAATAACATCACAATGCCCAAGACGAATTAAATTTAAAGCGTCAAAAATAGCATTGGCTGAAGAGGCACATGCCGATACGGTTGTGTAGTTTGGCCCCATAAACCCGTGTTTGATAGAGATATTACCAGGGGCGATATCTGCAATCATTTTAGGGATAAAAAAGGGATTGAATCTTGGGGTTCCATTACCATTGGCAAAGTTCATCACTTCGTTTTGGAAGGTTTCAATTCCACCAATTCCAGCACCCCAAATGACGCCGACTCTAAGTTTGTTTATAGCGTCTAAATCTAGTTTGGCATCTATGATGGCTTCGTCAGAAGCCACCATAGCATATTGCGCAAACCGATCCATTTTACGAGCTTCTTTACGATCAAAGAAGTCCGATACATCGAAATTTTTTAGTTCACAAGCAAATTTTGTTTTGAAATGTTCTGTATCAAAATACGTCACAGGTGCACAACCACTTTTTCCACTTATCAGGGCGTCCCAATAAGCGTCTTTTGTATTGCCAATTGGAGTCAATGCTCCAAGACCTGTTACTACAACTCGCTTTAGTTCCATAAAAAATTAAAAGGTGTTATTTTGCAGCTTCAATATATGAAACAGCTTGACCTACAGTCGCAATATTTTCTGCTTGGTCGTCTGGGATTTGAATATCGAATTCTTTTTCAAATTCCATTATGAGCTCTACAGTATCTAACGAATCTGCGCCAAGGTCGTTTGTGAAGCTAGCTTCTGTTACTACTTCGTTTTCATCAACGCCCAATTTATCCACGATAATCGCTTTTACTCTTGATGCAATGTCTGACATAATATTTAATTTTAAGTTTTAATTAGATTGCAAAAATAAAAAACTTTACATTAAAACGCATCATTACTTTAAAAATGTGCACTTATTTGTGTCATATTGAGTTAACTATTGTGTTTTTGCTTCTTATTGTGAATTCTTTTTCTTTTTTTTGTTAAAGAATTTTAACCTTAAAATTTTTTAATGAAACACATTGCGATTTTTGCTTCTGGATCTGGAACTAATGCAGAAAACATCATTAAGTATTTTAAAAATACCAAAACTGTATCGGTTGTTTTGGTGCTTACAAACAACCCAAAAGCGCGAGTTTTAGAGCGTGCCGCTGCATTGGAAGTTCAAACGGTTGTTTTTAATAAATTGCAACTTAACGACCCTAAATGGGGGCTTGAAAACTTACCAAACCTTGATTTAATCGTCCTAGCGGGCTTTTTATGGAAATTTCCAGAGCATTTATTGGAAACGTATAAAAACAAAGTCGTGAATGTCCATCCAGCACTATTGCCAAAATATGGAGGAATTGGGATGTATGGCATGCATGTGCACGAGGCGGTTGTTAAAAACAACGAATCAGAAACTGGAATCACGATTCATTATGTTAATGAACACTATGACGAAGGGGCTATTATTTTTCAGGCGAACTGCGCCGTTCACAAAACAGATTCTGCGACTGAAGTAGCCGCTAAAATTTACCAATTAGAAATGGAGCATTTTCCAAAAGTCATTCAAAACATTCTTTTGTCTGATGTCTAAATCCAAAAAGAAATATTACACGGTTTGGAGAGGGCATCGTACAGGTATTTTTGAAACGTGGAACGAATGTAAATTACAAATCTCCAATTTTGAAGGAGCTCAATACAAGTCTTTTCCAACCGCTGAATCTGCAAAAACGGCGCTTCAAGGAAATTATAGGGACTACATAGGTAAGTCTAAAAAACGTACAACCGGCCTCTCCGAGGCACGCTTGAAACTGATAGGCCAGCCCAACTATAATTCGATAGCTGTCGATGCAGCATCGAGTGGAAACCCAGGGATAATGGAGTATCGAGGTGTGGACACTCAGTCTAAAAAACAGCTATTCCACAAAGGTCCATTTGACCAGGGAACCAATAATATTGGGGAGTTTTTGGCACTGGTACATGGATTGGCGCTTTTAAAACAAAAAGACAGTCAACGAATTCTGTATACAGACTCAAGAACAGCAATGAGCTGGGTCAAAAAAAAACAGTGTAACACCAAATTGCAGAGATCCCCTAAGAACGCCCAATTGTTTGATCTTGTAGATCGTGCGGTAAAGTGGCTTAAGAACAATGCGTATCAAACGACTATTGTAAAATGGGAAACCAAAGCATGGGGTGAAATTCCGGCAGATTTTGGACGCAAATAAGTTGTGACATTCCTCTAATGAATATCTTTTTATAAAGACTAAAAAATGCGTAACTTTGCGCCATAATTTTTATAGTATTTTATGAGTAAACTAGTAATTGTAGGCACCGTAGCATTTGATGCCGTTGAAACCCCTTTTGGAAAAACCGATAAAATTCTTGGTGGATCTGCTTCATACATAGGGCTTTCTGCCTCGCAATTTGAGGTTGATAGCGCCATTGTTTCCGTTGTTGGAGGCGATTTTCCTCAAGCTTATTTAGATCTTTTTTCAGAAAGAGACATCGACATTTCTAGTGTTGAAATGATTAAAGAGGGCAAAACATTTTTTTGGAGTGGACGCTATCACAATGACATGAACTCTAGAGATACATTAGCAACAGAGCTTAATGTCTTAGAAAATTTTCAACCGATAGTTCCCAAAACATACCAAGATGCAAGCATTTTGGTGTTAGGAAATTTACACCCGTTTGTTCAATCGAGTGTTTTAGATCAAATGACAAATGCTTCGACATTAGTTATTTTGGATACCATGAATTTTTGGATGGACAATGCACTTGAACCATTGATTGAGGTGATCAAACGCGTCGATGTTATTACCATTAACGACGAAGAAGCGCGTCAACTGACAGGAGAACACTCATTAGTAAAGGCTGCTCAAAAAATTCATGCCATGGGCCCTGAATATGTAGTAATCAAAAAAGGTGAACACGGGGCATTATTATTTAACCATGCCAATGTGTTTTGTGCACCAGCATTGCCGTTAGAGTCTGTTTTTGACCCTACAGGCGCAGGAGATACTTTTGCAGGAGGGTTTGCAGGGTTTTTAGCACAATCAGAAAACATATCATTTGAAAACATGAAAAAAGCGGTTATCTACGGATCCACGCTTGCCTCATTTTGTGTCGAAAAATTTGGAACGGAGCGCCTCGAATCACTACGGCCTGAAGAAATAAGCGCCCGCCTTAAAGCGTTTAAAGAATTAACGCAATTTGAAATTGAATTAACAAACTAATAAAACGCGCCATATTTGGCGCGTTTCTTTTTTAATAATATTTAAATATCTAATAAAACACTTCAATGAGCGATGCTATAAAACATGAATGTGGAATTGCACACATCAGACTTTTAAAACCATTAGATTTTTACAAAAAGAAGTACGGAACGGCTTTTTATGGCATTAATAAGATGTACCTTATTATGGAAAAGCAGCACAACCGTGGTCAAGATGGCGCAGGGTTTGCCAGTATAAAACTAGACATGCAGCCCGGAGAGCGCTACATAAGCCGTGTACGCTCAGTCGCTCAACAACCCATTCAAGATATTTTTTCGCAAATCAATTTGCGCACCAATGATGTGTTAGAAGCCCACCCTGAAGTGGCTGATGATACGGAGGCACAAAAAAAGATAGTACCTTATTTAGGGGAAGTTTTATTAGGGCATGTCCGATATGGGACGTTTGGAAAAAACAGCGTTGAAAGTGTTCATCCTTTTTTGAGACAGAATAACTGGATGCACCGAAATGTGATTTTGGCAGGAAATTTTAATATGACCAATGTTAAGAGTTTGTTTAAAAATCTTGTTGAAATTGGACAGCACCCTAAAGAGTATACGGATACAATTACCATCATGGAGAAAATAGGACATTTTCTTGATGATGCGGTTTCAAAATTATACAAAAAGCTTAAAAAAGAAGGATATAACAAAATGGAGTGTTCGCCATTGATTGCAGAACGACTCAATCTCAAGAAAATATTAACCAAAGCGGCCAAAAATTGGGACGGTGGGTATGCAATGGCTGGACTTCTAGGACATGGCGATTCTTTTGTGTTAAGAGACCCTTCGGGGATTCGCCCGGCGTATTATTATATGGATGATGAGGTGGTTGTAGTGGCTTCAGAGCGCCCTGTGATTCAAACGGTTTTTAATGTCGATTTTGATCAGGTCCACGAATTGCCTCCAGGAACCGCCATTATCACCAAAAAATCAGGGGAAACATCTATCGACCAGATTTTGAAACCTTTGGAACGTATGGCTTGCTCGTTTGAGCGAATTTATTTTTCTCGCGGGAGTGATGCCGAAATCTATAAAGAACGAAAATTGCTAGGAAAGCTGATCGTTCCAGAAGTGTTGAAGCAAGTTGATTATGATATAAAAAACACGGTATTTTCTTATATTCCTAACACGGCCGAAACCTCATTCTTTGGAATGATTGAACAAGTAGAGGAATATTTAAACAAAAAGAAAACAGAAAAAATATTAAACGGGACACGATCCTTGTCTGCTGAAAAAGTCACTCAGATTCTTTCAGAACGTACTCGCATCGAAAAAATAGCCATCAAAGATGTTAAGCTTCGAACTTTTATCACCGAAGATAGCAGTCGTGATGATTTGGTTGCGCACGTATATGATGTGACTTATGGCGTTATTAAGCCAGAGGACAACCTAGTAATTATTGATGACAGCATCGTTCGAGGGACGACTTTAAAGAAAAGTATCCTAAAAATGATGGATCGTTTATCACCCAAGCGAATCGTTGTGGTGTCTTCCGCTCCGCAAATTCGGTATCCAGATTGTTATGGGATTGACATGGCAAACCTTGAAGGGTTGATTGCGTTTAGAGCGGCACTCTCGTTATTAGAAGATCAAAACAAGTCCCACTTGGTTGAAGAGATCTACACGCGATGTAAAGCACAAGAAAACTTATCAGATACAGCGGTTCAAAATTTCGTGAAAGAAATTTACGCTCCCTTTACTCCCGAACAAATATCTGATAAAATAGCAGAACTATTAAGTGAAGACGGGATTAAAGCGGAGGTCAAAATTATTTTCCAACCCATAGAAAACCTACACATTGCTTGTCCAAAAAACTTAGGAGACTGGTATTTCACAGGAAATTATCCAACACCAGGTGGAAATCGGGTTGTCAATCGAGCATTTATTAACTTTTTTGAAGGAAATAACGAAAGAGCTTACTGATAGAAATACACTTTATCTAATAAAATTGCAGTTCGTCTAAAATAACCTTCTACTATACATTAAACTGCTATATTTGACTCACCATAACATAAGTAGGTTAAGTTCATGGTAGATTTGGGGCAAAAAAGGTGAACGCAAGTTCACCTTTTTTATTTTCTATAGTTTCCTAAAGCTTATTTTGCAGCTTGAAAACGAGCATTAACTTCTTTCCAATTAATTACATTAAAAAATGCATTAATATAATCTGGACGACGATTTTGGTAGTTCAAGTAATAAGCGTGTTCCCAAACATCTAAACCTAAGATTGGAGTACCGTCACAAGATACACCTGGCATTAATGGATTGTCTTGATTTGGTGTAGAACAAACTTCTACCTTTCCACCTTTGTGAACACATAACCATGCCCATCCAGATCCAAACTGAGTTGCAGCCGCTTTGCTAAAAGCAGTTTTAAAATCTTCAAAAGATCCGTAAGCCTCAACAATTGCGTCTTTCAGCTCCCCAGAAAGTGCTTCCTTCCCTTCTGGATTCATAACATTCCAAAACAATGAGTGGTTATAAAATCCACCTCCGTTATTTCGTACTGCTTTATTAGACAAGTCTAAGTTTCCAAGAATTGCTTCTATGGAGTTGTTTTCTAAATCGGTGCCTGCAATGGCCGCATTTAGATTGTTGGTATAGCCGTTATGATGTTTAGAATGGTGGATTTCCATTGTTCGAGCATCAATATGAGGCTCTAGTGCATCATAAGCATAATTTAATTTTGGTAATTCAAAAGCCATAAGAATTTATTTTAAGTGTTTAAATGATTCGTTCAAATTTACAATAATCAAATAAAAATTACGAGCTTATATAATTAAGATTGTTTATTTTGGTATAAATTTTATTTAGTGAGCGCATCAACATTCAATATCTATAATGCTTCGGCAGGGAGTGGTAAAACATTTACTTTGGTAAAAGACTATTTAAAAATAGTTTTAACCTCTAAAGAATTTTTGCCACACCGCCACGTTTTAGCAATCACCTTCACAAACAAAGCTGTCGATGAAATGAAAACGCGGATTGTAGGAGCACTGATGACGTTTGCTTCGCCAACAATTTTGAGTCAGCCAGACGCGTTATTTGAACAAGTTGTGGACGAGCTGGAGAGTTCTCCGACGATCATTCATGCCAAATCCAAACAACTCTTAAGTAAAATTCTGCATAATTATGCAGCCTTTGACATCTCAACTATTGATAAGTTTACTCAAAAACTGATTCGAACCTTTGCTTTTGATTTAAAACTCCCCATGAATTTTGAGGTAGAACTCGATACCGATCATTTACTCCAAAAAGCTGTCAATAGGTTGCTTTCAAAAGCAGGAAAAAACAAGGCGCTCACAAAAGTATTGGTTGCGTTTGCAATTGAAAAAGCAGATGACGATAAGAGTTGGAACATAGCTTTGGACCTAGTCAAAACAGCAAAGCTTTTAATTAGCGAAACCGATGCCCCATTTTTAAAAGCGCTTTCGCAACGGTCGTTGCAGGACTTTCAAGACCTAAAAATAAAGTTAACAAACGATATTAACTCGATTGAGACAGAAATCACAGAACAATCAATCCAAATTTTAGAATCAATTTTAGCGAGCGGCGTTGAATTTTCAGATTTTACAAGAGGGTCCTTACCAAAACATTTTACGGCTTTATCTTCTAAAAAATTTGATATCAAACTTGATGCAGTATGGCAAATATCCATCGAAACAACGTCGTTATATACAAAAAAAGCGCCGCCACATGTTGCTGAAGCAATTGATGCACTTCGCCCTCAGCTTGTCGATGCATTTCATAAAACGAAGCAAGGCGTGTATCGTTACCGCTATTTAAAAAATATTCGAAAAAACACCACACCGCTTTCTGTCCTAAATTTGATTTATCAAGAACTAAAAAAAATTAAAGACGAAGAAAACCTTCTGATGATCTCTGAATTTAATACCATTATAAGTCAACAAATAAAAGATCAACCAGCTCCTTTTATTTATGAGCGAATAGGCGAAAGGTTTAATCACTTTTTTATTGATGAATTTCAAGACACTTCCGAGTTGCAATGGGAAAATTTAGTACCATTGTTAACCAATACACTAGCAGAAGAAAATGGCAGTGCTATGTTAGTTGGGGATGCTAAACAAGCAATTTATCGCTGGAGAGGAGGGAAGGCAGAGCAGTTTATTAATTTAAATAATAACGCGACAGCATTTCCTTTTGACGCTACGCTTTCTCATCTTCCAACAAATCACAGAAGTTGCAAGTCAGTCGTCGATTTCAATAATAAATTTTTCAAACATCTATCGACGGTTACTTTTTCAAATGAGACGTATAAATCACTATACCAATCACCGCCTCAGTTAGAGTTTAATGCTAAAACTGGCTATGTCAATATTTCTTTTTTAGAGTTTGAAAAAGGGTCTGACAAACAACTTTTATATGCGGAAAAAGTTTTAAAAATTATAACCACTTATTTAGATTCAAACCCAGAAGCCCAATGGAAAGATATCTGCGTGCTTGTCCGAAAACGTAAAGATGGAGTTGCCGTTGCAAATTTGTTAAGTCAAAATTTAATTGACATTGTTTCAAGTGAGACACTTTTAGTTGCGCAATCACCAGTAGTAAAATATATTATTAGTTTATTAACGTATTTGCATGAGCCTTCAAATACGGAAGCAAAACTGGAGGTTCTCAATTATATTTCAGCCCATAACGAGGTTGGTGACCCACATTTGTTTCGATCTAGATCCGTTCTGTTAAGCCGAACGGCATTTTTTAAATCACTAGAACCTTTAGGGCTTCAGTTTTCTCCCACGACTG
The DNA here is from genome assembly GCA_029252265.1 of Flavobacteriaceae bacterium. Lineage (GTDB taxonomy): Bacteria > Bacteroidota > Bacteroidia > Flavobacteriales > Flavobacteriaceae > Hel1-33-131. The sequence goes on along the minus strand of JAQXBT010000033.1, from coordinate 6,595 downwards.
CTCTCCAACTTTCTATTTATGAATCTGTTGAGTATATAATTAGTAGTTTTCGATTGTCAAAAACATCGAATGCCTACATTCAGTTTTTCTTAGATTTTGTTCTTGAATTCACTCAAAAACCAACCCCGAGTATTCAACAATTTATAGATCATTATAACCTTAAAAAAGAGAGTTTAAGTGTGGTGACTCCGAAGGGCATTAACGCCGTTCAAATTATGACGGTTCATAAATCGAAGGGATTGGAATTTCCTGTGGTCATTTTTCCCTTTGCAGAGTTAGACATTTATAAAGAATTGGAGCCAAAAGAATGGATGCCGTTGGAATCGTCATACGCACCTTTTTCATATTTTTTATTAAATTACAACAAAGACTTTGTGACCTACGGTCGGGAAGGAGAATCTATTTTTAGAGATCATCAATCAAAACTAGAACTCGATAACATTAACTTGTTATACGTCGCTCTTACAAGAGCCGTCGAGCAGTTATACATTGTAGGAAATGCGACGGTTTCCAAAAAAGGAGAAGAAAGCCTTAAAACATATTCAGGGCTTTTAATTAATTATCTAAAATCAATTGGTAATTGGGAAGGCTCAACATTTGAATATGAATTTGGGGTGTTTGAAAAAATTGATCTGCCCAAACCTGCAAAATACCCAACAGTACTTCAGCGCGAATTTATATCGACCCCTAAAGAACACCTCAATGTATCGATGGCGACAAATGCAGGGTACTTATGGGATACATCCCAAAAAGATGCACTTGAAAAAGGGAATTTAATCCATTTACTAATGTCAAAGATTTATACGAAATCTGATATTGAAACGACACTGCTCGATTTTTTTAATGCTGGCGTGATTTCATCGATTCAAAGCGATGAACTTTTGAGTACTTTGGAAGCAATTGTGAGCCACCCCTTATTAACTCCTTACTATAGTTCCGATGTGGAGGTGTATAATGAACGCGAAATTATGTCCGCCTCTGGAACCATAATCATCCCTGACCGATTGGTTCTTCTCAAGGACCAAACAGCAGTCATTATCGACTATAAAACTGGCGATCATTACGATAAATACGAGACTCAATTGGCGACCTATTCTGATATTGTTCAAGAAATGGGCTATAAAGTCAGTAAAAAAATACTGGTTTATGTCAACTCAAACATAGAGATTAAGTTGTCATTAGGTTAAAAAACAGCATTTAACTCGGTTAAAAACACAATTATTGAAGTTTATATCAAGTGTTTTTGTGGATTAGTAACATTTTTTTAGTATTAAATTTGTTTTTTATGATTAACATACTACTTTTGTGAGTAATTAAAAAACTAAAAATAAATTAAATATGAAAAATCTTAGCAGATTAATTCTATCCACTTTATTAATCGTTGTGATTGGTAATGTGAACGCTCAGGACAGTAACAATCCTTGGCAAATTACAATAGGCGTTAACGCCGTTGATGTTTATCCAGTTGGAGAAGATGCTCCCCAGGGAGATTTCTTTGGAGAGTTCTTTAACGTCTCTGACCACTGGAACGTCCTTCCTGCATTTTCAACGCTTTCTGTACAAAGGTATCTTGATAATGATTTTTCAATCGGTATTTCTGGTTCAATGAACAGAATTGAAAAATGGGGTTCTTTAGAAGGCGAGCCTAGTGTTGCAGTAGATAACCTTATGTATTACGGTGTTGATGCAAATGTAAAGTATAGCTTATCGACGCTTTTAAACACCTCAAGACTTGAACCTTTTTTAGCTATCGGAGGTGGTTATACTTGGATCGAAGAGGGTAAATATAATACAGATCCGTCAAATGATTCTTCTAGTGATTTAGCAGGGTCGGCAACATTCAATGGTACATTTGGTCTTGCATATTGGATCACGGAGAATTTTGGTCTTACGGCTCAATCGACCTATAAAAACTCATTCGATGATCAATTAACATCACATTTTCAACACGCTTTAGGATTTTCTGTAAAGTTCGGTGGAGTTGATACTGATGGCGATGGTGTGTATGATAAAGACGATACCTGTCCAGAAGTTGCTGGTTTAGCACAATTTGATGGATGTCCAGATTCTGATGCAGATGGTATTCAAGATTCAGAAGATACGTGTCCAAATGAAGCAGGTTTAGCAGAATTTAAAGGATGTCCTGATACTGATGGTGATGGCGTTTCTGATAATAATGACAATTGTCCAAATGAAGCAGGATTAAAGGCATTAGCTGGTTGTCCAGATTCAGATTCAGATGGTGTTGCCAATGCAGAAGATAAATGTCCAAATGAGGCAGGTCCAGTTGCAAATGGTGGTTGTCCTTGGAAAGATGGTGATAGTGACGGTGTGTTAGATAAAGACGACAACTGTCCTACTGAAGCTGGAACTGTTGCAAACAATGGTTGTCCTGAGGTTGTTATTCCAACAGAAGATGTACAGGCTCAACTTACAAACTACGCAAGAACAATAAACTTTAGCTTAGGGAAATCAGATTTCCAAAAAGCTGCTTACCCAACATTAAAGGCAATTACTGGCATTCTTAACGAATATCCAAAAGCAAACTTTATCGTTGAAGGTCATACAGACAGTATTTCTAGTAAAGCATTTAATCAAAGATTATCTGAATCTAGAGCGACTGCTGTTGTAAACTACTTTACATCGAACGGTGTTTCTGCTGAAAGATTAACTACTGTTGGATATGGTGAAACAACTCCAATTGAATCTAACATGACTGCTGCAGGAAGAGCTGCTAACAGACGTGTAGAAGTTAAATTAGCAAAGTAGTTTTTACTACCACTTAATAAAAAGCTTAAAACGCTTCGCTATTGCGAAGCGTTTTTTTATTTTTATAACATGACAAGTTTTATTTATGACGTTCTAAAAGACCTAGAAGCACACTCAAAAGATGTTTCCAAACTAAGCCTTGTTCTCCCAAATAAACGAGCTGGGCTGTTTCTTAAAATGGAATGGTCTAAATTAAACAAATCCACTGGTTTTTTACCTCAAATTATTGCAGTTGAGACTTTTATTGAAGAGTTGTCACAACTCAGACTTCTAAGTAATACCGAACTTCTTTTCGAATTTTACGAGATTTATCTAGAACTAACCCCTCAAAAAGAACAGGATTCTTTTGATAGTTTTTCAAAGTGGGCCCCTATTGTACTTCAAGATTTTAATGAAATTGACCGCTATTTAATACCACAAGATCAGATTTTTGAGTACCTCTCAGCAATCCAAGAATTAAATCACTGGTCCTTAGAAGCGAATTCGACGCCACTTATTAAAGGTTATTTGTTTTTTTGGAAACAGATTTATAAATATTACAAAAAGTTTACAAAGCACCTCCTTCAAAAAGGGGCAGGCTATCAGGGATTGATTTACCGAGAGGCTGTCGAAAATCTTGAAGTGTATGTTCAGAATAATACCGACATATCACATGTGTTTCTAGGGTTTAATGCTTTAAATGCCTCGGAATCCACCATTATTCAGGAATTACTAAAACAAAACAAAGCAACAATCTATTGGGATATTGACCAAACGTTTTTAGAAACGCCCCAACACGACGCGGGCTACTTTATAAGACAACACCAAAAAGCATGGAAACATTTCAAATCTCACCCTATAAAATGGGTTTCTAATTATTATACCAAACCCAAACATATATCCATAGTCGGAACACCAAAAAACATAGGTCAGGTGAAGTATGTGGGCGCTTTGTTACAACAGCTACAAGCCGAAAATAAGCTTCAAAATACAGCTTTGGTTTTAGGAAATGAGGATTTGCTAATCCCAATATTGAATTCGATTCCAAGCACGATTGAAGACATTAATATCACGATGGGGTTACCTTTGAAACAAATTCCTTTTGCTGCTTTTATAGATCAATGGTTTCAACTCCAGAGAGAAGCGTCGTCTCAATATTACTATCAAGATGTTATCAGTGTTTTATCCCATCAATTTGTGCGTCCCTTGTTTCAAACTCAAGATAAAGATGCTGCTCAATTGATTATAACAACTATTAAAACCCAAAACTTAGTAAGCCTTACGAAAGATCAAATTAGTGCAATCGCACCCGATTATGATACTATTTTAGGACTTTTGTTTGGGACTTGGAATGATCAGCCAACCAAGGCAATCGAAAGCGTTTTGACTCTTATCTTTAGACTTAAAGACTATTATTCTATTTCTAAAAACAACCATCTTTTACCTTTAGAGTACTTATATCGTTTTTCTGAAATATTTAATCATTTACAGCGCCTAAATAAATCATATAGCTATCTTACAAGTATTAAAGTGTTGCAAACGCTCTATAAGGAGTTATTAAGTTCAGAAACGCTTGATTTTAAAGGCCAACCCTTAAAAGGGCTGCAAATCATGGGAATGCTCGAATCGCGGGTATTAGACTTTGAGACTGTGATCATTGTTTCTGTGAATGAAGGGGTCTTACCAGCAGGGAAAACAAACAATTCATTTATTCCTTTTGATGTTAAAGTCGAAAACGGCTTGCCAACCTATAAAGAAAAGGACGCCGTTTACACCTATCACTTTTACCGCCTACTTCAACGTGCGAAGCATGCCCATATTATATACAATACAGAACCCGATGTGTTGAGTGGCGGTGAACGCAGTCGATTTTTAACTCAACTGGAATTTGAAGCACATCATGTTTTAGATCATAAAATAGTGATCCCAGAAACGCCACAAATCACGCCTCAATTATTAGCTGTCAAGAAATCACCTGAAATTTTAGCCCAACTCAAACGTGTGGCCGAAAAGGGATTTTCACCCTCTTCTTTGAGTCAGTATATTCGAAATCCTATCGACTTTTATAACCAGAAAATTCTGGGCGTTAAGGCCGAAAATCTTTTAGAAGAAACAATTGCTGCGAACACCTTTGGTAGTGTTATTCATAATACGTTAGAATCTTTTTACACCCCTTTTGTAGGGTGTGTGTTGGATGCGGCAATGATCACTGCTTTAAAACCCAAAATTGCACCCACAGTGACTCGCTATTTTAAGGAGCTCTTTAAAGAAGGTGATATCACAACGGGGTTTAATCTTATTAGTTTTGAAATAGCGAAACGTTATGTTTCTAATTTTTTGGCGTACGAATTAGCGTGTATCAATAATGGTGATCAAATTAAAATTGACGCAATTGAATCAAAGATTGCAGTGGCAATTGATATTCCAGAACTCCAAACGCCGATTCAATTAATTGGAACGATTGACAGGGTGGACACTTTTAATGGCACCCAACGAATCATTGACTATAAAACCTCTCAAGTTTCTCAATCCGAGTTGGAACTCGTGAATTGGGAAGATTTGACCTCAGACTATAAAGCGTACAGTAAAAGTTTTCAAATCTTGACGTATGCCTATATGATAAACACCCAGGCCCCTTTTACAACAGCAGTTGAAGCGGGAATCATTTCGTTTAAAAACCTCAAATCTGGATTGCTTAAGTTTGCAAAGAAAGATAAGCCAGGGGCTTATGCTCAAAAAACGACACTCCTTTCTATTGAAACGTTAGAGAACTACGAGTTGGAGCTTAAAAAACTAATTTTGGAGCTCTTTAACCATGATATTGATTTTATCGAAAAAGAAGTTTAATGGTTATAACTAAAAAAAACATCGATATTAAAGGACCGCATTGCCGCCCGATCTTATTAGATGTGTTTTATAATAACGCTATTGAATACGCGCCACTAATTATCTTTTGCCATGGGTATAAAGGCTTTAAAGACTGGGGCGCTTGGAATTTGCTTGCAGAAGCATTTGCCGCTTCTGGTACAGCCGTCTTAAAATTTAATTTTTCTCACAATGGCGGGACTGTTAAGCAACCCATCGATTTTCCTGACCTCGAAGCTTTTGGGGATAATAATTATACAAAAGAACTGGACGATTTGAACACGGTGCTTAATTGGGTAGAAACGACCTATGCAAAGCATCCGAATGTTAACACCTCTAATATTATTTTAGTTGGACACAGTCGAGGTGGTGGCATTGTAACTCTTAAAGCCGCCGAAGATTCCCGAGTTAAAAAGCTAGTGAGTTTGGCGGGTGTTTCAGATTTTAAATCGAGGTTTCCAAAAGGAGCCGATCTTAAAAATTGGAAATTGGAAGGTGTCCGTTTTGTAATGAATGGCCGTACCAAACAACAAATGCCTCACTATTATCAATTCTACGAAAATTTTATGGCAAATGAATCCAGACTTACGATTCAAACGGCCGTTAAAAAATTACAGCTGCCATTTCTTATTATTCATGGCGATCATGACACAAGTGTTCATTTAGAAGAGGCTCTGATGCTACATACGTGGTGTCCTAACGCATATTTGGCCGTATTGGAAGGCGCAAATCATGTGTTTGGAAGTCAGCATCCTTGGCTATTTGATGAATTACCACCGTATTTACAGCAAATTCACTCTAAAATCACCCATTTTATTAACAATTAGGATTAGTTTTAAAAAAAAACAGCATTTATCTGATAATTTTTTTGGAAAGAACAAACTAATTTTTGTAATTTAGACTAAAATAAATATATATTATGGGATATTCATTCAAAAATAGCAAAGGAAAGACTTATTTTTTACACACTAAAGATGTAATT
>JAQXBT010000020.1 GCA_029252265.1 Flavobacteriaceae bacterium | reverse complement strand
CTTGTTAACAAGGGAGTTATTTCACAACCAAGACTATCATTTATTAGATGAGTTATTTAAATTAAAAGCCCTCAGTTATAGTCGTTTTTCATATTCAGAAGCCTTATACCTTGGGAATTCTATTGGACTTCTACTTCGAAAACAGGCTAAAGTTGATCCTGTGTTATTAAATAACACAAATTTTTTGGCGTGTGTCTATCTAACTTTTGTAGACTACTCTAGTTTAAATGGGTATTATGGAGAATGGACCGAAAATATCGATCGTACCCATTCTAAAAGTGAGATCTCAATATTCACTTTTTCGATACTTGAGTTTAGGAATTTTTTAAATCAAAAGCCCGTGAAAGAGCCTAAGGGTGATTTAATTTATTCAAACCAGTTAAATCCTATTTTATGCAGCCGATTATTAGCCCTAAAACTATTGGTTAATGAGACAGATCAGTCATTAAACACGACAGAAATCTTAAACACCTATTTTGATGTGCACTCAAAAAAATCGACTTTATTAGATTATTCTTATGAGTTGTTTACTACGGCGATTTTAACCAAGAATCTTTTGCTAATGAAGTATCTTATTGAAAAAATAAACCTGGACACCAAGATCGAGTTTTACTATCAAAAATACCATTTAAACTCCTTTTACTTAATGTGTATGTTTTATTTTAAATACACCAAAAACAGTATTGAAGAAAATAAATACAACCGACTTTTTAGTATCGATGCATGTCGGTATAGTTATGAAGATTTTATCGCCATTTTACATCAAGTTTATTTATTTGACACATCTAAAACGGTCACCAAAAAGGGGCTCATAAAAAAAGAATATATTCAATATAGTAACCAATTAAACCACCCTTATTTTTCGGAAGCTTATTTACTTAATTATTTTAATTAAAATCAATTAAATTTCAAAAGCATCTTTAATCACATTCACATAATCCAGTTTTTCCCACGTAAACAATTCAACATCTAAGGATAAACTTTCGCCATTCGGTTGGTGAAATGTTTTGCTCACCGTTTTAGGTTCACGACCCATGTGTCCATAAGCAGCAGTTTCGCTATAAATTGGACTTCGAAGTTTTAATCGTTTTTCGATCGCAGCTGGTCGTAAATCAAATAGTTTTGAGATCTTATCAGCAATTTCACCATCTGTTAAATTAAAAGTGCAGGTGCCATAAGTATCTATAAAGACACCCATCGGTTCTGCCACACCAATGGCATAACTCACTTGTACTAAAACTTCTGAGCAGATTCCAGCAGCAACCATATTTTTGGCAATATGACGGGTTGCATAGGCGGCACTACGGTCCACCTTGCTAGGGTCTTTCCCAGAAAAAGCCCCACCACCATGAGCACCTTTACCGCCATAGGTATCCACGATAATCTTTCGCCCTGTAAGACCGGTGTCTCCGTGTGGACCACCAATTACAAATTTCCCAGTTGGATTGATATGATAAGTAATTTGATCATTAAATAATTCTTGAATTTGAGCAGGCAGTTTTGCTACCACTCTTGGGATTAATTTTGTTTTTAAATCTTCACGAATGGTAGCCAACATAGCGGTTTCTTCGTCAAAATCATCATGTTGCGTAGAAATGACAATCGCATCAATACGTTTTGGCGTATTATCGTCATCGTATTCAATCGTAACCTGACTTTTAGAATCGGGTCTTATGTAAGCAATATCGGTGCCTTCGCGACGCATGGCTGCTAATTCGATCAATATTCGATGCGACAAGTCCAATGCCAACGGCATATAGTTTTCGGTTTCATTGGTCGCATAACCAAACATCATTCCCTGGTCGCCTGCGCCTTGTTCTTCTTCGCTTCCTCTGTCTACCCCTCTGTTAATGTCTTCTGATTGCTCATGAATGGCAGAAAGCACACCACAAGAATTGCCGTCAAACATATACTCCCCTTTGGTATATCCAATTTTATTGATGGTATCGCGTGCAATTTTTTGCACATCCAAATACGTTTTAGATTTCACCTCTCCAGCTAAAAAAACTTGACCTGTTGTAACTAGTGTTTCACACGCCACTTTTGAATTGGGGTCAAAGGCTAAAAAATGATCAATTAGGGCGTCACTAATTTGGTCTGCAACCTTGTCTGGATGGCCTTCTGAAACGCTTTCGGATGTAAATAAATAACTCATAAACAGTGTTTTATGAGGGCAAAAATTGGATTGCAGAGCTGGTGGAGTAGTGTTTACTGCTTTAGCTTTTTTTTAATGAGGTTGCAATCAGATCAAATTTGTCCTCCAATGATAGTGCAAATTTACTGAATATAGAATGAATAAAAAAACTTTATATCTATTGGTTTTGTCTTGACAATAATTTATTTCGTCTATTTTTGCGATCTAATTAAATTGAAATGCAACGTTTGCTTCTTTGGTGTTTTGTTGTTTCTTGTTTTGTGGGTTCTTCACAAAAAAAGCCCAGTAGCACCTATTTAGATATTAACTATTTTAAAGGAACGATCCCACTTCATAATACGGACATACTGCATCTCATTCAAGGGCATCCAGAAGGGGTTATCGTTGGTTGGAATCATCGAACCAAAGGAAAAAAGGATTGGGAACACCGCTATAATTACCCGGATTTTGGAGCTTCTTTTATGTATCAAGATTTAAAAAATGAGGTGCTTGGGAACACCTTTGGCTTTTATGGGCACTTTAATTTTTACTTTCTCAAACGTCGATTGATGTTACGCGTAGGTCAAGGCTTTGTGGTCGCCACCAACCCGTATGATAAAACCTCCAACCCAAAAAATATTGCATTTGGGTCGAAACTATTAGGCAGTCCATATCTGATGTTTAACTATAAAAAACCAAACGTACTTGGTCCAATCGGCATTCAATCGGGCTTGGTTTTCTTTCACGCCTCCAATGGAAGTTTTAAAGCACCCAACACAAGTGTGAATACCATTGCATTTAATATTGGAATAAATTATGATTTAGATACCAAGGAAATAATCTACGAAGCAGCTCCAGAAATTACTGAAGTCTCTAAAACTTTAAACTATAACTTTGTGCTGCGCTCAGGGATCAACCAAACTGATGTGGTCGGAAGTAAACAATATCCTTTTTATACAATTTCCGCTTATGCTCAGAAGCGTTTTAATTTTTTCAGTGCATTCCAATTAGGAGTCGATGCATTTTTATCCTATGCTTTAAAGGAAGAAATTAAGTATCGAAGTGTGGCTTTCCCTGAAGCGCCTTCGGATCCTAATGCCGATTATAAACGTATTGGAGGTTTTCTAGGCTATGAATTATTTATAAATAAATGGTCGGTGGTAGCACAGACCGGTTATTATCTATATTATCCTTTTGATTATGAAGGTCGCATATATAACAGACTTGGTTTAAAATATTATTTTAGTAAACAATGGTTTGGAGCTTTTACCATAAAATCCCATATTGCTAACGCAGAAGCGCTTGAATTTGGAATTGGAATCCGTCTATAATATGAAACAATTATTTTATACACTCCTACTTTTAATGTTCTTTTCCTGTGATAAAGAAGACGCTTGGGGCTGTATTCAAACCGCAGGTGCGCCGGTAGTTCAAGTTTTGAACGTGGAAGCTTTTGAGAGAATTTTAGTCAACCGAGATATTAAATTGGTGGTTAAACAAGGAAACGATTATAAAGTAGAAATTCAAACAGGTGAAAACTTACTTAGTGATATTGAAGTCGTAGTGGTGGATCATGAACTCCAACTGTCCAACACCAACAATTGTAATTACGTAAGAGATTTTGGACTAATCAAAATGATCGTAACCACACCGGCTTTGAAAGGAATTAGAAGTAGTACACAATATTTAACGTCGTCGGAAGGGGTTTTGAATTTTCAAAGCCTGGCACTTGTCTCAGAGAATTTTAATTCGAATTACCTAAGTTCAGGCGATTTCAAGCTGACTATAGAGACCCAAAGCCTCAGTGTCATTGCCAATAACCTTTCTTCATTTAACATTTCTGGAGCGGTAGAAACGCTGACTGTAGGCTTTTACGCGGGTTTGTGTGAATTTAAAGGGACCGATTTAATAGCCCAGCACGTAAAAATATTCCAAAGAAGCAGTCACGATATTACCGTCAATCCGCAACAATCTTTAACAGTCGATATCCGAAGTGTCGGGGATGTCATCAGTGTTCAGAGGCCGCCAGTCGTGGAACTTGAGCAGTATTACACAGGTCAGTTATTGTTTTTAGATTAATCTAGATGCACTAAGAAGCACATTTAGAGGTTGTTCTAAGTCAAGTCGTTCGAAAAACATCTAAATTAATTCAGCAAAAAATAGACTTAAAAATATATTTTATCGATTGTAGATCGCTTTTCATTGAATTATCTATAAATTTTCTACACATTGCATAAAAAAAAGAAATTAAGTTTTAATTTCTAAAAAATATATATACTTTAGCTTTTCAGTTAAACAATCATGACCACAGTAAATTACATTTTTTATAGCTTTTACTATTTCTTTTTTAGAAAAAAGAACGAGACGCTGTGTATGTAATTTATCAATATAAATTTTAAATATAAGTCTCGATGTAAACATCGGGATTTTTTTTTATGACAAAAAAAGTAGCCATACAAGGAATTGAAGGATCATTTCATCACATCGTTTCTCAAACGTATTTTGAGGAAGCTGTGGAAGTGCAACCCTATCTTTCATTTAGTGAAGTGGTCGATAGCTTGTTGTCCAGGACCTCAGATGTTGCTGTGATGGCGTTAGAGAATTCAATTGCAGGGTCTATCATTCCAAACTATGCGCATATCAATGATCAAAATTTGCACATTACAGGCGAATATTTTTTAGAGATTCAACATAATTTGATGGCGCTCAAAGGCCAGTCGATAGAAGATATCAAAGAAGTTTTTTCACATCCAATGGCATTATTACAATGCAAAGATTTTTTTAAACAGTATCCACATATAAAGTTAATTGAAGACACGGATACTGCGGAGGTTGCGAAACGAATTTCAAAATATCAGTTTCAAGGAATTGCAGCGATTGCAAGTTTGGAGGCCGCTAATATTTTTGATTTAGAGATTTTGGCCAAAAGTATTCAAACCATCAAGCATAACGAAACTCGATTTGTGATTGTCGAAAGAGATCCAATTTTACAAAATGTAGAAAACATTAGTAAAGCTTCTGTAAAATTTCTTTTAGATCACAAACGCGGAAGTTTAGCTGCCATGCTTAACGTGATGAGTGATTGTAATTTAAATTTAACAAAAATACAATCATTACCAAAAATTGACACCCCTTGGAAATATGCTTTTTTTGTAGACATTACATTTGAGGACTACTCCGATTACGAAAAAGGGAAAGCCATCATGAAAATCATGGCTGAAGAATTTAAAATTTTAGGAGAATATAAAAACGCCAAAAAATAATGGTCACTGCCAATCGATTACATACCGTTGAAGAATACTACTTTTCTAAGAAATTAAGGGAAGTCAATGCGCTCAAAGCTGCAGGCGCCCCGATCATTAATTTAGGAATTGGTAGTCCAGATTTGGCACCACCAAAGTCCGTTATTTCTGCCATTACCGAAAGCCTCACAGACCCCACAGCACATAAATATCAAAGTTACCAAGGGCTGCCAGCATTGCGGGAAGCCATGGCCAACTTTTACCAAACACATTACAAGGTCGCTCTGAATCCCGAAAACGAAGTTTTACCTCTTATTGGAAGTAAAGAAGGGATTATGCACATTTCAATGGCGTATCTCAATGAAGGCGATGCCGTGTTAATCCCGAATCCAGGATATCCAACCTACACTTCAGTGACTAAATTAGTGGGAGCGACGCCTGTTTTTTATGATTTAAAGGCGACCTCTAATTGGCAGCCAGATTTAGCAGCTCTTGAAGAAATGGATGTGTCTAAGGTAAAAATAATGTGGGTCAATTATCCACACATGCCTACCGGAACCCTAGCAGATCAAAAGGTGTTAAAAGCATTGGTTGATTTTGCAAAAAAACATGCTATTTTACTCATTAACGATAACCCCTATAGTTTCATTTTAAATGACCAACCGTCTAGTATTTTCAATATTGAAGGCGCTAAAGAGGTGTGTTTAGAGCTGAATTCTTTAAGTAAAACCTTCAATATGGCTGGGTGGCGTGTTGGTATGCTTACGGGATCGGCAGGGCATTTAAACAACGTTATTAAAGTGAAAAGCAATATGGACTCAGGAATGTTTTACGGCATTCAAAAAGGGGCGATTGAAGCTTTAAATAGTTCAAAAAACTGGTTTAACGACCTCAATAAAATCTATAAAGAACGTCGAGAACTGGTTTGGAAATTAGCCACTGCTCTCAACTGTACGTTTGAAACCAATACTTCAGGAATGTTTGTATGGGCCAAATTACCTACAGGCCTGAGTTCGGAAGTCTTTATTGATCAAATATTACAAGAGTATCATATATTTATTGCGCCAGGAACCATCTTTGGCAGCAATGGTGAAGGTTACATTCGGTTTTCATTATGTGCTCCAAAAGAAAGTATTCAATCTGCAATAAATCGAGTCTTATGAAACAGGTATGCATCATAGGGGTTGGGTTAATTGGCGGCAGTTTTGCGTTAGATTTAAAGCAATACATTGCCGGAGTTTCTGTGTTAGGAATCGATCAAAATGAAGCACACTTAACAGAGGCATTAGCATTAGGTATTATTGATCAAATAGGCACATTTGATCGCCTGATGGATGCTGACCTCGTCGTGTTGGCAATCCCTGTAAACGCAGCGATTAAAGTCTTGCCACAAGTTTTAGAATTGATAGCGGACCACACAATCGTCATCGATATGGGATCAACCAAAGAAGCGATTTGTGAGGTTGTGTCCTCTCACCCAAGACGTGCTCAATTTTTAGCAACCCATCCCATTGCAGGAACTGAATTTTCGGGGCCTTCCGCAGCGATTACGGGACTTTTTAAAAACAAAACTAATATTATCTGTGAACTAGATAAAACGACCACTGCTTTGAGCGAACCCGTTTTAGAGCTTTTCAAAACACTGGGAATGCACCTTCGTTTTATGCCTGCTAAAGATCATGATAAACACATTGCGTATGTATCTCATTTGTCGCATATCAGTTCTTTTATGTTGGGAAAAACGGTGATTGAGAAAGAAAAAAATGAACGCGATATATTTGATATGGCTGGCAGTGGGTTTGAATCCACGGTCCGATTGGCCAAAAGTTCACCTGCCATGTGGACCCCTATTTTTGAACAAAATAAAGCCAATGTCATTGAAACGCTTACCGAATATATTCAAAATTTAAATCAATTTAAATCCTATATGGAAAACGATGATTTTGAAGCGGTCTACAATGAAATGAAAAACACAAATCATATAAAACAAATATTAAAAGGAATTGCTTAAAAAAAGAAACAATGGAAAACAAAAAAGAACTTAGAAACTGGTTAAACGACTTAAACCTAGACCACCCTTTGGTGATCGCTGGGCCATGTAGTGCAGAAACAGAAGAACAAGTGTTAAGAATTGCACATGAACTGAAAGACACGGATGTTAATTACTACCGTGCAGGAATTTGGAAACCACGAACCCGTCCAGGAAATTTTGAAGGCGTTGGGGCATTAGGCTTAAAATGGCTTCAAAAAGTAAAAGCGGAGACCGGTTTAAAAACAGCGACGGAAGTTGCCAACAGAGCTCACGTTGAATTGGCTTTAGAACATGACATCGATTTACTTTGGATTGGCGCACGTTCGACCGTGAGCCCATTTATTGTGCAAGAAATCGCAGATGCTTTACAAGGCACCGATAAAATTGTGTTGGTTAAAAACCCAGTGAATCCAGATTTGGCATTGTGGTTAGGAGCGATTGAGCGTTTGGCAACAGCCGATATCAAAAATTTAGGAGTGATTCACAGAGGATTTTCGTCGTATGAAAAAACAAAATATAGAAATACACCAGAATGGCAAATGGCGATTGAGCTTCAAACTAAGTTTCCAGACCTTCCATTAATCAATGATCCGTCTCATATTACTGGGAAACGCGATATGATTTTTGAGGTCTCTCAAACAGCCTTAGACTTGAATTTTGATGGCCTTATGATTGAAACGCATCACGATCCTGATAATGCATGGAGTGATGCTGCACAACAAGTAACGCCTGCGTCATTGATTCAAATCATGAAAGATTTAAAAATCAGAAAAGAATCAACTCCAGAAGCAGATTATAACGACAAACTTCAAAACTTGCGTACACAAATTGATGTCATGGATAATCAATTGCTCGAAACAATCGGAAAGCGAATGAAGGTTGCCGAAGGGATTGGCGCTCTTAAAAAACAGAAAAATGTTGCTGTTTTACAAAGCAAACGTTGGAATGAAATTTTAGGAAAAATGGTTTTAGAAGGTGAGCAGCACAATTTGAGTGAAGAGTTTATCCTCAAATTATTTAAAGCGGTTCATCAAGAATCCATCAATCATCAAGAACAAATCTTGAATAAATAACATAAAAAAGGCTCGCATTGCGAGCCTTTTTTATTGGTTTAGTGTTCTGTTATTTAATTGAAAAATCAAAAACAGATTGATTTCTACGACCAGTTGGAACAGTTCCTTGGTAAATAAAACAATACTCACCCGGCTCTAATGTTTCTGGAACTACTTTAAA
The DNA here is from genome assembly GCA_029252265.1 of Flavobacteriaceae bacterium. Classification (GTDB taxonomy): domain Bacteria; phylum Bacteroidota; class Bacteroidia; order Flavobacteriales; family Flavobacteriaceae; genus Hel1-33-131. Next base: position 41,871 of record JAQXBT010000020.1, on the reverse strand, counting down.
TTTGTTATTTCCAATCGTTTCAATGTTAAATGGAATGGATGCTTTTGGATCAATACCACTCGTTCTAGCATAGGCGCTATTTTTTGCAGTCACAACCTCTCTAAGGTTTTTAGAATTTTTCACTTTCATTTTTACCAAAACAAATTCGTTTGGTGATGTGGCCACTCGAAACCACCAATTAAAAAGACTCGGCTTATCCCCTTGGAAATTTTGCATATTGTCAGCTTCAGTTTCTGGATCGAAGATAAATGTAAACTCTGGAGTGGTGGATCTAATCACATTATTAGAAGTTCTTTTTGGTAATTGCGACTTTTCTTTGGCATTAATAAGACCCGATACTAAATTCTGAGCAAGTGCATTTTGATTCACCCCTGAAAATACAGATGCCAATACGGGTTTGATCGTCGTGTCTGCTGCTAAATAATAAATCCCTGTTTTCGATTTTGTATTAAATTTCGATTTTGCCATTACTAAGGCGATCACCGTTGAGGATACACCCGATTCTTTTAGCTTTGATAAGGCTGCTATAGAAGCATCAAAATCAACATCCGAAGAATTTATTTTACTTACAATAATGGCTTCATCAAAACCTAATTCTTGCATTTGGATGATCGATCCATTTGTAATGACCTCTTGCGCATGATTAAATTGAAATGTTAAAGAGAGTAACACAGCAAAAAATGTTGTTTTTTTCATATCTAAAGTTAAATTGGATTTCATAGGTATAACAAAATATATTAAAAAGAAATTTGTTTCTTTGTAGATATATTAAATCAAGAATGACAGGAACTGTATATAAATCTACTGGAAGTTGGTACTCTATTAAATCTAACAGTGGAGAATTCTATGAATGCCGAATCAAAGGGAAGTTCAGAATTCAGGGTATTAAAAGCACCAACCCATTAGCGGTTGGGGATCAGGTCGAGTTTGATTTAGAAACAAGTAACAACACCCAAACAGGGGTGATTACCACAATCCACCCACGAAAAAACTATATCGTACGAAAATCGGTCAACCTCTCCAAGCAAACCCATATCATTGCGAGTAATATTGATCAAGTATTTTTATTAATTACGATTGATAATCCCCCAACATTCACGAGTTTTATCGACCGTTTTTTAGCAACCACAGAAGCGTATGCAATCAAAGCTATTTTGCTTTTTAATAAAGCAGATGTTAATGACGAAGCGACTCAACAAATCGTAAAAAACTTATCGGCGCTCTATGAAGGTATTGGATACCAATGCTTAAGCATCTCTGCCAAGACAGGCGAGAATATCGAAGCCGTTAAAACGCTGATGACCGGAAAATCAAGTATGTTTGCGGGCCATTCAGGCGTTGGAAAATCAACTTTGGTCAACACGATTGAGCCTGGGTTAAATATCAAAACTAAAGAAATTTCAGATCAACATAATCAAGGACAGCACACCACTACTTTTGCTGAAATGTTTGACCTCAGTTTTGAGGCTCAAATTATTGATACCCCTGGAATCAAAGGGTTTGGGGTGGTTGATATGGAACCTGCCGAAATAGATAATTATTTCCCAGAGCTATTTATCTTAAAACAATCTTGCAAATTTAATAATTGTTTGCATGTGCATGAGCCTAAATGTGCCGTTAAATTAGCTCTCGAAAACAATCAAATTGCAGCTTCGCGCTACAAAAGCTATACTCAAATTATTGAAGGCGACGAGGAACATTACCGTACGGATAATTACGAGCCAAAATGAGAGTAGTGATTCAAAGAGTGTCTCAAGCATCTGTGACTATTGAAGGGCAGCTTGTATCAGAAATAGCTTCTGGACTTTTAGTGCTTTTAGGAATTATGGACTCGGATACTACAGAAGACATCCAGTGGTTGAGCAACAAGCTGACCAATCTTCGTATTTTTAATGATGCCGATGGCGTGATGAATACTTCTTTAAAAGACAGCAATGGATCGGCTATTGTGGTGAGTCAGTTTACCTTGTATGCACAAACCAAAAAAGGCAATCGCCCCAGTTATATCAAAGCGGCGAAACCTGAAATTGCAAAACCACTTTATGAGCAATTTATAAAACAATTTGAGGCGGACTTAGGACAAGTGATCCAAACAGGTGCGTTTGGTGCCGATATGAAAGTCGCACTTTTGAATGATGGTCCCGTAACCATTGTGATGGATTCAAAAGCACGGGAATAATCCTCTACTTTATGTGCCGTTATTTTAGCTAAATTAATTTGATTTCTTTTGAACATTGACTAATTTAGTCTTCAATAATTTTTCTACAAATGGAACTTCAAAACGCACAAAAAACCGTCGACGACTGGATCAAAACCCATGGGGTTCGCTACTTTAACGAACTGACTAATATGGCACAACTCACCGAAGAAGTAGGGGAGGTTGCCCGAATAATTTCGCGTCGCTATGGCGAGCAAAGTGAGAAAGAAAGTGACAAAAATAAAGACCTCGGTGAAGAATTGGCCGATGTTTTATTCGTTGTTCTTTGTTTAGCGAATCAAACTGGTGTAAATTTGCAAGAAGCCTTTGACAAAAAGCTAGATTTAAAAACCAAACGGGATCACAACCGTCATCATAGCAACGAAAAACTAAAATAGATTTGCATCTTTTCCTTCAACATTCAAAAATAAACCCAAGTACGGATATTACCATAACGGGATCTAAAAGTGAGTCCAACCGTCTGTTATTATTAAAGGCTCTTTTCACAAACTTAGAAATTAATAATGTTTCTAATTCGGACGACAGTCAATACATGCTTAAAGCATTAAAATCGGAAGATTCCACAGTCGATATTCATCATGCCGGGACCGCGATGCGTTTTTTGACGGCCTATTTTGCGACCTTAGAAGGCAAGACAACTCTATTAACAGGTTCCCAACGGATGCAAGAACGTCCGATCAAAATTTTGGTGGATGCTCTCAGAGAATTGGGTGCAGACATTGTATATGACAAAGAAGAAGGCTATCCACCTTTGCGAATTACGGGGAAAACTCTAAAAAATGACGAGGTTCGTTTAAAAGCAAATGTAAGCAGTCAGTATATTTCAGCCTTATTGTTAATGGCCACGAAACTTAAAAATGGCTTGAAATTACATCTTGATGGAAAAATCACTTCGGTGCCCTACATCAATATGACCCTTTCCTTACTGAATCAAATAGGGGTTGAAACGTCTTTTGAAGGGCAGCTGATTGAAGTAAAACCGTATCTAGACACCGTTTCAAAAATTCTTACTGTGGAATCGGATTGGTCTTCGGCTTCCTATTTTTATAGCATCATCGCGCTGAGCTCCGTAGGGACTCAAATAAATCTGAGTACATATAAAAAAGATAGTTTACAGGGGGACGCGGTCTTACAAGCTATTTACAAACAATTGGGGGTGACCACCACTTTTGTGGGGTCTAACATCAACCTAAAAAAGACGACGACTCAATTACCAGACTGCCTAAATTTAGATTTGGCCAATGCGCCTGACATCGCTCAAACTATTGTAGTAAGCTGTTTAGGACTTCAAGTGAACTGTAATTTAACAGGACTACACACGCTCAAAATCAAGGAAACGGACCGATTGGAAGCATTAAAAAATGAAATTCATAAATTTGGAACTGCGATTGAAATCACCAATGATAGCTTACATCTTCTGAATCCAAAATTATTGACACCCAATGCGATTATAGAAACGTATAATGACCACCGAATGGCGATGGCCTTTGCACCTTTAGCGCTTCGTACAGAATTTTCAATAAAAGAAGCGGAGGTCGTTTCTAAATCCTTCCCTGATTTTTGGGAAAACTTAAAACAATTAGGTTTCAATACCACTGAATCTTAAAAAATAAAGGTTCAAATACTTGACAACGCCTATTTTGAGGTCGTATATTCGCAGCTTGATATCTAAAAAACACGTATGAAATTATCACACTTTAGCTTTGATTTACCAGACGAATTATTAGCAGAATACCCTTCCGAACACAGAGATGAGTCTCGACTCATGGTCTTAAATCGTGAGAAGCAAACCATCGAACACAAATACTTTAAAGATTTAATTGATTATTTCGATGAAGATGATGTGATGATTCTTAATGACACCAAAGTATTTCCAGCGCGATTGTTTGGAAATAAAGAAAAAACAGGGGCTCGTATCGAGGTTTTTCTTCTTAGAGAGTTAAATCCAGAGCAACGTTTGTGGGATGTATTAGTTGATCCAGCGCGTAAAATTAGAATCGGGAATAAACTCTATTTTGGAGATGATGAGACCTTGGTTGCTGAGGTGATTGATAATACAACCTCAAGAGGCCGTACGCTTCGGTTTTTGTATGACGGATCATATGAGGAGTTCAGAAAAAAATTAACCCTCCTTGGTCAAACACCACTTCCAAAGTATATTAATAGAGAAGTTGAGGCTTCTGACGAAGAACGCTATCAAACCATTTATGCTAAAAATGAAGGTGCCGTAGCGGCTCCAACTGCAGGACTTCACTTTTCCAAACATTTGTTAAAACGTCTTGAAATCAAGGGAGTTAACTTTGCGAACCTCACGCTTCATGTTGGATTAGGAACGTTCAACCCTGTAGAAGTAGAAGACTTGTCTAAACATAAAATGGACAGTGAAGAAATTATTATACCAGCACAATCAGCAACGATCATCAACAAAGCTCTGGCCGAAAAACGTCGTATTTGCGCTGTTGGAACGACCGCTATGCGTACAATCGAAAGCTCAGTCTCATCGAAAGGGAACCTCAATGAATATGCGGGGTGGACTAACAAATTCATTTTCCCTCCGTATGATTTTTCAATTGCAAACTGTATGATTACTAATTTTCATACGCCAAAATCTACATTACTAATGATGACTGCAGCGTTTGGAGGTCACGATTTTGTAAAGAGAGCCTACGAAGAAGCTGTTAAAGAAAAATATAAATTTTATAGTTATGGCGATGCCATGCTCATCATTTAATGAAATGACCTAAAAGCCTCGCTACAGAGGCTTTTTTTATTTTTAATCACTATTATTTCCTATGAATTCCATCAAAAAAGACATACGTGCGTTATCAAAAGAGGATCTAAGGTCCTTTTTTAAAACACAGGGAGATCAAGCTTTTAGAGGAACTCAAGTTTATGAATGGCTTTGGCAAAAGGGAGCGCATCATTTTGATGACATGACCAATTTATCTAAAGACACCCGATTAATGTTGGATGCCAATTTTAGCATCAACCACATCGAAGTAGATTCGATGCAACGTAGCACAGATGGGACCATTAAAAACGGCATTCGACTTCATGATGGAATGATCGTTGAATCGGTTTTGATTCCAACATCCAAACGATCTACCGCTTGCGTGTCTTCACAAGTTGGCTGTAGTCTCGACTGTAAGTTTTGTGCGACGTCACGATTAAAACGCATGCGAAATCTGAATCCGGACGAGATTTATGATCAGGTTGTTGCCATTGACAAACAAAGTAAATTATATCACAACCGTCCGCTCTCCAATATTGTTTTTATGGGAATGGGGGAGCCTTTAATGAATTACAATAATGTTCTCAAAGCAATCGACAAAATCACTTCCAAAGAGGGCTTAGGGATGTCTCCTAAGCGAATCGTGGTGTCGACTTCTGGCGTTCCGAAAATGATTAGAAAAATGGCTGATGATCAGGTTAAATTTAATTTAGCCGTTTCGCTTCATTCAGCGATTGATGCCGTTCGTACGTCGATCATGCCTTTTAATGAAACTTTTCCTTTAAAAGATTTGCGGGAAGCCCTTCAACATTGGTATGACGCCACCAACCGAATTATTACCTACGAATATGTGGTATGGGAAGGGATTAATGATACCAAAACAGATATTGAGGCGCTAATCAAATTTTGTCAGTTTGCTCCGAGCAAAGTCAATCTAATTGAATACAATCCCATAGATGATGGGGAGTTTCAACAAGCAAGTTCTACTGCCATCAATCTCTATGTGTCCATGTTAGAAGCTAAAAACATTACAGTGACAGTCCGTCGTTCGCGAGGTAAGGATATTGATGCTGCTTGCGGACAATTGGCCAATAAGGACGCTTAGACACAAGTCTCTCACTAAAAACTTAAGGCGCCGGATTTGGAATCGCAGCATGAATTTCGTTAATACGATTCAATGTTTCTTCTGAGATTTCGGTATCAATACTCTTTATGTTTTCTTTAAGTTGATCCAAGTTGGTAGCCCCAATAATATTACTCGTCACAAAGGGTCTTTGGTTTACAAAAGCGAGTGCCAAGGTGGTTAAACTGATGCCTAAATCTTGCGCCAATTTCAGATACTGTTTGGTTGCTTGGGTCGATTGCTCGCTGCTGTAGCGCGCAAATCTCGGAAATAATTTTAGACGTGCGTTATCTGCAGCTGTGCCTTCAATATATTTTCCTGAAAGCACTCCAAAGGCTAAGGGTGAGTAGGCCAAAAGCCCAATATTTTCACGTAAAGAAACTTCCGCTAAATCCCCTTCAAACACACGATTCAACATAGAATATGCATTTTGCGTAGTACTAACGGGCGTTAAATTATGATTTCGAACTTCTTCGGCATATCGCATGGCCCCCCAAGCTTTTTCATTTGAGATTCCAATAGATCGAATTTTACCAGCATCCACAAAGGTTTTTAAAGTGTGTAATACTTCATTAAAATTATCGGACCATGGGTCGTTTGGACTGGGTTTAAAATCACGGACCCCAAACGTATTGGTTTGGCGCTCCGGCCAATGCAGCTGATATAAATCAATATAATCGGTTTGTAAACGCTGCAATTCTAAATCTAAAGCGTCTTTAATGGAATTGTCACGAAATCCGGTGGTTCTAATATGTGCCGTATAATCGCCTGGCCCTGCAATTTTACTGGCAATAATTACTTTATCTCTTGTGTTATTCTTTTTGAGCCAAGTTCCAATATATTTACTAGTAAGTCCTTGTGTTTCTGCAGTTGCAGGCACTGGATAGAGTTCGGCAGTGTCAATAAAATTGACCCCATGATCCAAGGCAAAATCCATTTGTGCATGGCCTTCGGCCTCAGTGTTTTGATTTCCCCAGGTCATTGTGCCGAGACAAATTTTACTCACTTTAATATCTGTACTTGGAAGTTTGGTATATTTCATTAATCGTTATTTAAAAGCTTTGATATTTCATCTAATTTGGGCGTCAACACCACTTCAATACGTCTGTTTTTTGCTTTCCCCTGGGTTGTTTCGTTGGATGCAATTGGTGCAAATTCTCCACGCCCCGCAGCGGTTAAATTTTCTGGGTTGATAGCACTGTTTTCTCTTAAAATTTTAACGATTGCTGTGGCACGCTTGGTGGATAAATCCCAGTTATTTGCAATCTGTCCTCCACTCGAAAAAGGATCATTATCTGTGTGACCTTCAATAAGCACTGCGATGTCTGGATTATCTCCTAACACAGCTCCGAGTTGTTCGATAGCCGTTCGACCTTCATTGCCAATCGCCCAGCTACCCGATTTAAAAAGTAATTTATTTTCCATTGATACATACACGTTTCCATTGCGTTGTTCAACGGTAAGTCCTTTTCCTTCAAAGGCAGTTAATGCTTTTGAAATCGCATTTTTTAAATCACGCATCGCTTGATCTTTAGAAGCAATTAAGGCTTCTAACTCTGCTATGCGTTGAGAGCGTTCTTGCATGTCGACTTCTAATTTTAAAAGACGATCATTCTCTGCCGTTAATGCCAATTCTTTAGCTGCTAATTGTGCTAAAAGTTCTCTGTTTTTTTGCGCATTTTCTGCGATCGATTTAGAGCTATTTTGTTCCAATGCAGAATAAGCCTCGTTGAGAGCATCGTATTTTTTTTGAAGAACACTGACTTCTTGTTGCAGTTGATTTCGTTCTAAAAGCGTTGCGTCATAGTCGCCTTGTAATTGGTCAAGTTGATTTTGAAGACTGTTTTTATCACTCAAAACTCCTTCACTGGCAGCGCTTAAGCTGTCATATTCATTTTTTAGGGTTGTATATTTTCCTTCCAGTTCTTTATATATTTTAGAAGAGACACAAGAAGTAGATGTACTAATTACGAGTGTTAATATTAAGAGTTTTCTAATCATTGTATGTTTATTTATATATTTTTTATTGTAATTCAACTAAAACTGGACAGTGGTCACTGTGAACTGCTTCCGATAGGATAACGGCTCGTTTTAATTTTTCTTGTAAAGGGGATGAAACTAGCGTATAGTCCAATCGCCACCCTTTGTTATTTGCTCGGGAGTTTGCTCGGTAACTCCACCAGCTATAGTGATGTGGTTCCGAATTAAATTCGCGAAATGCATCTACAAACCCAGCGTCCAAAAATTGACTCATCCAAGCACGTTCCTCTGGTAAAAACCCAGAAACATTTTTGTTTCTCACGGGGTCGTGTATGTCAATTGCTTCGTGACAAATATTATAATCGCCACAAATTACTAGGTTAGGAATTTCTTTTTTTAACGTATTTATATAGTTTTGAAACAAATCCATATATTCAAGCTTGTGCTCCAAACGTGCTAAGTTGGTGCCAGACGGCAAGTATAAACTCATCACCGAAATACCATCAAAATCTGCACGAATATTGCGACCTTCAAAATCCATAGACTCAATACCGGTTCCAAAAACGATGTTGTTAGGTTTTGTTTTTGATAAAATTGCCACTCCACTGTAGCCTTTTTTTTGGGCACTAAACCAATAGTTATAGGCGTATCCAGCATCTTTAAAAATACTTAAATCGAGTTGATCTTCTTGGGCTTTAATTTCTTGTAGACAGATCACATCAGGATCAGCGTTTTTCAGCCAATCGATAAACCCTTTTTTCAGTGCCGCTCGGATTCCATTAACATTGTAAGAAATAATTTTCATCTATTGTAACAATAATTTTAGCTAAATTAATTAATAGAGTACTTTTACCCTAAATATTTAGTCCTGTTTTAACGAAAACTATCAACAAAATATTTTTGGATGTTTTTAGTTTAAGAGTCATGATGAAGCATTGTCTTACACTTATATTGTTTTTATCCCTTACACAAGCTTGGTCTCAAGAAGTGTCGTCTTTGTATAGAACAAAAAAATTAGTCGTAACGCAAACGATTCAAATCGACACTGTGAGCCTCAATCCTTCAATTTTTTCCATAGTAACTTTAAATAATAAACAGATTCCCACCGAGCGTTATACGGTCGATTATCAAAACGCAGTATTGACGTTTAAGACGCCAATAACAGCCGATTCCATTCGCGTTGACTACTTAAGATATCCAGATTTTATCACGAAAACATACCAAGAATTGGATGAACGTATCATTGTCAATAGTACAGGGAACTTACAAAAACTTTATAAGTTATCACAGCCGAGTACAAAACGAACCGTAGTTCCCTTTGATGGCTTAGTGTCCTCTGGAAGTATTTCAAGAGGGGTTACGATTGGGAATAATCAAAATTCTGTTTTAAACAGTGAACTCGACCTTCAAATTAGTGGCAAACTAAATGACAAAGTAACGTTACGAGCCTCAATTCAAGACTCAAATATTCCCTTACAAGAAAGTGGGTATTCACAACAATTAGATGAGTTTGATCAGGTTTTTGTAGAGGTGTTTAGTGATCACTGGAGTATTAGAGCAGGGGATATTGATTTAGTGGATTCTCTATCTTATTTTGGACGCTTTTCTAAACGTGTTCAGGGACTGTCTTTGACCACCAATTTTAAAAAAGATGAATCTGAATACAGTGCATTTGCTTCTGGGGCTCTAGTTCGTGGGCAGTTTAGAACGAGTCAATTTACAGCACAAGAAGGTAATCAGGGGCCTTATAAACTGGTAGGACCTAATAATGAACTGTATGTTTTAGTGGTTTCTGGAAGTGAAACGGTGTATGTGAATGGAATTCCTTTGCAACGGGGTGCCACTGAGGATTATATCATTGATTATAATGCTGGAGAAATTATTTTTAATGCGACCTATCCTATTACTTCCGAAATGCGAATTACAGTCGACTATCAGTACAGTGAACGCAATTACTCCCGGTTTATAGGCTATGTGGGCAGTCGCTTTAAAACTGAAAAATGGAAACTTGGTGTTTCTGTTTACAATGAAAATGATTTAAAAAACCAACCGCTTCAACAGTCTATAAATCCCGATCAAGTTGAGATTTTGTCCAATGCTGGTGATGATCAATCGTTGATGACAACTTCTTCGGCAACTCTTGAACCATATAATGAAAATCGAATTTTATATAAAAAAATCAATGTGAATGGTGTAGATGTTTTTGAATTTTCTAACAACTCTGAGGATGAATTGTATCGTGTAAATTTTACGGCAGTGGGCCCTCAACAAGGAAATTATAGCATTAAAAGTTCCAATGCCATTTCAAATATCTATGAATATATTGCAGCTATAAATGGTGTCAAACAAGGCGATTTCGAACCGATTACCCAGCTTGTAGCTCCTGTGAAACTTCAATTGGCTATTGTAAATGGGTCCTACCATCCAACTAATAAAACCGCTATTGATTTCGAATTTGCTGCCAGTAAAAATGATTTAAATTTATTTTCTTCTTTTGGAGATCAGGATAATATGGGAGTTGCGAGTCAATTATCGATCGCCCATCAATTATTGGAAACCTCTAAACAATGGACATTAAATTTGAGGTCCGATATTGATTATATTCAAAACGATTTCATAACGGTTGAGAGACTTTATAATGCAGAGTTTAATCGCGACTGGAATATTGAAACACCTTTCGGGAATCAAACAATTTCAGAACTTGGAGATCAAGTGTTTATAACAACTGGGGCGAAATTACAACATCCAGAAAGAGGCGAGTTAAACTACCAGTTTCAACATCTAAATTTTAATCAAAATTATGACGGGAATCGTCATTTACTTTTGACAAAGCTAAAATTTGACCGCTTTCAATTAGTTTCTAATTCAAGTGTTTTGGAAACAGATGGGTTAGCGTCTAGTTCTCTTTTTTATCGGTCCAATACTCATTTAAAATATAACTGTCAAAAAGGGTGGTCAGGAGTTAAATTTTCAACAGAACACAACGAAAAAAAGCAACTTGAATTAAATCAATTCGATCCTATTAGTCAAAAGTTTCAAGCCTATGAAGTTTTTACTGGGATTGGAGATTCGACCAGGCTGTTTACTAAATTAGGGTATATTCACAGAGTCAATGACAGTCTTCAAAATAATCGCCTTGCGAAAGTAAATCAATCAGATACATATTATTTGGATTCCAAATTTATACAAACTAAAAAAACAAATTTGAGTCTGTATGCGAACTACAGGAAATTCAAAACGAACAATTCTTCAAATTCATCTCAAAAATCAATCAATTCTAGGTTACAATACAGCCAGAAACTCGCCAATAACTTGTTCCATTGGAATACGCTTTTTGAAACCAATTCGGGACGATTACCCCAACAAGATTTCACTTATATTGAGGTTGAAGCTGGACAGGGAAGTTTTGTGTGGTTTGATTATAATGAAAACGGCTTCCAAGAGTTAGAAGAATTTGAAGTGGCTCAATTCCAAGATCAAGCAACGTATATTCGGGTGTTGCTCCCCAACCAAGTTTACATTCGTACGCATCAAAATAAATTAAGTCAATCGCTGACGTTTAATCCCATTCAATGGGTCAATTCAACACAAACCTCCAAAAAATTTTGGTCTCATTTTTACAATCAGATGACGTTTTTAATTGATCGAAAAGATAAAAACAACAGTGAATCGATCCGAATAAATCCATTTCAATCCAAAGCAGATGATCAATTGGCCCTTCAATCCAACTTTAGAAATCAGTTATTTTTTAATCGCGGTAAACAGCATTATACGGTTTCGTACAGTTATTCAGAATCCAAAGCACGAAATGTGCTTTCGTTTGGATATGTCGAACAACAATCGCTCAGCCATCAGCTCAATTTTTCCCATAAAGTTCAGAACCAATGGTTGCTAAGTTTCCAATCTAACTTAGATAAAAACCAAAGTGAAAGTGAAAATTTTTCTTCTAAAAACTATCAATTAACTGAGTCACTCTTGAATCCAAAACTATCGTATTTATTAGATGACAACAAACGATTTGATGTGTATTATCAGTATCAAATAAAGGACAATTCAATTGGGGATTTGGAGCAGTTAGCACAACAAAAATACGCTATATCATTTACACTGACCCAAAGCCAAAAAGCTGCTGTTACAGGGGAGTTTAATTATTTTTCAAATCAATTTTCTGGAAATTCGAATACGCCTGTTGCGTATCAAATGATGGAAGGCTTACAGCCAGGTACCAACTTTACGTGGTCCTTAATTGCACAAAAAAAACTGACAAAGTTTTTAGATTTGAATCTTAATTATTTCGGAAGAAAAAGTGAAACAAGTCGTGCCATCCACACAGGCACTGTGCAGTTGAAAGCCTATTTTTAGTTCTTTGATATGATTTTTATCAAAATTGGTGTCATCTAAATTTATACAGTAATGAACAAATCTCTATTTCCATCCATAGATCATCACATGCAATCACTCCGATTGGTTTGTAACGCTAATTTTGATGGATTGTATTTATAATAATGATTTGGTTATCGCTGTTTTAACTCTTACAACGTCTTAACATGAACTGCATAAAATAGATTGAAACTATAACATGTTATTCGTACTGTTATCTTTTCTTCTTCTTTTGAAGTAACGGTATTGTAAATGATACAAATACTCCACCCATTCCAGTTGCTAAGATATCTCTTTTATCAAAAAGGCCTCCTCGATTCTTGTCAAATACTTCTTTAGCAACGCCAGCTACAAGTGAAGTACATATGCCTGTAATGATTGCTTTAGTTTTGTTACGATGCATTTGATATGACATGTCGTAACCAAATGCTCCAGCAATACTCCCAGCTGCAAAATGTAATTTTTTATCGCGTTCTTGTAGAATAAATGTTTGTCCTAACATGGAAAGTCCAAACATAAAAATGATACCGTGGATTAGGTTTTTCATAGCTTAGTTTTTTAATTTTTAGTTTAAATTGATTATTTTTAGTGGTAGTTTTAGCGTATTTTATTTTCCTATCCTTTGTGCATTCCCTCCATATTTTAAGTGAAGTTTCCTTAATGTATTTTCTAAATTATTTGATAAAGGGCTACAAACACCAATAATTCCACCATTGAAAGTCGTAGGTAAAAAGGGGTTAGCATAGTGCTGGATCGAAATATCGGCTATGGTGCTAGTTTGTTATTTAATTTTAATACCTCAAATGACTATTTCGAAGATTTTTCTTTGACTCCCTTTTTTAGAATGTATTTTCAGAAAGATGAACAATTTGGAGCAAAAGGATTTTTTGTCGAAGCATTTACTGCCTTTTATACAGGAAAAGAAGATGTCGATTCCAACTCTAATACTACTAATTCTTTTTTTGAAACGGCCTTTGGGTTTTCATTTGGAAAAAAGTGGATTAATTTTAAAGGATTCGTATTTGAAGTTAAATTAGGTATTGGTCGAAACCTTTTAGGAAATACTTCCTCCGAGGTCATCGGTAAAGGCGATTTGTATGTAGGGTATCGTTTTTAGAGTCGCAATGAAAAATGGGCATTGTATTTACTAGGGATTCCATCGGAGTTGATATAGCTAATTTCAAACCAGTAATCTGACCCTGCTAGCTTCATTCCATTATAGGTGCCATCCCACCCATTGTCGCTTGGTCTAATTTCCTTGATGAGTCTTCCAAATCGGTCAAAAATCCTAATTTTAGCTGAGGCTTGATTTTCTAAACACTCGATGTTCCAAGTATCATTAAAACCATCATTGTTTGGCGTAAAAAGCTTCGGAAAATAGATGAGGTTGATGTCTTTTTGTGGTTCGGTACTACACCCGAGGGCTTCTCTTACACTTATCGTATGGGTTTCACATCCAAATACATTTTCAAAAATTTCACTGTTTTGCCAGGGACCACCATCGAGTCGGTACTCATAATCGCCACTGCCACCTGTAGCAGTTGCGACGATGGTTTGATTATCTTCAAAATCCTCAGATATAACTTCAGTATCTAATGAAAGGACACTGATGGGTTTAATTTTGATTTCCATTTGAGTAGATTGCGCACACTGCCCTGGGTCTGGAGAGAACGTGTAAATAGTCGTCGCCATATTATTTATGGACGGTGACCAAACACCACGAATTCCTTCTTGAGACTCCGTAGGTAGCGGAGCAATAAAATCACCAATACAAGTTTCCTGAATTTGTGTAAACGAGGGTGTTGTTTCATTCAAAACAGCAATTATCATTTGTATGTCCTTTATACAGATACCGGCGACTGGAGTTGGAGTAAAGGTGTATTTTGTCGTGATGGTATTGTCAAGAGCAGGTGACCATGTGCCGCTAAAACCATTCGATGATTTGGACGGAAGTGGAGCTAAAAACCCCCCAACACAGATGGCTAGCACGGGATCAAATGTTGGTATAAATGTTGGCAATACACTAATTGTCATTGTAGCGATACTCGCACACTGGCCAGCGTCCGGGGTAAAAGTATAAGTTGTGGTATTGGTGTTATCAAAGGCAGGCGACCAAGTCCCTGTGATGTTTTCTAGAGAAATATTTAAAAGCGTGCTGGGATCTCCTTCGCATAGCGGAGGTATCTGTGCGAAGCTAGTGGTTGTTGAATTTACAATCGTAATATCAAAACTAGTTTCATCACTACAGTTTGGTGTTGTAGCTGATTCGGCATACACAAACAAGGTTGTTGAAGCGGTTATGATATCTCCAGAACTAAAAGCTGTTCCACCGCCTCCTGTTGCTGTAAAATAAGCACCATTGGTAAGCGCTGGTAAGGTATAGCTATCGCACTTAAACACATCTGCGAGGCTATCTACAACAGGGGTTGAATTAATCGTAATATCAAAACTTTCTTGAGCTTGACAATTCGGGGTTGTGCCAGATTCGGCATAAATATATAAGGTTGTTGAAGCGGTTATGATGTCTCCTGGGTTAAAAGATGTCCCACCTCCATTAGTGGCTGTGAAATAGTTTCCATTAGTGAGCGCTGGTAAGGAGTAGCTGTCGCATTTAAATACATCTGCAAGGCTGTCCACATTTGGAACGGTATTAACCGTTGCAGTCACAGCAGTTCTTTTTCCTGTAGTACAACCATTGTTGGAAGCCAAAACCCAAAATGTCGTCGTCGTCGTTAAAACGGGTTCATAGTCGTCACCTGTAAATAAAAGGTTTCCTGCATTTTCGCTGTCAAACCATAAAATATCTGTAGTATTTGAAGTTGCCGAAAGGTTCGCAGGGGCATTGCTGCAGCTTGTAGATGGGCTGGTAGATAAAATTTGTGCAGGGCTAAAGGTCGTGCTGCCAGAAATGTTTATAACAGGGTCTCCTGTCATGCCTCCATATTCAACAACATAGCCTTTAGCCTGATATTCAGAAGGTTGGCCTGTCGTATTATTGGGTAAATCATTCCAAGATCCTGGTGTGCCTGGAATAGCATCATCTTTGATATGGGCATAATCTTCACCACTTCCAAAATCATTAGGTTCGGAAGTATTCCAATTGGCATAGTTTGGTGTGGAACCATTTGCAGCGCCATTCCAAAAGGTGATCCCTGCTTCTGGTCCTGTCGCCCATTTCCAGACCCCTTCGCTAGCCTGGTCGGTTCCGCCAATCCAACCCGTGCCAGGAGCTAATTCTCCAGCGATTTGAGATTCGTCAGGAGAAACTAAAGTTGCTAAATAGCCCCGCAACCCAAAATATGTCCTGCCTTCAGCAGCGGTTTTGGCATTAGTCCAAGTAATTAAATTGTCTGGTACAAACTCATAGTAATGATCGGTTGAAACTAAATAATTTGCAGAGCCAACAGTTAAGGAAAACGTTTTAGCACTTATGTTTACAATTGTACTTTTAAATACAACATCATATACGGCCGCAATGATGTCTGTATATAAAGCAGTTCCACCACCAAGTCCAGTTAAGGTTAATTTTGCTTCATTTTGATTCCAAGAGAATTCTATAGTTGGGTGTGATCCCGTCAAAAGTAATTCGTCTTCTCCAGAAACATATCCTGATGAAATTTGAATATAAAAGGCATCTACAGTTGTATCATCTAGGTCGGTGATATTAAAAAAAGTGACAATGTTTTGTTCACTCTGAGGGCAATATGTTTGATTCCCAACAGCAGTTACAATTGGTGGCTGATTCGTTTGACCAAAAAAAACGATCGTGTTTAGAAACACGATACTATATAAGAGATGTCTTAAATGTAACATTAAATGGGTCAAAGCGTATTTAGTTTATTTTTTTTAGCCAGTGTTTCATGGCCACTTCATTTTCAATAATTGTTTTTAAATCTTCTATTTTTACGCGTTGTTGTTCCATGGTATCACGGTGTCTGATGGTCACGCAATGATCTTCTAAAGTATCATGATCGACAGTGATGCAAAAAGGAGTTCCTAGTGCATCTTGACGACGGTAGCGTCTTCCAACGGCATCTTTTTCATCATAAACCACATTGAAATCCCATTTTAAATCATTCAAAATCGTTTTTGCAACTTCTGGCAATCCATCCTTTTTTACAAGCGGAAAGACAGCTGCTTTTATTGGTGCTAAAACGGCAGGCAATTTCAACACGGTTCGGGTTGTATTATTTTCTAAAGTCTCCTCCGTTAATGCATTTGAAAATACGGCCAAAAACATGCGATCCAATCCAATCGAGGTTTCTAGAACGTAAGGAACATAGCTTTTATTTTCTTCGTGATCAAAATATTGAAGTTTTTTGCCTGAATGGGTTTCGTGTTGATTTAAATCAAAATCTGTACGCGAATGGATGCCTTCTAATTCTTTGAATCCAAAAGGGAATTTAAACTCAATATCTGCGGCAGCATCTGCATAATGCGCTAATTTATCGTGGTCATGGAATCGATAATTATCCGCGCCGATCCCTAATGACAAGTGCCATTTCATACGCGCTTCCTTCCAATGGTCATACCATTTTCCTTGGGTTCCTGGTTTGATAAAAAACTGCATTTCCATTTGTTCAAACTCTCGCATTCTAAAAATAAACTGACGCGCTACAATTTCGTTTCGAAATGCTTTCCCTGTTTGCGCAATTCCAAAAGGAATTTTCATACGACCGGTTTTTTGAACATTCAAGAAATTCACAAAAATTCCTTGGGCGGTTTCAGGACGTAAGTACAAATCCATAGCGCTTTCTGCGGAGGCCCCTAGTTTGGTGCCAAACATAAGGTTGAATTGTTTCACATCGGTCCAGTTTCTACTTCCAGTCAATGGATCTGCTATTTCCAACTCTTCAATAAGGGCTTTTACGTCGACTAAATCTTCATTTTCTAAAGATTTACCCATGCGAGCTAAAATACTTTTTATTTTAGCTTGATAGTCTCCAACGCGGCCATTAGTGGCGATAAATTCTGCTTTGTCAAAGCTATCGCCAAATCGCTTTTCAGCTTTCTTAATTTCTTTTTCAATTTTACCTTCAATTTTGGCACAATAGTCTTCGATTAAAACATCGGCTCTGTACCGCTTTTTAGAATCCTTATTATCAATCAAAGGATCGTTAAAAGCATCGACGTGACCAGAAGCTTTCCATGTCGTTGGATGCATAAAAATAGCGGCATCTAATCCCACAATATTATCATTCATTTGGACCATAGCTTTCCACCAGTAATCACGAATGTTTTTCTTTAATTCTACCCCGTTTTGAGCGTAGTCATAAACAGCACTTAAGCTATCATATATTTCACTGCTTTGGAATACAAATCCGTATTCTTTTGCATGTGATATTACTTTTTTGAAAGTATCCACTTGATTTGTCATGTTACAAAAATAAATAACCCCTATGAATTAAGGGGGAAAATCGATCAAAAATATGAAATATTATTTTATTTTTAAGTACCCCAAAACTTTTGCTTATGCTTTCAAAATTGGTGAATCTTTTTTTCCCGAAAACATGTCAAGCCTGTAACCATATTTTAACAGATAACGAAATGCATATTTGTGTAAAGTGTCGCCATGAGTTACCATTGACCAAATACCATTATGAGCGCCCCGAAGTTGTTAAAAAAATATTTTATGGGCGTGTGGAACTTGAAGCAGCGACCGCCTTATTTTATTTTCATAAAGAAGGATCGGTTCAACATTTATTACATAAGTTAAAGTACAAAGGACAAGAACAACTTGGGCAGGTTTTTGGGGTCTGGCTAGGAGCAGAGCTTCAGGAATCGTCTTATTTTAAATCGATTGATGTTGTAATTCCGGTTCCGTTCACTCCAAAAAATTAAAACAAAGAGGCTATAATCAAGTGGCTCTTTTTGCGAAACATTTAGCCAAGTCTCTCAATGCGCGCTATGTAGATACGATTTTATTAAAATCGATAAATACGAAAACTCAAGTTTTTCAATCTCGAGAAGAACGTTTTCATTCGGTTGCAAATAGTTTTTACGCCAAAAACCTGTCGACGATTGATGGCAAACACGTGCTTTTGGTCGACGATGTAATTACGACCGGTGCCACCATTGAAGCCTGTGCTCTAATTTTGAATTCTGGATCTAGGATACGATTAAGTTTAGCAACGATTGCAATTACGCATTCCATTTTTCGTTAGTACTAAAATATGTTGTTTCTTTGCGTAAAATGTACTGTTAATGGGTAAGAAGTTCGCTAATTTTGGGTTTTTAGTTCTAGTAAGTTTAATTCTGACGCACTGCGCCAATAGAGGTACAACTTCTGGTGGCGATAAAGATGAAACGCCGCCAGTGATTATTAAATCGGTGCCAGAGAATTTTTCCGTCAATTTTGACGCCACTGAAATCAAGATTTATTTTGATGAATACATCAAAATGAAAGACTTACAAAAGCAACTCATTGTGTCGCCGCCCATGGATCCCGAACCAGAAATCACACCTCTGGGTACAGCGAGTAAATTTATTACGATTAGAATTTCTGACACACTTTCACCCAATACGACCTATGCCTTTAATTTTGGAGAAAGTATTGCCGATAATAATGAGGGTAATTTATTCCCATACTATAAATATGTATTTTCCACTGGAAGCTATATCGACTCGTTATCGGTTTCTGGAATTGTGAATGAAGCTTTTAATAAGGAAGTCGATGAACGCGTAGCGGTTTTATTATACGAAGTTGATTCAACCTTTACGGATTCGATTATTTATAAAAATAAACCCAAATATATCGCAGTCACCGATAGTGTTTCTGGGTTTAAGTTAGAAAACATTAAAGAGGGAACTTATTTTTTGGCCGCACTTAAAGAAGAAAATTCTAATTACACATTTCAGTCCAAAACAGATAAAATTGGATATAGAAAACGCTTAATTACAGTCCCTTCAGACACAGCCTATGTGTTGCGAATGTTTAAAGAATCGGTTGACTACAAATTCAACCGTGCTCGACAGGTTTCACACAACAAACTTTCTTTTGGGTATGAAGGCGATGGAGAAGCGATGCAACTAAAATTGCTTTCAGACGCGCCAGAAGATTTTACTTCGACCCTCACAAAAGAGAAAGGAAAAGACACTCTTAATTATTGGTACCGTCCAAAGCTGGAAGTGGATTCTTTGATTTTTGAAATCACTCATTTACAATCGATAGACACTGCTGTTGTTAGAATTAAAGACTTTAAATCAGATTCTTTAGTTTTCAAATCAGAGTCCTCTCAACTTAAATTACTAGAACCTTACAAATTGAGTGCGACAATCCCTTTAGACTCTATTGACGAAACGAAAGTGCGTGTGAGAGATAAGGATTCTCTTTTTCAAGGCGCAAGCATGGTCTTAGATTCCTTCTCCAATACGGTTGATTTAAATTTTGATAAAACAGAGAAAAACACCTATAATATTCAAATTCTTCCTGGTGCTTTTATCGATTTTTACGGCGCTCAAAATGATACCTTAAATTTTAAAGCTACAACTAAATTAGCAGCTGATTATGGGAATTTAAGAATCAATATAAGGAACGGGGTTTACCCTCTAGTTGTTCAAGTCACAGACCTTAAAGGGGTCGTTATTGAGTCTTATTACGCTCAAGATGCTTCGCCTATAGATTTTAAAGACGTCATTCCAGGCACCTATCTTTTAAGGGCTATTTTTGATTTGAATCAAAATGGAATTTATGATACGGGACGTTATTTGAGTAAAACACAACCCGAACACGTGAGTTATGCTTCTGAGCCTATTGAAGTTCGTGCGGGATGGGATACTATAGAAGAGTTTATTTTAGACGATTAAGATTTCAAACTTGCTTTGATCAATTCACGGTTCATTCGTGCTATGTTTTCTAGTGAAATGCCTTTAGGACATTCAACTTCACAAGCCCCTGTATTGGTACAGTTTCCAAAACCTTCTAAATCCATTTGCGCAACCATATTTTGAACACGATCCGTGGCTTCAATCTGACCTTGTGGTAATAATGCGTACTGAGACACTTTAGCCCCTACAAACAACATAGCAGATGAGTTTTTACAACTTGCTACACAAGCACCACACCCAATACAGGTGGCAGCATCCATAGCCTCATCAGCATTGTGTTTTGAAATTGGAATCGAATTTCCATCTTGTGTATTTCCAGAAGTATTCACGGAGATGAAACCGCCTGCATGTTGGATTCTGTCAAAAGCCGATCGATCTACAATCAAATCTTTTATGACGGGAAACGCTTCTGCTCTAAAGGGTTCGATGAAGATGGTGTCACCATCTTTAAATTTACGCATGTGTAGTTGACACGTTGTTACCAACCTGTCTGGTCCATGTGCTTCTCCATTAATATACAATGAACAAGAGCCACAAATACCTTCTCTACAGTCATGGTCAAACGCCACTGGCGAATCGCCCGTAGTGATGAGTTGTCTGTTTAGTACATCCAACATCTCAAGAAATGACATGTCTGGAGAAATATCTTGAATTGGATATTCTACAATTTTCCCTTCAGTTTTGGCGTTCTCTTGTCGCCATATTTGTAATGTTAAATTCATAGCAGTGCTTATTTGTATGAGCGTTCTTTAACTTCAATATTTTCGTAAACTAATGCTTCCTTGTGTAATTCAGCATCTTTAGGTTCTCCTTTGTATTCCCATGCAGATACAAACTGAAATTCTTTTCGGCGTTGTGCTTCACCGTCTGGAGTTTGATATTCTTCTCTAAAATGGCCACCAGCAGATTCTTCACGTACTAGCGCATCTTTTGCAAATAATTCGCCTAATTCTAGGAAGTCAGCCACACGACCTGCTTTTGCAAGTTCTTCATTAAACTCATTTGCAGAACCTGGTACTAATACATCTTTATAAAACTCATCTCGAAGTGCCGAAATTTCTTCGATCGCTTCTTTTAATTCTTTTTCATTACGAGCCATTCCACATTTGTTCCACATTATTTTTCCAAGACGCTTATGGAAATAATCTACGGATTTGGTGCCTTTATTGTTGACAAAGTGATTGATTTCTGACTTTACCTTTGCTTCAGCTTCTTCAAATTCAATAGTATCCGTTGAAATGGGTCCTGTTCTAATGTCATCAGATAAATAATTTCCAATAGTGTATGGCAATACAAAGTAACCATCGGCGAGTCCTTGCATTAAAGCCGAAGCACCTAATCGATTTGCGCCATGTTCTGAGAAGTTAGCTTCTCCAATGGCATACAATCCAGGTATGGTTGTTTGCAAGTTATAATCCACCCAAACACCGCCCATAGTGTAGTGCACCGCTGGATAAATCATCATTGGAGTTTCGTATGGATTTTCATCCACAATTTTTTCATACATCTGGAACAAGTTTCCGTATTTACTTTTAACGAGGTCTTTTCCTAAGGTTTGAATGAGGCTTGCATCGTCTTCATCCAATCCCTTAATGTGTGCTTGTTCTTTTCCGTATCTAAGGATCGCCGCTGCAAAATCCAAAAAGACAGCTTCTCCTGTTTTATTCACTCCAAAACCAGCATCACAACGTTCTTTTGCAGCTCGAGAAGCCACATCTCTAGGGACTAGATTACCAAAGGCGGGATAGCGTCGTTCTAAAAAATAATCGCGTTGGTCTTCAGCTAGATCCGTTGGTTTTAGTTCTCGATTTTGAATTGCTTTCGCATCTTCTATATTTTTCGGTACCCATATACGTCCGTCATTCCTTAAGGATTCAGACATGAGGGTTAGTTTTGATTGATGGTCTCCCGAAACTGGAATACATGTTGGGTGGATTTGTGTGTAGCAAGGATTTGCAAAATAAGCACCTCGCTTGTGCGCTTTCCATGCTGCGGTCACATTACTCCCCATGGCGTTAGTAGAAAGATAAAACACGTTTCCGTAGCCTCCAGAGCCTAAAACAACCGCGTGTGCCGAGTGACGTTCAATTTCACCAGTCACTAAGTTTCGAGCAATAATTCCACGTGCTTTTCCATCGACCACCACCACGTCTAACATTTCATGACGGTTATACATTTTAATTTTTCCTCGCCCAATTTGACGGTTCATCGCAGAGTAGGCCCCTAATAATAATTGTTGACCTGTTTGCCCTTTTGCATAAAAGGTTCTCGACACTAAAACCCCTCCAAAAGAGCGGTTGTCTAACAATCCACCATAGTCTCTTGCAAAAGGAACCCCTTGAGCAACACATTGGTCAATAATATTGGTTGAAACCTCTGCTAATCGATGCACATTTGCTTCACGAGAACGGTAGTCGCCCCCTTTGACGGTATCATAAAATAAGCGGTACGTAGAATCGCCATCCCCTTGATAATTTTTTGCTGCGTTGATCCCTCCTTGTGCTGCAATGGAGTGTGCACGACGCGGAGAATCTTGAAAACAAAACGCTTTTACATTATAGCCAAGCTCGGCAAGTGTTGCCGCTGCAGAGCCTCCTGCAAGACCTGTACCTACAACAATTACGTCTAGCAGACGTTTGTTAGCAGGGTTTACAAGGTTAATGTTGTTTTTATGATTGGTCCATTTATCTGCTAAAGGACCTTCTGGTATTTTTGAATCTAAAGCCATAATCCTATGTTTTAGTGTGTGTTATTAAAAAAGTGGAACAGGGCGATGACGATAAAACCCAATGGGATAATGATCGCATACGCAATTCCAAAACCTTTTAATGATTTAGTGAATTTATTGTTAGCTCCAACCGATTGAAATGCGGAATTGAATCCGTGAAGTAAATGCAATGAAAGAAAAATAAATCCAACACAATAGAGGCCAACGCGCCAAAGTGGAACAAATTTGTGCTGAAGCTCTTCAAAATAACGATATCCCGATCCATCTTCTAATAGTCCAGAGTTGTCACCAACTACATATTTGATATTTAGCTCAGGAATCCAGAAATCAATAAAATGAATCACAAGAAACACTAAAATAAATCCACCACTATAAATCATATTTCTACTCATCCAAGTAGAGTTTGCATTTCCGTTATTTTTGGCGTAGCCTATTTTTCGAGATGATTTGTTTTTGAACTCTAAAACAAACCCCATCGCAAAATGAAAAATAACACCAAAAATAAGCACGGGTTGTAGTGCAAATTGCACTAACGGGTTGGTTCCCATAAAATGGGACACTTCGTTAAAAGTATCGGGGTTGATGACCGATAAAATATTAATAGCAAAATGCTGTAAAATGAAAAACATGAGGAAAAATGCAGAGAGCGCCATCGCTATCTTTTTTCCAATTGAAGAACTTAAAAATCCACTCATTATTTTATGATATTTTTTAACCACACAAAGGTACTTCACGACAACGTTTTAGACAATAGCATTGCGGATAATTTTACTATTTAGAATTACTTTAAATAAGCTTTTTCGGTAGTTTGTATTTTATTGATTTAAACCTCACTTATTATTATAAAATCTCTAAATTTGATACAAATAATAAGATTATGAAATACCATCCAATTCCTTCGCAACTATTTAAAAAAAATAGAGTAAAGTTGTCACAGCAGATGATACCTAATTCTATTGCTGTGTTTAATTCAAACGACGTTTTTTCTACAGGTGCAGATAGTACACTTCCTTTTGAACAGCACCGAAATATTTTTTATTTAAGTGGCGTTGACCAAGAAGAAAGTATTTTAGTTGTTTTTCCAGATGCTCGTGAAAAAGCACACCGTGAAATCTTATTTCTTAAAGAGACCAATGATCATATTGCTGTGTGGGAAGGAGCTAAGCTTAGTAAATCACAGGCCACTGCGTCATCAGGGATACAGACCGTGTATTGGCTTGAAGATTTTGATGCTATTTTTCCAAAATTGATGGCAGAAGCAAAACTATTTTATTTTAATAATAATGACCATTATCGCCAAGCAGTCGAAATGGAAACTCGCGATGATCGTTTTTTGAAGATGATAAAATCGTCGTATCCAACGCATGGAATCCTGCCTAATTTTCCAATCATGGAATTAATTCGCGGGGTGAAAGAATCCGAAGAAATTGCGTTAATTCAAACGGCTTGCGATATTACCGAGAAAGGGTTTAAAAGAGTCTTAGGATTTGTGAAGCCCGGCGTTATGGAATACGAAATTGAGGCAGAGTACACCCATGAATTTCTTAGAAATCGTTCTAAAGGATTTGCATATACACCCATCATTGGATCGGGATATAACGCTTGTGTTTTGCATTACATAGAAAATAATCAAACATGTATGGACGGCGATATGTTGCTGATGGATGTGGCTGCTGAATACGCCAACTATTCAAGCGATATGACGCGTACGATCCCTGTTAATGGGCGTTTTACTGCCCGTCAAAAAGCCGTGTATCAAGCTGTTTTAAATGTCAAAAATGAGGCAACTCAACTGCTTGTTCCAGGTGTTTTATTAGATGAATACCATAAGGAAGTTGGAAAAATGATGACCTCAGAGCTTTTAAATTTAGCGTTAATCGATAAGGCCGATGTCCAAAATGAGGATCCAAAATGGCCGGCTTATAAAAAATATTTCATGCATGGGACTTCTCATCATATGGGATTAGACACCCACGATTTAGGAGCAATTAAAACGCCTGTCTCCTCTCAAATGGTATTTACAGTTGAACCGGGAATTTATATCCCTAATGAAAAAATGGGCATTAGACTCGAAGACGATGTGGTCGTTCAAGCCGATGGCCCACCTTTAAATTTAATGCAACACATTCCAATCGAAATTGAAGAGATAGAAGGGTTGATGAATTCGAACTAAGCTTTTTTAGTGCAACATTCTTTTTTACAATCCTTTGCACAGGCTTTTTTATCAGCTTCCATTTTGTCTTTACAACAAACTTTTTTGCAGTCTTTTTTACAGTCCTTTTTGATGCTTGAAAACGCTTCAACAGTTTGCATATTTTCTACAGAATAGGTTTTCCCAACGGAAGTAACCGCATTTGTGATGCTCACCGGGTTCACTTTTGCAATATCGTATTCGACCATCGCCATTTCGTTTTTAAAATCGACGGTAGCAGATTTTACGCCTTCCATTCCTGCAAGTTTTTTCTCAATCGTTTTAGCACACCCCATTTCGCAGGTCATTCCTTTAATGCCGAACTCTGCTTTTGAATAGCTGGCATTAGGGTCGAGTTGATGTGCCGCTTTTTCTGTAGTAGTTTCTACTGTTTTGATTTCAGCCTTCGTTTCGTTTTTACAAGAAAAAAACAGAGTTAATAAAAGTGCTGAGGTTAAGATCGTCTTTAAATGTTTCATAGTGTTTAGTTTAGGTATTTAAACAAATGTAAAAATAATTCGTTGTTATTCTAATTTATTAACCAATTTTGTAAGTAATAATACTTTCTAATGAATCAAGAACAAAAAAAATGGATGTATCTCTCTGTCCTCGCTATTGTGTGGGGCAGCTCCTTTATTCTGATTAAAAAAGGGTTAATTGGCTTAACTCCACTACAATTGGGAAGTTTACGAACGGTTATTTCTTCAATTTTTATCTTTATAATTGGGTTTAAATCTCTCAAAACGATTCTGTCTCATCAATGGAAATGGGTCGTTTTATCGGGCTTTTTAGGGACTTTCTTACCCAGTTTCTTGTTTGCATTTGCAGAAACCGAAGTCGATAGTGGTGTTGTGAGTATTCTAAATGCGTTAGTGCCTCTGAATGCTATTTTAATTGGGTTGGCAGTTTTTAAAATAGCGTCTACAAAAACGCAAATTTTTGGAGTTTTACTTGGTTTTATTGGGGCTTCGATGCTCATTTTTAATAGTATGGAGCTCAACCCTAATCAAAATTATCTGTTTGCAGGTTTTGTTGTTTTAGCCACCTTAATGTATGGGTTCAATGTGAATATCATTAAACATTACCTCCAAGAAGTGAAGCCAATTGCCATAGCAACAGGTAATTTTGCTGCAATTGTAATCCCGGCTCTACTTGTTTTAATTTTTTCTAATTTTTTTAATTCAAAAACCTTTGAAAACGAAGCAATCTATTCCTCGATTGGATATATTGCTGTATTATCGTTGTTTGGTACGGTGATGGCTAAGATCATATTTAATAATTTAATTCAAATTTCGAGCCCTGTATTTGCATCTTCCGTAACCTATCTAATGCCTCTGGTGGCGCTGCTTTGGGGTCTGCTCGATGGAGAGCTTTTTGGATTAGATCAAGGATTTGCATCTTTACTTATTTTATGTGGAATTTATTTGGCGAATAAAAAAGCCTAAAACAGTTTAGTTTTAGGCTTTTTGTTATTTAGTATTATTTTTGAACTTATTTAGAATACTTTAAATTCAGTTCTTCTATTTTCTTTATGTTTTGAATCTGAACATTTTTTTGAATCATTACAATCATTTAACAAGTTTTTCTCGCCATAGCCAACTGCAATTAAACGTTTTGAACGAATCCCTTTACTACCTAAGTAGTCGACTACCGCCTTCGCTCTTCTTTCAGATAATTTTAAATTAGAGCTAGCGCTTCCTTGGGAATCGGTATGAGATCCAATCTCAACAACTGAAGTAGAATCATCTTTTAAAATTGACCAGATATGTTTGTCAATGAGTCGTTTAGATTCTTGTGTTAAAGCAGCACTTCCTGATGTATAGTAAATAGGAACTACTCCAACCCGTTTTGGGATTGTACAAGGAACTATTCTCCATGCAGTCATCCCCCCCTTTTTAACTAATACTTTTTTAGTTACGTTTATATATTCAGCAGGAACAGGGATTGGTTTTGTTGTTTCGTCAGAAACTAAAACTCTTCGACTTACTTTCTCTGTTACTTCAGGGATCGTCACTGTTTTCGTAGTAGCTGGACTCACTTCTATTTTTCTTTTTATCAATCTGTATCTACCTATAACTTTTGTTTTTTGGATAGATGCAGGAGTTAGAACTTTACGGACAGGTATGCTTCTGGTTACCGCAGGGTCTTTTCGGTAATGAAAAATGCGACAATCGTCTGCGTTGATTGATGGACAATCTGGATCTTTTTCTCCAGCGACCCAGGATTCGCTCGCAGCGAATACTTCTACTTCCTTCTCTTGATTTCCAAACGTAGGGTCAATAATGTTAATTTTATGGAAAGATTCTTCTAGCCACAAAGTATCCGTAATTGTTTTGTAGACTGCACGAACGTTTATAAACTTATTTGAGCTTGGCGTTAAAACAACATCATCGGATACTGTTTTATAAGCAGCAGGGACAACTTCTAGTTTTTCATATGCAGGAACGCTTTCAACCTTAATAATTTCTTCCCGGAATTCGTCAGGTGTTACACATTTGGCATAACATTTTCCTGGTTCAGGATTTTCGGGTTGACTTTCTAAGTATTCTTGAGAGAATACAATGCTGGTACCCAGCATTGCGAAAATAATGTAGGACATTTTCATAGTAATTTTATTTTAGATTTAGGTAACGTAAATTTATAATTAAATAGATAGAATCATAATGTTTTTTAAGAAATTTAGAGTTTAAGCCCCAAACCTTTCTGAAACTATGTATTATTCACATAGGGTTTCTAATTAAATCAATTATTATTAACAGTTTCAAAGACTTAGTTCAATAAAACCTATCTTAATGAAATATTTAGTTTGCAGATTAAGATAATAAAATTATATTTGCACCCGCCTTACTTTTTGGTAGGGTGTATTTATTAATAATAATCTAATAAAAAAACGTTACGCTATGTACGCAATTGTAGAGATAGCAGGGCATCAATTCAAAGTTGAAAAAGACCAAAAAGTCTTTGTTAACCGTTTGCAAACAGAAGAAGGAAAAAAAGTCACTTTTGACAATGTACTTCTTTTAGCAGATGGCAGCAAAGTTACTGTTGGCGCCCCAGCTATAGACGGCGCTCAAGTAGGAGCTAAAGTCTTAAAGCACCTTAAAGGTGATAAAGTGATCGTATTCAAAAAGAAACGACGAAAAGGGTATAGAGTTAAGAACGGCCATCGCCAATCTTTAACTGAAATACAAATTGAAAGCATTGTTGCTTCAGGAACTAAAAAAGCGACACCAGCCAAAGCTGCTGCGCCAAAAGCAGTAGTTAAGCCAGCGGCAAAGAAAGAAGTTTCTAAGCCAGCTGCTAAAGTTGCTGCTCCAAAAGCAGAAGCTGCTCAAGATTTGACTGCAATGACAGTTGCACAATTAAAAGAATTAGCAAAAGCTAAAGGTATTTCTGGAATTTCAGCAATGAAAAAATCAGATTTAATTTCAGCTTTAAGTTAGAATTTATAACATATTAAAATCGAAATAAAATGGCGCATAAAAAAGGAGTCGGAAGTTCGAAAAATGGTAGAGAATCAGAATCAAAACGTCTAGGCGTAAAGATTTTTGGTGGTCAAGCAGCTATTGCTGGTAACATTATCGTAAGACAACGAGGTACTGCACACAATCCAGGAGAGAATGTGTATGCTGGAAAAGATCATACCCTTCACGCTAAAGTGGACGGTCTTGTGAAATTTGCAAAAAAGAAAAACAACAGATCATATGTGTCTATTGTTCCTTTTGAAGCATAATAAGCATTTAAATTAAAATTTTAAAAAAAGCTTCGCATTGCGAGGCTTTTTTTTGGGATATAATTAGCTAATTAATTTCTCAAATGCCAACCGTTTGTCGTTGTTTTCTAAATAAATGACCCCACAATAGTGATATCCTAATTTTATGAGTAACCCTTGCATCCCTAGGTTTTCTTCGTGTGTATCAATCCGCATGGACTTAATATTGTTTTGTTTCAAGTTTTGTTCACACTCGAAAAAAATGAATTTTGCAATTCCTTTACCTCTGAATTGATCACTCACAGCCATTCGGTGAATGACTCCGTATCTTTCATTTTCTTTAGTCTTCCAATGTCCTTTAATTGAAGAATAAGTTGGTTCGGGTTGTGTAGTGAACATCGCTGTGGCAATTGAGGTCCCATCCTTTGTTTTCACAACGTAACTATCATTATCAAACACATCCTTTAGGATCGCTTTTTTATTAGGATATCCGTTTTGCCATTGATCAATATTTTGCATCTTTAAATATGCTTGAGCTTCCTCAATGATTTTCAATATCGAACTTATATCGCTTTCATTGGTTGGTAAAAACGTCATCTTTCTATGTTATATTATTTTTGATGAAGCGATAAAAATAAATAATTATTTCCCGAATAGATGTAATTCGTTAAACTCTTTGTCAACTGTGATGGTTTGGGAGTTTTCTATAGTATTTAAATTATTTTCTACTTCGATAACAACGTTATCAATTTGAATGGATCCAATCGTGAAGGGAAGGTTGTGAAATACCATCATAAATTTATGATATTTAGCATTAAACTGTCCCTCTTTGTGCTGTTGGAGAATTAATTCATCTTTTTTCCCAGTTAGTTTAAAGGAACGCAAACTATAACGTCCCTTTTTGTAATCGTATCCATCATGAGCATCATCATATAGTTTTGAGCGTTCTTTTCCCATTTTAAAATAGACATCTAGCGTAATTTCATCAAATGATTTTTGGCCAACGTATTGTTGGATAGGATATTTTGGGATGACAGCTCCTTCTTTAATAAATATTGGCATGCTATCGATATCGGCATCTACCCACATTTCTTTGCCACCATCAATAACTTCATCCGACCAGAAATCATACCATTTTCCTCTTGGGATATACATCCTCCGTCCTTTTGCATTGGCTTCCAAAATTGGACATACAAGTATTTTTTCTCCAAAGACAAACTCATCACTTCGATAATGTGTTGCAGCATCATCTTGATCGTACAATACCAGAGATTTCAGTATAGGAACTCCATTCGTGATGTAATTCCAAAAGGCCGTATACAAATAGGGTAGTAATTGGTATCTGATCTCCACAAATTTTCTTACGATGTCCGTGATTTCTTCACCAAAGACCCAGGGTTCTTGATCGCCATGATCGCCGGAAGAATGCACACGACAAAAGGCATGAAAAATCCCTAATTGAATCCAACGAGCGAATAACTCACCTTGTGGTTGTTCGGCAAATCCTCCGATGTCACTTCCAGCAAATGAAAATCCAGACATGGCCATTCGTTGTGCTTGCACATTTGCAATCCATAAATGTTCCCAAGTGGCGACGTTATCACCCATCCATGTGGAGGTATAGCGCTGTGTCCCTGAATAGGCGGCTCTTGTAATAACAAACGGTCGTTTTGGATAGGCGTATTTTTTTAATCCATGGTAGGTGGCACGCGCCATTTGCATTCCATAGATATTATGCGCTTTCCTATGACTACACGGGTTTCCGTCATAATCATGACGTACATCGTCCGGAAACGATTTATTTGGGACGTCCATAACGGCTGGCTCATTCATGTCATTCCAAACGCCTTTCACGCCGATGTCTTCAATTAATTCTTGAAACAATCCTGACCACCATTCTCTGACTTCGGGTCGTGTAAAATCTGGGAAATAGCATTCCCCTGGCCAAACTTTTCCTTTCATGTAGGGACCGTCGGCACGTTTACAAAAATAATCTTTATCTAAGGCTTCTTTAAATACATCGTATTCTAAATCAATTTTGATTCCAGGATCAATAATCACAACGGTTTTAAACCCGTCATCTTCCAATTCTTTCACCATCCGTTTTGGGTCTGGAAAATGTTTTTTATCCCAAGTAAAACAACGGAATCCTTCCATATAATCAATGTCTAAATATATAGCATCGCAAGGGATTTTTAGTTTTCTGAAGGTATTCGTAATTTCTTTGACATTACTTTCTGGGTAATAACTCCACTTACATTGGTGGAAACCCAAAGCCCATAAGGGTGGTAAGTGTTGTGGCTTTCCTGTTAAGTCTGTATAGTTTACGACGACATCTTCCATCCTAGGTCCATAAATGAAATAGTAATTCATTTCGCCGCCTTGCGCCCAAAAACTAGTTATATTTCTTCGTTCTTGTGCAAAATCAAAGTGTGTTTTGAACGTATTGTCAAAAAAGATACCATAGGATTTATGATCTTGTATGGCAGTATAAAAAGGAATTGCTTTATAGATGGGGTCGGTGTCTTTTCCAAAGGCATAAGAATCAGTTACCCAGTTTTCAAATCGCTTTCCTTTGATATTTACATCTACAGGTTTATCCCCTAAACCATAAAAACTTTCAGATTTCTGACATATTTTACTCATTTTTACGATGTCTCCACCAAACTCGTAACTTTCTTCCCAGTGAAAACCAATTTCATCTTGGTTAATTAATTTCAGATCTAATGCGTCATAAAGACTAACTTGAAGACTTTCTTTTTCAACCTTACAAATAAGTTTCGAAGTTGTAATTATATAATTTGTATTATCTTCCGAGACTTCTAAAAAGTTATACCCTCTACTTGCGTATTTTGTAATGCCGTAAGAAAAATCTTCTCCAAACTTACCTGTGGTTGAATATCGAAAGCGAAGTACACTATCTCTAACAACGGTGATTTGTAATACTACATTATTTTTTGTGAAAAAGTATAGTGTATCAACATCTTTTTTGTACTTAATTATATTGGTTGGAAATAAGTTTCCTTTTTGTTCTAGTTCTGTATTGACAATCATTATTATGTATTTGAAATCAAAAAGTACATAAAAATTTTAACGTCCAAAAGCAATTTAGAGCTAATATCTGCGAAAACGTTTACGTATTTGGGATTAGTATTTTAAAGCAATCATCGCTAGGGGCGGTAGATTTAGTTCTATAGAGTTTTCTCGACCGTCCCATTTTATTGAGTCCGTTTTTAATGTTTTATTTAAGTAACTTCCAGATCCATTAAATTCTATTCTGTCGCTATTGAACAGTTCTTTTAGTTTTCCAGATTTAGGAACTCCTATTCTGTAATTTTCACGGGGGATTGGGGTTAGGTTACAAACGATAATGACTAAGTCTTTTTCGTCGTCGCTTTTTCTCATATATGAAATTACCGAATTTTCATGATCATTATGATTGATCCATTCAAAGCCATCAAATGAAAATTGTTTTTTATGTAGGGCGGGTTCTTTTCTGTATAACTTATTTAGTTCTTTGACGAGGGTTTGCGCCCCTTTATGTACATCATAATCTAACAAATGCCATTCTAAGCTTTGTTGAAAATTCCATTCTGAAACTTGTCCAAACTCACTACCTTGAAACAACAATTTAGCCCCAGGATGCGTGTACATAAAGCTAAATAATAGGCGCATATTCGCAAAACGTTGCCATTCATCTCCAGGCATTTTGTCTAGGATAGATTTTTTACCATACACTACTTCGTCATGTGAAAGTGGTAACATGAAATTTTCAGTAAATGCGTAATTAAGACTAAACGTTAAATCGTTTTGATGGTGTTTTCTGTAGATAGGTTCTTTAGAGAAATATTCTAAGGTGTCGTGCATCCAGCCCATCATCCATTTCATCCCAAAACCTAGCCCTTCTAAAAACACTGGACTAGAAACTTTTGAAAATGAGGTGGATTCTTCGGCAATAGTCTGAACATCTGGGAAATTTTCATACACAGCAATATTCATTTCTTTGATGAAATCGATGGCTTCCAAGTTTTCTCTACCGCCAAAAATGTTTGGTTCCCATTCGCCGTCTTCTCTGGAGTAATCTAAAAACAACATTGATGTTACTGCATCAACCCGTAAGCCATCAATATGATATTTGTCGAGCCAAAACAGAGCATTACTTATTAAAAATGATTTTACTTCATTGCGCCCATAATTAAATATGAGACTTTTCCAATCTTGGTGATAGCCTTTCCTAATGTCTGGATGTTCATACAAATGAGAGCCGTCAAACAATCCTAAGCCATGTGCATCTGCAGGAAAATGTGCTGGCACCCAATCCAAAATAATTCCAATTCCTTTTTCGTGAAATTTATCCACTAATAATTTAAATTCATCAGGAAAGCCAAATCGAGAGGTTGGAGCAAAAAATCCAGTTAATTGATAGCCCCAACTTGGGTCATAGGGGTATTCCATTATAGGCATAAATTCCACGTGCGTAAAATTCATATCTGCGACATAGTTTACTAAATCTTCCGCAAGTTCTACATAGCTTAAAAATCTATTTTCTTCAATATTGCGTTTCCAGGATCCTAAATGAACTTCATAGATAGCGTAGGGGGCGTCTAAAGCGTTTTTTTTGTTTCGGATTTTCATCCATTTGTTATCTTTCCAAGCGTAGTCATCTTCCCAAATGATTGATGCTGTTTTTGGAGGGTGCTCGCATCTTCGAGCATAAGGGTCTGCTTTTTCTGTAATTAGGTTGTCATTAGAACTGTATATTTTATACTTGTAGCTTTCTCCTTTGGTGGCGTTAGGGACAAAGCCTTCCCAAATACCACTTTCATCCCAGCGAACATTTAAAGGGTGTTTTTGGTCATTCCAAAAATTGAAATCGCCAATTACAGAAACGGATTTAGCTGTTGGCGCCCAAACAGCGAAGTAAGTCCCATTAATTCCATTGAGCGTAAGGATATGTGCTCCAAATTTTTCATATAACTTATAATGCTTTCCAGCTTTAAATAAGTTGATATCAAAATCGGAGAATAAACTGTGAGTGATGGTGTTTGACATAGTTTGTTTTTGGATCAATAAAAGTGATGACAATTAAATGACGGTTCCTTTAGGGATTGTCGCCCCTTTTTTAATCACAACAATACCATCTTTTATGAGGTAAGTTTCTGTTTCTGTATTTTGTAGATGTAGACCACCTATAATTTTCACACCATCTCCAACTCGACAATTTTTATCGATAATACAATTTTTTATATGACAGTTTTCACCAATTCCGATCAACGTATCAATCTTGTCAATTTCCATTTCTTCGAGCGATTCATAATTATCACTTCCCATCATATAAGTACTAGAGATTACGGAATTTTTTCCAATCCGAGATCGAATCCCAATGACTGATTTCTCAATACTTTTTGCCTGAATGATACACCCTTCTGCAATTACGGCTTTGTTTAAAACTGTTCCTGAAATTTTGGAAGTTGGTAAAATTCGAGCTCTCGTAAATACTCTGTTTTCACCATACAGATTGAATTTAGGGATGTCATCTGTCAATCCTAAATTGGCTTCAAAAAAGGAATCTATATTTCCAATATCGGTCCAGTAGCCTTCATATTGATAACTGAGGGTTTTGTGTTTATCTATCGATTGTGGGATGATTTCTTTGCCAAAATCTATGGTGTCTGGATTTTCCATTAGTTTTATTAATAGATCTCTATTAAAAATATAGATCCCCATAGAGGCAAGATAGTTCCTCCCTTCGGCTTTCATTTCTTTACTGGTGTCAGAAGTCCAATCCTTTAGAAGGTCATCAGCTGGTTTTTCTATAAAGGATGTAATTACGTTGTCTTCATTGGTTTTTAAAATACCAAATGAGGTGGCGTCTTTCGCATTTACGGGGTAGGTAGCAATAGATATTTCAGAATTACTTTCAATATGTTTTTCAATCATGTCTTTAAAGTCCATATTGTATAATTGATCGCCCGAAAGAATTAGTGCGTACTCAAAATCATTCGATAAAAAATGGTGCATACTTTGTCTTACAGCATCTGCAGTTCCCTGAAACCACTTATCACTTTGCATGGTTTGTTCTGCGGCGAGTACATCTACAAAGGCATTACTAAAAAAGCTAAAATGATAGGTGTTTTTGATGTGTTTATTTAAGGATGCAGAATTGAATTGTGTTAAAACATACATGCGCTTAATCTCTGAATTAATACAGTTTGAAATTGGAATATCGACTAAACGATACTTTCCTGCAATTGGAACTGCCGGTTTAGATCTGTCGGCTGTTAAAGGATACAGTCGAGAGCCCTGACCGCCTCCTAAAATAATTGAAAGTACTTTGTTGTTAATCATAGGTTATAGAATTAAGGATTGATAAAGTTTCACATATTCTTGAGCAGACTGATCCCAAGAATGGTCAATTGACATGAGTTTTTTGGAGGTTTGCTTAAACTTTTTTTGATCTAAATACAATGTATTTGCTCGATCCATCGCATGTGCTATTTTCTCCACAGTCACACCATCATGGCAAATTCCAAAGCCATCATTTTCAATATCTATTACAGTATCTTTTAGGCCGCCAATGGCACTTACTACAGGGATAGTGCCGTAACGTAAGGCATACATTTGATTCAATCCGCAAGGCTCTACCCTTGATGGCATCAATAAAAAATCAGCACCTGCATAGATGCGATGAGAAAGTGTTTCGTCATATCCTATAAAGGCATTAAAGTTTTTGAGCGACTTTAGTGCTTCGAGTTGAGTTTCTGTTTCTGTGTCACCAGAGCCAAGTAATAAAATTGAAATGTTATTTTCTTTTAATGCTTTTTCAAAAACAGTTGGAAATAAATCGCAACCTTTTTCGTGAACAAGTCGTCCAATAAAAGTGAATAGTGGTTTCGAGGCCTCCAACCCAAATTCATTACACAGCCATTTCTTAGCCGCCTTTTTTCCTGAAATTATGGATGTTTTTGAGTAGTTTTTGTGAAGGTATGGGTCGGTTTCAGGATTCCATACATTCCAGTCAATCCCGTTTAAGATTCCAAGACACTTTGTGTCTTCGTGACTAAATAAGTTTTCCAGTCCATTTGCTTTTTGCTTTAATTCTTCCATATAGGAAGGAGATACGGTAGTCACACTCCAAGCACATTTGACCCCTGCAGCCAAAGAATTGATTGTCCCATCCCAATCCAATAATCCAGCATTTTTAGAATCAAATGAAGGGATTAAGTGTGATTTTTCATGTGAAAACCATCCTTGATATTGGGCATTATGAATCGAAATAACAGTCGGAATATTTTTTAAAGATTCGTATTTGAAGCTCTGTGACATCATAAAAGGGATTAATCCTGTGTGATGGTCATGGGTATGTATGAGATTTGGTTTTTGTTTTAGTGTGAGGATCCAATCGAGGGTGGCAATTTGAAAGGCTAAGAACCGTTCTGTATCGTCATAAGAATAGACATAATCCTTAAACAATAGTTCAGGCACATCCACGCAAAATAAATCATACCCTAAGTTGGTGTTTTCAAGTTTTAGTATTTTAAAATTAATAACTCTTTCCCCTAATAATAAGGTGTTTTTGTAAATTGATTTAAAGGCGTTGTTCTTTGAAAAAACAGTGTCGTAATACGGCATGACAACATTACTATTCATGCCTATTTTCTGTTGATACTTAGGTAAAGAACCTACAACATCGGCTAAGCCGCCTACTTTTGCTATCGGATAACACTCTGCACTTATGTGTATTACATTCATATATCATAAACTTACAAAATATCATTTCATTTTCACAATAATTCCAGAAACAATTTTTAATTGTCTCGTCTACATAGTATTTCTTTTAAGTTTTATCAAAAAAAAAGACCGCCCAAGAAGGCAGTCTTTTTTGTAGATTTTTCCGTTTTTTAGTAACGGTAATATTCTGGTTTAAATGGCCCTTCAACAGAAACACCAATATAACTAGCTTGGTCTGATCGAAGATTTGTAAGCTCTACACCGATTTTCTCAAGGTGCAATTTCGCAACCTTTTCATCTAAATGTTTTGGTAACATATAAACTTCATTATTATAAGCATCTCTATTGTTCCATAGTTCAATTTGAGCTAATACTTGGTTTGTAAAGGAATTACTCATTACAAAACTAGGATGCCCAGTAGCACATCCTAAATTAACTAAACGGCCTTCGGCTAAAACAATAATGTCATTTCCGTCAATAGTATACTTATCAACTTGTGCTTTGATTTCAACTTTGCTGTCTCCGTATGTGTCATTTAGCCAAGTCATGTCAATTTCATTATCAAAGTGACCAATGTTACAAACGATTGTTTTGTCTTTCATTGCTTCAAAATGAATGCTTTGTACGATGTCTTTATTTCCAGTAGCGGTCACCACAATGTCGGCGGTAGGTAATACAGTTTCAAGTTTTTTCACTTCAAATCCGTCCATCGCTGCTTGTAGAGCACAAATAGGGTCAATTTCTGTGATCGTTACAATACTTCCAGCACCTTGAAAAGATGCGGCAGTTCCTTTACCGACGTCACCATATCCACATACAACGACTCTTTTCCCTGCGAGCATAATATCAGTGGCACGACGTACCGCATCCACAGCACTTTCTCTGCAACCGTATTTGTTATCGAATTTACTTTTAGTTACCGAATCATTCACGTTGATTGCAGGCATTGATAAGGTGCCGTTTTTCATACGTTCGTATAAACGATGTACACCAGTTGTTGTTTCTTCACTAAGGCCATTAATTCCAGGCATTAATTCTGGGTAGTGATCAAAGACTAAGTTGGTTAAATCACCACCATCATCTAAAATCATGTTTAAAGGTTGACGATCTTCTCCAAAAAACAGAGTTTGTTCGATACACCAATCAAATTCTTCTTCAGTTAAACCTTTCCAGGCATACACAGGGATTCCTGCAGCGGCTATTGCTGCAGCGGCCTGATCTTGTGTTGAAAATATATTACAAGAACTCCAAGTAACATCCGCTCCTAGTGCTACCAAAGTTTCAATTAAAACGGCGGTCTGAATGGTCATGTGTAAACAACCTGCGATGCGAGCGCCCTTAAGCGGTTGACTGTCTTTGTATTCTTCACGAAGACTCATTAGGCCTGGCATTTCTGCTTCAGCAAGTTCAATTTCTTTGCGACCCCAATCAGCAAGAGACATGTCTTTTACTTTGTAAGGTACGTAAGGAGTGGTTTTTACGTTCATAAGATTGTTTTTAAACACAGTTTTTAGAGTATATTTTTCTAAAATAATGTATTTTCGTTTTTTATTTAATTTTACGTTGCAAAGATAACTATTAACTTTTTAAAAATTAAATGCCACTTTACAAATCACTCGATTTAAACTCACAAACTATTGTTAAAATATGGAAGATTTCTGAGCCTAAGGAGTTTTTTATGAATCAAATAGAACTCAAGCCTGAGAGTTTGGAACGTGTTAACGAGATGAAAAGTGAGTTGCATCAGCGGGGGTTTTTAAGTGTTCGAATGCTGTTATCCGAATTTGGATACAAGGATATTGATTTGGTTTATGATTCATTTGGAAAGCCACATTTAAAAGATGGTAAACATATCTCTATTACGCATTCTTACAATTTTTCAGCGGTTGTAGTCAGCTCAAAAAAAGTGGGTGTTGATATCGAAAAACAACGTGAAAAAATCACTAAGATTGCGACTAAATTTATAGGTTTTGAAGATTCTTATTTGAACGAAAATGACTCCAAACTAATTCAAAAACTAACACAAATATGGTGTATTAAAGAATCCCTCTACAAATTATATGCCACGCCGGGAATGGTTTTCAAGAAGCATTTTTTGGTAGTGCCATTCGGAACAGAATCGAACAGTACAATCGCTTGGATTATTCATAACAATAATAGGCTAAAATTTAAAGCTATTTTTGTGGAGTTTGAAGGCTTTGGATGTGCGATTGTTGGACCTAATTTTTAATATAATTTTAAATGAACCAAATTTTTAATTTTTTATTTGAACAATACAGTACATATGATTCTTTAGATATTTTTCTGGAGATTGTTGCTGTATCGTTTGGGTTTGCGTCGGTTTGGTATTCTAAGCAGAATAACATTTTGGTGTTTCCAACCGGAATTATTAGCACCTCTATTTTTGTGTATTTGTTGTTTAAATGGCAGCTAATTGGAGATATGATAATTAACGGCTATTATTTTATAATGAGCCTGTATGGTTGGTATATTTGGACTCGAAAAGTAGATGGAGACCGTGTAACCCCAATTTCAAAAACAACTAAAAAAGAACAGTTTACGGGAGTTATTATTTTTGGATCAGCGTTATTATTAGTGTATCTTGTTTATCAGTTTTTTGATATGTGGACGAATTGGGTGGCATTTGTGGATACCTTCACAACAGCTCTGTTTTTTGTAGGCATGTGGTTAATGGCCAAACGTAAAATAGAAAACTGGTACTTTTGGATCATTGCAGATGTCATTTCAGTACCGTTATATTTTTATAAAGGATTTACATTTACGAGTATACAGTATTTAGGGTTTACGATTTTAGCAATATTTGGATTTTTAGCATGGAACAAGCACTTGAACAACAGCCATCTAGCTGTATAAAAGTAGTATTATTTGGCCCTGAATCGACAGGAAAGACCACTTTATCGAAAGATTTAGCGGCCTATTTTGGCACGTACTGGGTTCCTGAATATGCTCGGGAGCATCTTCAAAACAAATGGGATCATGAGCAAAAAACTTGTGAAGCTAAAGACTTGATGCCAATTGCGGTAGGACAAATGCGATTAGAAAATGAAAGTGCCCTCAAAACCGATAAAATATTGTTCTGTGACACCAATCTTTTGGAAACTAAAGTGTATTCTGAAGTCTATTATGATGGGTATTGTGATCCAGTTATTGATCATTATGCCAAAAAACACACCTATGATTTATACTTTTTATGCGATATTGACGTTCCATGGGAGGCAGATGATTTAAGAGACAAACCTAATGAACGAAAAAAAATGTTTTCAGCATTTGAAGGCGCCTTGCAAGCTTTAGAACTTCCTTATGTAATTTTAAGTGGTTCCAAAACAGAACGCTTAAAGAATGCTGTCAAACATATTAACCAACTTTTAATTCCACAAATTTGAATTTTTCACATTCTGATATTGAACACATAGAAAGCTTAGGCTTAAGCCTTGAAATTATTAAGAAACAAATTAAGACTTACAAAGGGTCTCAAAATTATATTAATTTGAGTGCATCCGCTACGATAGGAAATGGAATCCTAAAACTTTCTGAATCTGAATTGAACAATTTCACCAACTATTATGATGGTGAAAAAATAGCGCTTAAAGTTGTAAAATTCACCCCTGCATCTGGTGCAGCCTCTCGAATGTTTAAGTTGTTACACGAGTTTCTGTCTCAATATGATCCTCAAAAAGAAACAATCAATTCTTATATAAATAAAAATAAATCGGTAGAGTTGTTTTTATTCTTTGTCACGATCGAAAAATTACCATTTCACGACGATGTCGTGGATAAAATGCAAATCGCAATGCCAGATTATGATCTACTTACTTTGGATCAAAGACGGCTTCTGTTTGTGAAAAGTATCTTAGAAGAAGACTATCTAAACTATTTAAATATCCCCAAAGGTTTATTGCCTTTTCATCAGTACAAAAACCATACGTCTACTGCTTTTGAAGAGCATTTGTTTGAAGCAGAAAAATATGCTTCAATTGATGGTAAAGCACAACTCCATTTTACGGTTTCAAAAGCGCATTTAAAACAATTTGAAACAAAATGGGCGTCTATTCAGCACATTGTAGAGTCGAAAACGAACACCAAATTTGAACTTTCGTTTTCATATCAAGAATCCAACACTAATGTATTGGCGGTTGATCTAAAAAATCAGCCGTATAGGTTAAATGAAAAATTATTCTTCAGGCCTTCTGGACACGGCGCATTGATACAAAACTTAAACCACATTGACGCAGATGTTATTTTTATAAAAAATATAGACAATGTTGTGGTCGACAAATACTTAGGCCAAATTGCGAGCTCTAAAAAAGCACTTGCAGGGGTGCTTCTAAAGCTACAGTTTCAGGTGTTTAAATATGCAAAAATTCTTGAGTCTATTGAGATTTCAGAAGTTCAAATATTAGAAATCGTAGATTTTTTAACTCAACAATTAAACATTCGTATCAGTCTAGAATTTGATAAATACGCTTACAAATACCAGATTGATTACTTAAAATCAAAAATTAATCGTCCGATCCGTGTCTGTGGGATGGTAGAAAACGAAGGCGAGCCTGGCGGAGGTCCATTTTGGGTTAAAGCCGAAAACGGCGAGATTTCCTTACAAATAGTTGAAGCTTCTCAGGTGAATCAAAAACTAAGTCGTCAGAAAACTATTTTGATGAATGCCACTCATTTTAACCCAGTTGATATTGTTTGTGGTATTAAAAATCACAAAGGAGAAACCTATGATTTAAAACAATTCATAGATCCAAAAACGTATTTTATTACTACAAAAACAAAGTACGGGAAAAAACTAAAAACATTAGAAAAACCGGGTTTATGGAATGGTAGTATGGCGCATTGGAATACGGTTTTTGTTGAGGTTCCAATTATTACATTCAACCCTGTTAAAACGGTTAATGATCTTTTGAAATTTACGCATCAAGCAAAATAATTTCAAAAAATCCTTTCAATTTTTGAAATCTAAACTATATTTGCACTGTTCTCAAAAAAGGGGTGCCGATATCGGCTGAGATCATACCCATTGAACCTAGAACAGGTAATGCTGTTTAGGGATGTGAGTTTCAATTAAAAATTAACTTTAATTGAAGTTTTAATGAAGCAGTTGCTTCAGTAATTTTATTAACCAATTTACAAAGAATAATGACCTCTTTTTATTCGATATTATTTTTATCGTATGAAAAAATCTACGCTATTATTTGCATTTTTACTAATCACATCTGTGATGGATGC
>JAQXBT010000013.1 GCA_029252265.1 Flavobacteriaceae bacterium | reverse complement strand
ACATGGCCAAAACAAGCCCGCTTAGCATACGACGGTAAGTGGAAAAAATTGCTGGAATGGCAAGATGAACTGGACGGCGGGAAATAATAAACGAGAACAAAAGCTCCTATTATCCGGAGATATATACCTATAAACAGGGCGTTTGTTAGCCATATAACAAGTTGTGGTTAATTTGAAAACCTCTGAACACAAGAATGACTAAAAGATATTTAAGTAAATCTCCAAAAGAATTATTTTGGCTCTCCTTATTAGGAATTCCTTATTTGATATGGTTGTACTCAATCGGAATTGAACTGAATAAAAAAAAACCGAAAGATAACGGAACAAACAAAATTTTGATAAATATTCTTGTTGGCTACTCTACAGTTTATTTAATTTTTGCTTGGATATTAATTTTTTCTGGAAATATGAATTGGGATACTATTTTACCTTATCATTTTGGCGCAATGTTTTGTATATTTTTATTAATGATTTTGACTTCCAGAACGATAGTAAAATTTGAAAAAGAAGAAAATTCAAAAGAGTCAAGCGGAATGGAACTGTTTTTCGGAATATGGTTTTTCTTCATTGGAATTTGGCATATACAACCAAAATTAAATGAATATATTAAACGCATTGAATAAAAACTAACCACAACAACGTGTATAATTAATTACTTCTGAATTTCCTAA
The DNA here is from genome assembly GCA_029252265.1 of Flavobacteriaceae bacterium. GTDB lineage: Bacteria > Bacteroidota > Bacteroidia > Flavobacteriales > Flavobacteriaceae > Hel1-33-131. Next base: position 72,971 of record JAQXBT010000013.1, on the reverse strand, counting down.
ACGGAAATTCCTAACTGTTAATTATCTTAGTCACTAATCGGAAAATGACTTACGTCCTTTCCCGTAACTAATCCATACACGAACACGTTAGCAAAAATTAAAAGTTTACAACTAACGAAACTTTTTGTATGTTTGTATCGTATTTGAATTTATAATAAGAATGATAAAACGATTTGAAACAAAATTACTAGAAGAGACTTTTCAATTTATTGAAAAACAAAGTCTTAAAGCTAGAAAGAAAATATTTCAAAATATAAGAAGAGCTGAACAACAATCTGACCCTAAATTCTTCAAAAAACTGACTAATGATATTTGGGAATTTAGAACGTTATATTCTGGAATACAATATCGCCTTTTCGCTTTTTGGGACAAAGATGATAAAACCGAAACATTAGTTTTCGCAACTCACGGAATTGTAAAGAAAACTAGCAAAGTAGATAAGAAAGAAATCGACAAAGCAGAGAAAATTAGAAAAACGTATTTTAAAAATAAAAAGAAATGAAAAGTTACACTCTAGACCAAGCAGAAGACCTTTTAATTGGAAAAAAGGGTACGGAAGAAAGAAACGAATATGAATTTGAGTTAAAACTTGAATTGATTGGAGATATGATTAAGACTGCACGAAAAAAACGCAAACTAACTCAAGAGCAATTAGGAGAATTAGTTGGAGTAAAAAAAGCACAAATATCTAGACTGGAAAATAGTACTGGAAATGTAACTTTTGAAACTGTAATGAGAATTTTCAATGCTTTGGGTGCGAAATTAAATTTGAATCTTCAAATGTAAAAAATAACGTTTGCTAACAAAGACGTGTATAAAACATAGCTGGTAAGTGCTAAAACGAAGGTTCGTGTGTATTTACTAGCTCCGTCAAATCTGCGATTTGGCATTAGAAAAGAAAAAATGTAAATGCCAAATCGCAGATGTGGCTCAGTAATAAACCGAAACTTTTGTATATATTTATACGCTACGTTTCATACACAAATCGTTGGCTACTATATAAAACCGAACTTCAATGACAAAAACGGAAATAGAAGAATATTTAGTCAAACTCGAACATAAATTACTGATTGAATCTGAAAGACACTCAATCGAAATGACTCGTGAATGGGCTAAATCCTTTCCGAATGAATCCGCAGTTTACTTATTCCGAGAAGAAGGCGAAGTTTGTTACGTTGGAGAAACTGGAAGTTTACGCGGTCGAATGACAGACATACTAAATACCAAAAACCATACTGTAAGACGGAATTTAGGCAACTCTCATTACTCTAAGTTTCCAAATTATGAAAAACCATCATCCAGAAAAGGGTTTTCGAATGACATAGAAAATATTCTAAACGACCGAATTGAAAAACATTTGACTTTATCTTTTATCACATTAAATTTAGGTCGTAAAGAATTAGAAGAACGCCTTTTTGACAAACTGCAACCGAAATACAGCCTGAAAGAAAAAAGAGGAGCGAAAAAAACTTATTCAAAAACCGAAAAACAAAAAGTAAATAAAAACGCCTACGAAAAATGGACAGCGGAGAGTGATGAAAAATTGGAGCGTCTATTTTGTGAAGGAAAAACGACAACCGAATTGAGTAAAATATTTGGAAGAAATAATGGAGCAATCAAATCTAGAATAGAAAAGCTCGAACTGAAAGAAAAACACAGTAGCTAACTCCGTATAAAAACAATTGCGGTTTAGTGCTTAATCAAAGGTTGTGGCGTGTTTGTAACAATGTAAAAGTCAAGATTATGAAAAAAATTACATTTCTGATTTTAATGCTGAAAAACTAAAGCAAGTAATGTTGCCTCACTTTAGCGTAGTGGTAGCTCCACAGCACAACACCCTTAACTATACTTCGCTTTTCTTAGAATTCGCATGCTCTCTTTGTAGAGCGCATACACTTCGTCGCTATGTTTATGCAACAACGGCTTTGCGGCTTGGAGTTGTGTCAGCGCAGCTTCAAATCCATTAAAATAACAGATTAAATACGTTGCAGGAACATTTTTTAAATCGTTGAGCTGCGACGCTGTAAGAGATTTTCCCTGCCTAAGGCGATCCATGAGCGCATTGTTGGCATTAAAAATATGATGCAGAATTTTTTTGTCGTATTGAGGTGGCTTAAAAAGCAATTGAGAGTCGATGCTGTAAATCGCATTGTTCCCAAAAGTAATCGTAGTTTTTTCTAGTTGATAATACGTGTTTTGGCCATTCAATCCTAAATTAACATATTCAATAATCTTAAAAGAATCGTTGTCATAAGAAATCTCAACGGCATCCAAAGTCGAGTAAAACAAGCGCACCTGTTCGTTAATCAACGCAATGTCCACCCGCGAATAAAACGTTTGCGTTTTTAGAGTCTTTTTTTGGCCTGACCAACAGATCACAAAATACTCTTTGAAAACTTTATATTTTGGTTCATAATCCTTCCGTTGTGCCATAAAATCAAAGACCCCGTCCAAAGTATACTTAATATTGTTTCGAGAATGCGCTTCAATAGAGGCTACAATTTCAGAATTGGAATCTGTCAGTTCAATGTCAAATACTTTGGGCATACTCATACTGCCTTCTCTAAAAAACACATTGCCACCATAATACTTCCAAATATTTTTACGAAGCGACGTAATTTCTTGGGTTTCTTTGGGTCGAATGGTAACCAGCCCCACCACCTTATCATCACCCAGATGTGGAAACGGAATGTTTTCATATTGAATAATCGGTGGATGGCTTAAATAGGCATTCACAAGATTTTGAATCTTACTGTCATCAAAAAAATCAACGCCAATGATGTGACTATATTGATCGTCCACCCCAATGACGATGTAGGAATTGTTGTTCGGATTGCTATTGGATAGCGCACAAATATGTTTTAGAAACTTCGCTTTGCCCTCTTTATTACCGATATTAATTTTTAACTTTTTATCATAAAAACTACTCTCGTCGTTATGCGCAAGAAGATTTTTGATAAGCAGTCGTTTATTAATCATTTTGCAGGAATTTAGGGAACTTCGTGGCCTTGACTGGCTTCTAATATTTTAAACCAATCTTCAGATGTGAGATTTATTGAATCAGCCGCTATAGATGCTTCGATGCGTTTTAAGTTTGTCGTTCCAATCACAGGATGAATCCCAGAAGGGTGCTTCAAAATCCAAGCCAACAATAATTGATCTGGAGTGGCATTATAGTTTTGAGCTAAAACGTCGAGTTGCTCTCTAATACGTTTTTTTTGAGCCGATAATTCGCTAGAAAACACCGCGCCAAGTGGCGCCCAAGCCATGGGAGTGATTTTGTTTTTTAACAGTTGATCCAAACTTCCATTAAATAAGGCTTGATGCTGAACGGCGGAAAACTCAATTTGATTGATATCAATCGCCACTTCGCTAGAAATCAGATCGACTTGAGAGGGTGTGAAATTCGACACTCCAAAGCTGCTAATTTTTCCGTCTTTTTTTAACTGTTGAATCGCTTCCACGATCTCATAAGGATGCATCAACGGACTGGGGCGATGGATCAAAAGTGCATCTAAATAATCTGTTTTTAAGTGTTTTAATGAGGATTCTGCTGAAGCAATAATATACGCCTTAGAGCAATCATAATGCTTAATTTTATTTGGACGGTTTGGACTCACCAGTTGAATTCCGCATTTAGAAATAAATTGAACTTTTGAGCGCACGATGGCTGTTTTAGAAAACGCCGTTCCAAAAGCAGCTTCAGTTGTATAACCGCCATAGATGTCCGCATGATCAAATGAGGAGACCCCTAAGTCCACACACTTTTCAACCAAGCGCTGCATGTCGGTTGCGCTAAAATTACGCCCCCAAGAACCCCAAGACATAGTGCCAGCAATAATTTTGGAAAACTTTAGTTTTTTCATTTTGTGGAATGGAATTTAAAAATAATAAACATAATATTCATTAAGTGGCAAAATGAACCTAAGTTTTAACCAATTATTAACAAGGTGAACGGAAATATTTTAACAAATTGCACAACAGAATTTTTTGGAACAAAAAACAATTATTTAAAACATTACGATGGAAGATGATAAGAACCTGGTTGACATTCAATCAATCAATGAGAAAATTGAAAAAGAAAGCGCCTTTGTTGATTTACTTACTTTAGAAATGAACAAAGTAATTGTTGGGCAAAAACACATGATAGAACGCTTGCTTATTGGCCTTTTGGGTCAAGGTCATATTCTTTTAGAAGGCGTTCCTGGTCTTGCTAAAACACTGGCAATAAACACCTTGTCACAAGCCGTTGCTGGTAGTTTTAGTCGAATACAATTTACGCCAGACCTCTTACCAGCTGATGTGGTAGGTACCATGATTTACAACATTAAAGCCAACGACTTTACCATTAAAAAAGGGCCTATTTTCGCCAATTTTGTTTTGGCAGATGAAATCAATCGAGCACCCGCAAAAGTACAATCGGCACTTTTAGAGGCGATGCAAGAAAAACAAGTCACCATCGGCGACGAAACTTTTATACTGGATAAACCTTTTCTTGTCATGGCGACTCAAAACCCAGTAGAACAAGAAGGCACCTATCCACTCCCTGAAGCACAGGTCGATCGTTTCATGTTAAAGACAATTATCGATTATCCAAAAATTGAAGACGAACAGCTTATTGTGAGAGCAAACCTAAAAGGGGCGTTTGAGAAAATTAATGCTGTCGTAACCGTTAAACAAATTTTGAGCGCTCAAGCTGCTGTGAGAGAGGTTTATATGGATGAAAAGATTGAGAAATATATTCTAGACATCGTATTTGCGACGCGATACCCAGAAAAATATGGTTTAGCAGAACTAAAACCTTTAATCGCTTTTGGCGCTTCGCCAAGAGGAAGTATCAATTTGGCAACTGCCGCTAAATGCTATGCTTTCATTAAACGACGTGGCTATGTCATCCCTGAAGATGTGCGTGCGATCGTCTATGACGTACTCCGTCATCGAATCGGAATTACCTATGAAGCGGAAGCTGAAAATGTAACATCCGAAGATATTATCAGTAAAATTGTCAATGTCATTGAGGTACCTTAATTCATAGTGACTTTTTTGTGTGGTTTGTAAATCACACGCACATAACAGCACACGCATCAAATGGATACCAAGGAATTACTAAAAAAAGTTAGAAAAATAGAAATCAAAACACGGCGGCTCTCCGACCATGTATTTGGAGGCGAGTACCACTCGACTTTCAAGGGTCGCGGTATGACGTTTTCTGAAGTCAGACAGTATCAATACGGGGATGATGTAAGAAATATTGACTGGAATGTGACTGCACGTTGCAACGAGCCTCATATTAAGGTTTTTGAAGAAGAACGTGAACTCACCATGATGTTAATGGTCGATGTCTCTGGCTCAAAACTTTTTGGATCCGAAGCACAATTCAAAAATGAAATTGTAACTGAAATTGCTGCAACGCTTGCATTTTCGGCCACTCAAAACAATGATAAAATTGGACTGATTTTATTTTCGGATGGAATTGAATTATACATTCCGCCAAAAAAAGGACGTTCACACGTGTTAAGAATTATTAGAGAGCTGATTGAGTTTACCCCTAAAAGCAAAGAAACAAACATTGCGGAAGCGCTAAAGTTTTTATCCAATGTGATGAAAAAGAAAGCAATTGTATTTCTTTTGTCCGATTTTATGGCAGAAGCATATCAACATAATTTAAAAATCGCCTCCGGGAAACACGATATTACTGGCATCAGAGTGTATGATAAATACGAAGCTGAGATTCCGAATTTAGGAATGGTTCAAGTCGAAGACCAAGAATCAGGAGTCTCCTTTTTGGTGAATACCGCTTCGAAAACCGTACGAAAAGATTATCAAGCAAATTATCAAAACAAGGTCAATTACTTTTCTGATAGCTTTAAAAAATCGGGTGCAGGAGCACTGGATTGTAGGGTTGATGAAAGTTATGTAAAAAAATTATTAGGTTATTTTAAACAACGAGGATAAGCACAAAATGAAGCGCATAAAAACAATAAAAAACCTGACGTCTCAAAGCTTGCTTTGGAGTGTTTGTTGTATGCTTGTTTCGATTTTAGGATATGGTCAAGTGTCAACCAGTATCGATTCAACCGCCATCAAAATTGGCGCTGAATTATTCTATAAAATTCAAGTAGAAACAGATTCGACTACGCTGGTAGTGTTTTCTGATGAACAAACATTTCAGCCACTAGAAATGATCAATAGCTACCCTATTGACACGGCTAAAAAAGAAGGGTATTATCAACTCACAAAAACCTATGGTCTGACGCAATTTGACTCTGGAACATATACCATTCCAAAACAAAAAATTATAATTGGAGATAAAACCTTTTTTACCGATTCATTACAGGTTCAGGTGAGCCCCGTTGTAGTAGACACGACCAAGCAAAAACTCTTTGACATCAAACCAATTATAGAAGTTAAAAAAACTGGTTCTGGGTTCTGGAGAAATTTTGCGTTGTTTCTATTCCTTTTATTTCTAATTGGCGGAGTACTATACTGGTTCATTTGGCGTAAAAAACCATTAACTGAATCACAAAAAATTGCAGCTTTACCTCCGTATGAGCGCGCTAAATTGGCCTTGGAAAAACTAGACGAAGCGCATTATTTTCAAAACGAAGAGGTCAAAACGTATTATTCGGATTTAACTTTGATTTTAAGACAGTATCTCGATGAAAAGGTTTATGAACAATCGCTAGAAAGTACCACAGACGAATTAGTACTGCGTTTGAAAACCTTAAAGGATGCCAATCAAATTGAGCTAAGTCCAGAAACAATTCGAAATATTGAAACGATTTTAAAACGTGCTGATTTGGTTAAATTCGCAAAATCTAAGCCTGATTTTGAATTAGCCAAATTCGATAAAAGCACTATTGAACTAGAAATTGATCATGTAAAAGAAGGGCTTCCGGAACCCACAGAAGAAGAGTTATTAGAAGATTTGGCCTATCGTGAGGCAGTCGCTCGCAAACAAAAACGAAAAAAAATCAAACAAATTATAGCCGTTGTAATCGGGCTGTTTTTGATGACGATGATTGGGTTAATTATCAGAAATGGGTTCACAACAACAAAAGATACCGTGCTTAGAAACCCTAGCAAGCTATTATTAGAAAGATCCGCTTGGGTCACCAGCGAATATGGGGCTCCAGGAATTATATTGACAACACCCGTGGTTTTAGAAAGACAAGCTGTTGAGCTTCCAGAAGAATTGAAAGGCAAAGTTGAAATGGCTACATTTATATACGCTGGAGATGATACCCCAATAGACGTGGTGGTAAATAGTTCAAAGATTGCCAGTCAACCCAAAGAAGAAAAAGAAAAAGAGACGGCCATTGATTTGGTAAAAGCCGCTGAAGGCGTTTTGGATTCCTTTGAAAAACAAGGCACCAAAAATATCCTCAATAAAAGTGAGCAATTTATCACACCAAATGGACAAGAAGGGCTCAAAACATTTGGTGTGGGGGATTTTCTCATAAAAGATACACTCGTAAAGGGTGAGTATGTCATTTTAGGATTTTCGACCCCCAATCTATTACAGCAAGTTATTTTAACTTGGAAAGAGGACGATGTGTATGCGGATCAAATTATGGAACGGGTTCTAAATTCTGTCGAACTGATTAAACTAACCGAAAAAGAAAAGTAATGTTTAAGGGAATCGATTTTACGCAAAAAGAATTTTTCTTGCTCCTAGTGCTGCTGCCTATATTGGTGTTTTGGTATGTCCTAAAGCATAAAAAACAAACCGCTCAACTAAGTGTTTCTAGTGTTGAAGGCTTTCGTAAAACGAGTATTTGGACCACCTTAAAGCATCTTTTATTTGGCTTGCGAATGCTTGCAATGGCCCTAATTATTACTGCTCTTGCACGCCCACAAACAGTGGATGTGTCGTCAAAAACGAAAACAACACGCGGTGTTGATATCGTTATGGCGATTGATGTCTCTGCAAGTATGTTAGCCAAAGACTTAAAGCCCAATCGACTTGAAGCGTTAAAGAACGTCGCTGGAGATTTCATTAAAGGACGTCCTAATGACCGAATTGGACTTGTAGAATATGCTGGAGAAAGTTACACAAAAACACCTATTACTAGCGACAAAAGTATTGTGCTTCAATCTTTAAAAGACATAAAATATAATACTGTCATAACAGGTGGTACAGCTATTGGGATGGGACTGGCAACAGCTGTGAACCGGATCAAAGACAGCAAAGCAAAAAGTAAAATCATTATTTTGTTAACCGACGGCGTAAACAATGCCGGATTTATTGATCCTCAAACGGCGAGTGAACTTGCCGTTGAATATGGGGTGAAAACCTACACCATTGGACTTGGCACCAACGGCATGGCGTTATCCCCAATAGCCATCAGAAATGGCGTGTTTCAATATGGAAGAACACAAGTGGAAATTGACGAAAAACTCCTAAAAGAAATTGCAGAGGTTACCGGCGGAAAGTACTTTAGAGCGACGAACAACAGAAAGTTAAAGGAAATCTATAAAGAAATCGATGCGCTCGAAAAAACAGAAGTAGAAGAGTTTAAATTCTATAACTATGAAGAAAAATTCAGACCGTTGGTGTTTCTGGCTTTGGGGTTATTATTATTTGAGTTTTTGTTGCGATTCACCTTATTTAGAAGCTTTATTTAAATGTATCAATTAGAAGAAAAAGTTTGGTTTTGGTTATTACTCATCGTTCCAGTGATGGTGGTGGTTTTTTTGTGGACTGTTTTCTGGAAAAAAAGAGTTCAAAAAGCCTTTGGAAGTACGGTTGTTTTAAAGCGATTGAGCCCCGATTTATCTTTTTTTAAATCGGCCTTAAAATTTAGTGTCCTTTGCTTGGCTATCAGCGGCTTGGTCATTGCGTTAGTGAACCCTAAAATTGGCACAAAACTTGAAACCATCAAACGCGAAGGGGTTGATATTGTTTTTGCAATTGATGTTTCAAAAAGTATGCTTGCTGAAGATGTTGCGCCCAATCGAATCGAAAAATCCAAACAACTAGTGACTCAGATCATAAATAATTTAGCGAGTGATCGGATTGGAATTATTGCGTATGCAGGAAAAGCATTTCCTCAATTGCCGATTACTACAGATTACGCTGCTGCAAAAATGTTTTTGCAAAGCATGAATACCAATATGTTATCTTCACAAGGAACCGCAATTGATGAGGCCATCCAATTGTCTCGAAATTATTTCGACGATGAAGAACAAACAAATCGTGTCTTGATTATAATTTCGGATGGAGAAGATCATAACGATCTCAGTACTGAAGTTGCAGAGGCTGCTTCTGAAGAAGGTATAAAAATTTTCACAATTGGGGTGGGGAGTGAAAAAGGAGGCCCTATACCTCTAAAAAGAAATGGCGTTGTGATGAGTTACAAAAAAGATCAAAACAATGAGACCGTGATCACGAGGCTCAATGCAGAAATGTTGCAGTTGATTGCCAAGGAAGCAAATGGCGAGTATATTTACGGAAACTCAACCGCTGCTGTTGTGGAACAAATTAGAGACATTTTAAATGCAATGGACAAAAAAGAGTTTGAAGCAAAGGAATTTGCAGAATACAAGGACCAATTTCAGTGGTTTTTGGGGATTGGCTTATTCTTTTTAATTTTGGATGTTTTGTTCTTAGAACGAAAAACTGGATGGTTAAAACGCCTAAACCTATTTAACGAAAACTTATGACAGGCCTAAATAACATACGACACAACCTAAGGGTAGAAAGAACGCTAAAGACAACTTTTGAACGCGCTTATTGTTGCCTGACCGTACTGTTGATGATCGCATTCAGTGGGGGTGCACAAGAAGTTGATCCTCAGTTAGCAGAATCCAATAATTATGTATTTGAAGGAAATTCGCTAGTGGATGCCGATTTTATAGAGGCTGAAAAAAAATACCGTTTAGGCGTTTCAACAAAACAAAACAACGCTGCTGGGTCGTATAACCTCGGAAATGCCTACTACAACTCTGAGCTATATGATGAAGCAATGTCTCGGCACTTAGAAGCGGTAACAAACAGCGATTCTAAAACTGAAAAACACAAGGCATATCACAACATTGGAAATACTTTAATGCAACAAAAACGGTGCAAGGAAGCCGTTTCAGCTTACAAAAATGCCCTTAGAAATATCCCTTCAGATAATGAAAGTCGATATAACTTAGCACTCGCTCAAGAATGTGCTAAAGAGCAAGGGGACGGCGATGGTGATGGAGACGATGAAGACCAAGATAAAGATCAGGACGAAAATAAAGACGACAAAGAGGACAGCGACGACACTAAAGATAAAGACGAAAAAAACAAAGACGAAGGCGACGAAAACGAAGATAAAAAAGAGGGCGATGACAAGGAAGATGAAAACGGAAAACCTAAAGATGAGGAAGGTGATCAGAAAAATAAGGACCCAAAAAACGATAAAGGACAACCTCAACCTCAACAAGGAAAACTATCCCCTCAACAAGTAAAAAACTTACTTGAAGCCATGAGTAATGAAGAAAAGAAGGTGCAAGAAAAAATGAATGCCTCAAAAACCAAAGGAGTCAATATTAAAACAGAAAAAGACTGGTAAAGAATGAAACTAAAAATGTTTTTATATATGTTTTTGATTTCAGGGTTTGTTTCTGCTCAGATATCTTTTACTGCAAAAGTGAGTAAAAAACAACTAGGGATCAATGAGCGACTTCGAGTTGATTTTACAATGAACAAAGACGGTGATGATTTTGAACCTCCAAACTTTGAAAATTTTACTGTAGTTGGCGGTCCTAGTCAATCTATTAATAATTCATGGGTTAATGGGGTGCGATCGTTTTCAAAAAGTTACAGTTATTTTTTAGCACCAAAAAAACGAGGGACGTTTGTTGTTGGACAAGCCTCCATTGACATTAATGGAGAAACCTACAAGACCCTTCCAATAAACATAACTGTTACAGCTGCGATAGATAAGCCTAAAAACCCAAACGACCCTAATTATGTGGCATCACAAACAATTCATCTAGTCGCTGAAGTTTCAAATTCAAATCCATACTTAAACGAAGCCATTACGGTGGTTTACAAGCTTTATGTCGCTCAAAATACAGGCATTCGAAATTGGAGAGAACTTGATAAGCCTAGGTATGGGGATTTCTGGAGTCAAAACCTAGACGTTAAAGAATATAAAACAAAGCAAGGAACTTATAAAGGCGAAGATTATCTTTATGTTGTACTGAAAAAAACCGTTTTATATCCACAAAAAACCGGTAAATTAAATATTGAACCCTTATCCCTTGACGTGACCGTTGAAGTTCCTTCTAACAGGCGTGATGTTTTTGGACGACTCTTTACCAGTACTGTGAATCGGACTGTTTCGGCAGGGAACCGCACGATTAACGTGAAACCACTTCCTGAAAACGGAAAACCAACTGACTTTTCGGGGGCAGTAGGTGATTTTGACCTTAAACTCGAATCTAATAAACAGACGCTAAAGGCCACCGAGGCGCTGGAATTAAAAGTTATTGTTTCTGGAAAAGGTAATTTAAAACTGTTTAAACTGCCTAAACTAGTCTTGCCTAGTGCGCTAGAAGTTTATGAACCCGAACACTCAGAAAACGTCGTAACTCGAACTTCTGGAATGCGTGGAACCATTAGTGACACCTACACGGTCGTCCCTAATTACCAAGGGAATTATCCGATTCCAAACATATCCTTTTCTTATTTTGACCTAAAAACAAAACGCTACAAAACCTTAACTTCAGAACGCCTGGTTATAGATGTCAATGAGGGGCCTTTAGGAGCTAGAAATAGCAATTCTGGATCCATTTCTGAAAATGTAATTACCCCAAATTTAAATCAATTTAGTTCATTCAAAACAACAACAGAGTTCGAGCCGATTGAATCTAAGCCGTTTTTTAACTCTACCCTGTTCTGGTTAGTGTTGTTGTGTCCTTTTTTATTAATTCCTATTCTGATGCTTCTAGTCAAAAATAAAAACCTTAGAGCATTAGATGTGTCGGGAAATAAAATCAGAAAAACAAATCGCCTGGCGCGAAAATATTTAAGTCAAGCTAAAAAATCATTAGGAGATAAAGAACCGTTTTACAATGCTCTTGAGCGTGCACTACATAATTACTTAAAGTCGAAATTACGGATTGAAACCAGTGACTTTAATAAAGAAAAAATTGAAGAAATCCTTAAAAATAAAAATGTTAATAACTCAACTTTAGAGGGCTTCATCGCTCTTTTAACAGCCTGTGAACTGGCGCGATACACCCCGCTTTCGGCCGTTGACATGCAAAATGATTTAGATAAAGCCGCAGAGGTCATTAACACTTTAGACAAACAATTAAATTAAAACAATGAAAAATTTTCTTATTTTCTGGTTGATTTGTTTGGTTGGTTTTTCACAAACTAAAACCCCGTTTGAGCAAGCAAATGAACTTTATAATTCTGGTTACTATCAAGAGGCAATGGATCGATATACCTCTATATTAGACTCTAATCAGCATTCCGCAGCGCTGTATTACAACCTAGCAAACTGTCACTACAAACTCAATGAAATCGCTCCGAGTATCTTCTATTATGAAAAAGCGCTTCAACTCGCTCCAAATGATAAAGACGTTCTAAACAATTTGAGTTTTGCACAAAAGATGACCATTGATGCCATTCAAGAGGTTCCAGAAAATGGGGTTTCAAAACTCTTAAATAAAACCGTCAACTCCTTTAGTGTCGATGGATGGGCTGTTAGGTGTGTTGGGTTAGTATTTCTTTTTGTGGTATTATTCCTATCTTACTATCTCTCAAGTTCAGAATCAAAAAAGCGGCTGTTTTTTGTCTCTAGCAGCCTTGTTTTAGTCCTCTTAATTAGCTCTTTAGCCTTACTTTTCAAAAAAGACAGCCTAGATCAGTCTTCGCGTCCCGCGATTATTTTTGCAAAGCAAACAGAAGTGAAGGCCGAACCAAACCTTAGGGGAGAAACATCGTTTACTCTTCACGAGGGCACAAAAGTTCAAATCATAGAAAACTATAATTTGGACTGGTCAAAAATAAAATTACGCAATGGAGAAACGGGCTGGGTTTCCAGCTCTATATTAAGAAATCTTTAGTTTATTGGTGAAATAGTGCTAATTTTTTAGTTTTTAGCCTATATTTACAAAGATTCCTTAAACTAAATGGCTATCAAAACATATTTTGCAATCTTGCTTTCCTTTTTTTTTCTATTCATTTTAGTTGCGCCCACAATTGTGTTCTTAAATTCAAATGAAGAGGTAGCAACTATTGTGTTTTCATTAGAAGATGAAAATAAAGACATCGAGGATGTTAAGGAGTTTATTGAGTTTGTTCTTGACCAAACACATACTCACAATGCGTGTTTATTTATAAAGCACCAGTTGTTATCATTTGTCTTTCACAATAAAACTCTGAGCGAAATTCATTTAGAAAACACCTCACCGCCTCCAGAGCTTATTTAGATTAAACCCCGAGTTTATAAACAAAGAATTTCTCTTTGTAAATTTTAAATCTAAATTTTATTTCAATGAAACAATTTTTTTCAAACTTTAAAGGGGATGCTTTTGGAGGTATTACCGCAGGCGTCGTCGCTTTGCCCTTAGCTTTGGCTTTTGGAGTCTCATCTGGTTTGGGCCCTAGTGCAGGTCTATATGGCGCTATATTTATTAGTTTTTTCGCAGCCCTTTTTGGGGGTACCAACACTCAGATATCTGGTCCAACTGCACCAATGACAGCGGTGAGTATGGTGGTAATTTCTGGAATTATTGCAGCCAATGACGGCGATGTTAACATCGCGCTCCCCGCCATATTAACGGTCTTTTTGATCGCAGGGCTTTCTCAAGTAGGGTTAGGTGTTTTAGGTTTAGGAAAATACATTAAATACATTCCGTATCCCGTGGTCTCTGGATTTATGACAGCAATTGGAGTCATTATTTTATTAACTCAAATTTTACCTTCTCTTGGGTACAACCCTAAAGAAGATGCAGACTATGTCAATCAATTCAAAGCACAAGCTGAAGAGGTTATTCTTGAAAATATTTTAAGGGACGAAGCAGGTGACGGCATCTTGGTGTTAGAAGATTTTACAGAAACAATCGACCGAGCCTCGTTGATCTCTCAAGAAGACATAAAAAGAGAATCTGAAATATTGGCAACCAAGAGCGCTTCTGGAACGATTGGAGCGCTTAAAGTAATGCCCAGAGCCTTGCAAAACATCAATTGGCTAGAGTTGTTATTGGCATTGGGGACCATTATTATTATTTACGGATTTAAACGCATCACCACGTTGGTACCGAGTACGCTTGTTGCTCTGCTAGTAATGTCTGGAGCCGCCATCGGATTTGGCTTAGATTATAAACCCATCGAAGAAATTCCTAGCGGATTGCCCATTCCGCAGTTAGCAATCTTTACGAGTTTTAAACTCTCCACGATTACGCCTTATATTTTTACTGGGTTTACCCTTGCATTATTAGGCGCTATTGATTCACTTCTTACAAGTATTGTGGCAGATAATATGACCAAAACAAAGCACAATCCAAACAAAGAGTTAATTGGGCAAGGTATTGGAAACAGTATTGCCTCTATATTTGGTGGTATTCCAGGCGCTGGCGCAACCATTAGAACCGTTGTCAATATAAATTCTGGTGGGAAAACAAAACTTTCTGGGATGATTGCCGGGGTGATGTTGTTATTTGTATTATTGGCATTAGGACCTGTGGCGTCTAAAATACCGACAGCAGTGCTTTCAGGGATTCTAATAACCGTTGGGATTGGAGTGATGGACTATAAAGGGCTTAAAGCAATACCAGCCTTACCTAGAGATATTTCGTTTGGACCCATTAAGTTAAGTTCTGAAGTTTTAATAATGCTCATGGTCTTATTGTTATCTACTTTTTGGGATTTAATATTTGCCGTTGGAATTGGTTTGATTATTTCCTGCCTGATGTTTATGAAAAAAATAGGCGATCTTACCACCGAATATTCAGATGTCAAACCATTAAAAGAAAAATCGTGGCCCGATGAGAAAAACTTTCCAGAACACTTAAAAGAAACCGTATTTATCAAACATATTAAAGGGCCGTTGTTTTTTGGATCAACTTCTGACTTTCAGCAACTCTATAAACAAATTCCCGAGACGGCTACCAGCGTGATTCTGCGTTTAGAACGCATGCAATATATGGATCAGTCGGGGTTATATGCCATGGAAGATATGATTCAAGAGTTACAAACACGAAATGTGGAGGTTTTATTTGTGAACGTCTTAAAACAACCACGCTACATGATGGAGCGAATTGACATTATTCCAGATTTTATTCCGGAATCACACATTTATGATAGTTTTGAAGCGTGTATTAACGAGTTGTCTTAGCGATAAATCACTCCGTGCCTTCAGATGAATCAAGAATATTCGGAAGCTCTAGTGGTGTTTCTTCATTTATGAAATTTGGAAAAATCATCGGAGCTAAGGATTTAACGGGCTTATAAAGTACGGACGCTTCGATCTCCTCATCGGAGACAAATGAGATTGTTTTATTTAAAGTATTGAATATTAACAAAAGGATGCTCAGAATTAAAGCAATTTTTAGTCCTCCAAAGAGGCCACCTAACAACTTATTGAGCACACCCAATGCGGCAAAATCGGCCAACTTTGTCAGTGCTTTCCCCGCCAGGGAAATTACCAATACAATCACTACAAATGTAATCGCAAACGCAGTGATGTTGATTGTTTTTTCACCCCACTCAAAACGCTCTGATAAAAACGCCGCCGCATAATTGCTAAAATGAACAGCACCATACACTCCTACTAATAATGCAAGTAAGGAGGTTACTTCAACAAAAAAACCTTTAGAAAGCCCTTTTATTAACCCGTATAGAATAAGCGCGCCCAAAATAATATCAATGATCACCATGGTATTTTATTTAATTGATTTTTTAAAATTAACAATGAATCCTAACATAACAACACAAATGTTTCGTTTCTATTTTAATACACCCTAAATTTACGAAATAATTATGGCTCGAGACGAAGAACTTAAAAAACGATGGGAGGAAGTAGTCAAAAAACTATCCGCTCAATTTGCTGATGGCGACCCTTTAGACCTAGATGGAATCATCTATCTAATTGGCGTACAGGAGCTTGGGCAACTACACAGAACCTTTAAAAAAGACGAAAA
The DNA here is from genome assembly GCA_029252265.1 of Flavobacteriaceae bacterium. Taxonomy (GTDB): domain Bacteria; phylum Bacteroidota; class Bacteroidia; order Flavobacteriales; family Flavobacteriaceae; genus Hel1-33-131. Next base: position 56,837 of record JAQXBT010000013.1, on the reverse strand, counting down.
ACTCAACCTTATGCACATTGCAATATGTCGGCTTTTAGAGCCCTATGGCTATTATGCATTTGACTATTTCGATGAACAAGGTTGGCCACATTACACCATTAAAGAGGCGTTACCAAATCTTAAAGCTGGTGAGCAAAGCATTCTTATGAAAGACGCCATTGTAAACTATTTTATTGAGGCGAAGTTTATTAGCTAAGTTTTCTTAAATTTGGCCTTTATTTAATATTATCATGATAGAAAACATCCATAAACTTATAGAAGAAGCTGAAGCATTTTCGACACAGTCCTTAGAAGAACTAGAGGCTTTTCGAATTAAGTTTCTTGGAAAAAAAGGGCTTTTAACTGATTTATTTGCCCAATTTAAGGAGGTTCCAAATGAGCAAAAAAAGGACTTTGGACAAGCCATCAATAAATTAAAGAGCGTTGCTCAAGAGAAAGTAAATACCTTAAAAGCATCCTTAGAAAACACTTCGAGTGATTCCGCTATTTTTGGTGACTTGACGAGACCTGGAGAACCTTTTAATGTTGGCGCACGTCACCCGATATCCTTAGTTAAAAATCAAATTACAGATATCTTTTCAAGAATCGGATTTAACGTTAGTGAAGGGCCTGAAATTGAAGATGATTGGCATAATTTCACCGCATTAAACTTACCTGAGCATCATCCGGCAAGAGATATGCAAGACACGTTTTTCATACAAACAGATCCCGATATTTTACTCCGAACACACACAAGTTCAGTACAAGTGCGTTATATGGAAAATAACCAACCTCCCATTCGAACGATTTCGCCAGGCAGAGTGTATAGAAATGAAGCTATTTCGGGACGTTCTCATTGCTTTTTTCATCAAGTAGAAGGCTTGTATATTGATAAAAATGTAAGTTTTGCAGACCTCAAACAAACACTTCAGTACTTTACTACCGAGCTTTTTGGAAAGTCAAAAATTAGACTTCGACCATCTTACTTCCCTTTTACCGAGCCAAGTGCCGAAGTAGATGTCTATTGGGGTTTAGAAACTGAAACAGATTATAAAATGACTAAAGGAACGGGGTGGTTAGAAATTATGGGCTGTGGGATGGTCGATCCAAATGTTCTTGAAAATTGTGGCATTGACTCTAAAGAATACTCTGGTTTTGCTTTTGGGATGGGGATTGATCGAATTGCGCTACTCCTCCACCAAATTAGTGATATCCGATTGTTAAGTGAAAACAATGTGCGCTTTTTAGAACAATTTAAAAGTGCGCTTTAAATCCCTTTTTTTTGAAAAAAGACATTCTTATTCCAGAAGTTAAAAATGTACACGTTGCGGTCGTTCGTGAGTACAATAACGACTACAAAGTCTTTGACTGGAATGCGTATATCATAAACGATAAGCCCGTCGCTTTGGAAATGGTAATTATCGTCACAAAAGGCTATTCTGAAGACAAAAAAACAGCGACCTTTCGAAAAAAAATAGAATCGCTACCTGCTAAAAGCTATGCGAAAATCGAAATGCTATTAGAAGATGTCTTGGCGATAAACAATCTTTTTAATGTCTCTTTTTTTGACGGTAATCAACTGTTTGAAAAATCTTTTGAATTCAGAAAAAATACAATTAACGAAAAAGCACTTCAAGAGGTTCCGTTAATGAATTTAAAAGGCGTTTTAAAATCTTAAGTCTAGCTTAATTTATCTGTTAGTTTCTTAAACGCTTTTTTGGAGTTTTTGTTTAAGTATAAGACCTCATAAACCGTATCGATAATCGGAGTTTGGGCAGGGGATTCCTTGCTTTGATTTATTTCATAAGCGCTTTTTGTAGCGTAATAACCTTCGGCAATCATACTCATTTCCATTTGAGCGGATTTAACGGTATAGCCCTTTCCAATCATATTTCCAAACATTCGGTTTCTAGAAAACAACGAATAACACGTTACCAATAAATCTCCAAGATAAACGGTTTCGTTAATATTTCGTTTCATTTTGTGAGCCTTTTTTATGAATCGTTTCATCTCTCGAGTTGCATTACTCATCAACACACTTTGAAAATTATCGCCATAGCCTAAACCATGCGCCATTCCAGCAGCAATCGCATAAATATTTTTCAGCATAGCCGCATATTCGGCACCCACAACATCATCATTTGTTCTGGTATTTATATAATCACTCGAAAACTGATTTGCTACTTCGTTAGCGATATCAAGATCCGCACAAGCAAACGTTAGGTACGATAGGCGTTCTAAAGCGACTTCTTCGGCATGACAGGGACCCGCCAAAACAACCACGTTATTTAAGTCAACTGCATGTTTTTGTTGAAAATGTTCCCCAACTAAAAGACCCGATACAGGAATAATACCCTTCACTGCTGATACAATTATTTTAGAAGAAATATCAATATTTAATTTATCGAGTTCGGTTTCTATAAACGCAGATGGAATCGCAAAAATTAACACATCGGCGTAATCTGCTATTTTATTAATATCACTGTTTAAATACAGTTGATCCACTTGAAATTCAACAGCACTTAAATAAGATGGGTTGTGTTGTTCAGAAAGAATATAGTCAACCGTTTGAGGGCTTCGAACATACCAACCAACCTGGTCGCGATTTTCGCAAAGCATTTTAACAATCGCTGTTGCCCAACTTCCACTTCCAAAAACTGCGTATTTTAACTCTGAAGACATTTAAATTTTGTTTTGCGGTTCAAAAGTACTGAAAATAATACGTTCATCACGTGGAAGCCATCCGGCTTACTTAAATTTATTTTCTATAATTTCTAAAAAGCGTGTTTCAATATCCTCTTGGCCTTCCCAGTTATTGTAATCCGGTTTAATAATCATATTTAACAAATTCGTTGCTTCTTCAAATGATCCTAAAGTGCTCAGTTGTGATAAAACACGGTCATAATCTTCATTACTGTTTTCGAATAAATTTTTCACAAAGGCGAGACGGTCGTTCAATCCCACTTGAAATCCTTGTGTTTTTAACTGATCGTTTAAAGACGTTTGTGAAGACTCCGGAACTGCTTCAAAAATTGGAAGCTCAGCGTAGCTTGGCGAAAGCTCATTTAGGTCGTGTTCAATAGCTTCGGTTGGTGGGTTTATCGCGGCTAGCATTGAGTCAACCTCTAAAGTTTCTTCAGGCATTTGAGCGACGATATCTTTAATTTTTTCGATCGCAGGTTCCATAATTGCCTCGGTATCTTCGGTGTCTATATTTACAAACGTTTTGTCTTCCACTTCTACGGCGTCCGTCACAGTATTGTTGAAAGCACCGTCAAGCGAATCAAAGAAAGAGGCATCCATTCCAGATGTCTCTGGAATTTGTCCGTCATTATTACTTTCTAAAAACCTCAAAACCGTTATTTTTTGATAAAGCAACGCTATTTCGGTTTGCATTTTATTAAGATCTTCTCTCCCTGTAAGTTTAAGAATTCTATGAGCGATACTGACTAATTCCGACTCTAATTGCTTTTTCATTGTGTATTGTTAATTAATTGATGTCCATTTAATGGCGACTGCAAACTTTATAATAATGTCTTTTTTTAACTTTTAAATTTATACTTTTGATTTTTAATAAATTTACGTGACCTTTATAAAAAACGAATATAAATTTCGTTTGGTGTTAAAATTACAAAATGTTTCTCGAAAATACAGTAAACCCTAAAGAACAATTTGGTTGGATCGAAGTGATCTGCGGATCTATGTTTTCTGGAAAAACAGAAGAGTTGATTCGACGGTTGAAACGTGCACAATTTGCAAAACAAAAAGTAGAGATTTTTAAACCTGCTATTGATGTTCGGTATGATGACGAAATGGTCGTTTCTCATGATGCAAACGAAATTCGCTCAACTCCTGTACCGTCCGCTTCTAACATCCCTCTTTTAGCAGATGGATGTGAGGTTGTTGGAATTGATGAGGCGCAGTTTTTTGATGATGAGATTGTAAATGTTTGTAATGATCTCGCCAATAAAGGCGTTCGTGTGATTGTAGCAGGACTTGATATGGACTTTAAAGGGAATCCTTTTGGGCCCATGCCAAATCTAATGGCAACCGCCGAATACGTTACCAAGGTTCACGCCGTGTGTACACATACAGGAAATTTAGCCCAATACAGCCATCGAAAATCTAAAAATGACAGCCTAGTTCTTTTAGGAGAAGTCGACGAGTATGAGCCACTTAGTCGATCGGCCTATTACAAGGCCATCACCAAAGATAAATTGAGTGATATGGATGTGGTTAGCCCAATAGAAGTCAATAAAAAGAAATCAAATGCCTAAAGTGTTCGAAACAACTTTAGAAATTAATCTCCCTGCTTTAAAACACAATTTTGAAGTTTTAAAAGCAAAATTAAATACTGACACCCTTTTTTTAGCAGTCGTTAAAGCTTTTGCATACGGAAGTGATGCAGACGTTGTTTCTAATTATTTACAACAACTTGGGGTGGACTATTTTGCAGTTGCTTATGTCGCTGAAGGCGTTGCACTTAGAAAAGCCGGAGTCACAAAACCTATTTTAGTGCTTCATCCCCTGGTTAAAAATCTAGGCTTAGCAATTGAGCACTGTTTAGAGCCAAGTATATACAGCTTAAAAATATTAAAGGAATTTGAGTGCGTTGCAAAAAATCTAAATCAAAACAACTATCCAATACATATAAAGTTTAATACCGGCTTGAATCGCTTAGGATTTGAACCGGAAGAACTTGGTTTGGTTTTAGAATCTTTAAAGGAATCTTCGTCCCTAAAAGTAAAATCTGTGTTTTCACATTTAGCAGCAAGTGAAGATTTTGAAGAACAAGAGTTTACACTTGCTCAAATTAATCTCTATAAATCGCTTTCCGAGACCTTTATTAATGGCTTGGGCTATCCCATTATCAAACACTTGTGTAATACTTCGGGAGTGCTAAATTATCCAGAAGCTCATTTTGATATGGTCCGATGTGGAATTGGTTTATATGGATTTGGAAACTCTGAAAAAGAAACTAAAAACTTAATTCCTGTCGCTTGCTTAAAATCTATTATTACGCAAATTCACCAAATAAAAAAAGGCGCAAGTGTTGGATATAATCGGGCTTTTAAAAGTATCTCTGATATTGAAACCGCTACACTTCCTATTGGTCATGCTGACGGAATAGGACGTCACTTTGGAAATGGCGTTGGGTTTGTAATGATTCACGGAAAAAAAGCACCTATTGTAGGAAATGTATGTATGGATATGATTATGGTCGACGTCAGTAATATCGATTGTAAAGAGGGGGATGAAGTCGTGTTTTTTGATGCGAGCCATTCTGCAGAAAAAGCCGCCACGAATGCCAGTACAATTTCTTACGAACTCATCACAGGAATCTCACAACGAGTAAAACGTAAGATCGTAACAACTTAGTTAAAACTCAAAAAAAACTCTTTTACAACTTTTTTTTTATTAATTTAGTTTGATTATTAACTCAAAACCTACTTAATTATGTTCAAAGAATTTAAAGAATTTGCCATGAAAGGCAGCCTCATCGATATTGCAGTTGGCTTTGTGATGGGCGCAGCTTTCAAAGAAGTCGTTACTAGCTTTACAGGAGGAATTATTTCGCCACTTGTTGGATTGGTATTTAAAACGGATCTAAAAAATTTAAAATACATTTTATCAGATGGCAGTATAAATGCTCAGGGTGTTTTAGAAGGGGAGTCTGCGTTGTTGTGGGGGCAGTTTTTAACTCACACAATTGACTTTATTATTGTTGCTTTCTTTATGTTCATTCTTGTAAAAGGAGTTAACAAATTTAAAAAAGATGAAGAGGTTGTCGTAGCAGCCCCTACTGGTCCGTCAGACAACGAGCTATTATCAGACATTAGGGATTTGCTAAAAAAATAGCCTTTTTTAGTGAGATTCATAAAGACGAACCAAGAGGTTCGTCTTTTTTTGTTTTACAGAGGTTGTTTTCAGTTTATTTATTAATTTTACAGGCTTAATTAAAGATAAAAAAAATGAAAATTGCAGTTGTAGGTGCTACCGGAATGGTTGGAACCGTCATGTTAAAATTACTCGAAGAGCGTCAATTTCCAATCACAGAACTTATTCCTGTTGCTTCAGAACGAAGTGTGGGTAAAAAAGTGGCGTATAAAGGGGTTGATTATACCATTGTTGGCCTGGCCAAAGCAGTCGAAATGAAAGCTGATATTGCTATTTTTTCCGCTGGTGGAGACACCTCTCTTGAATGGGCTCCAAAATTTGCGGATGCTGGAACAATTGTGATTGACAATTCTTCTGCCTGGCGAATGGATCCCACAAAAAAGCTAATTGTTCCTGAAATTAATGCTTCTGAACTGACGGTTGATGATAAAATTATCGCCAATCCAAACTGCTCCACAATTCAATTAGTCATGGCGCTATCGCCATTACACGATAAATATAAAATGAAACGTGTCGTTATTTCAACATATCAATCTGTTTCTGGAACTGGTGTCAAAGCAGTTCAACAATTAGAAAACGAAATTAATGGAGTTAAAGGCGAAATGGCCTACCCTTACCCAATAGGCCGAAATGCCTTACCACATTGTGATGTGTTCCTTGAAAACGGGTACACTAAAGAAGAAATGAAATTAGCAAGAGAGCCACAAAAAATATTAAATGATCGTTCATTTTCAATTACCGCGACTGCCGTTAGAATTCCAACTGCAGGTGGTCATTCTGAATCTGTAAATGTGCAATTTGAAAACGATTTTGATCTCACTGAAGTCCGCACTATATTAAGTCAATTTGGTGGAGTCACCGTCCAAGACAACACCGATACAAACACCTATCCAATGCCAATTTATGCGCATGGAAAAGATGATGTTTTTGTAGGTCGTATTCGAAGAGATGAAACCCAACCAAATACTTTAAATATGTGGATTGTTTCTGACAACTTACGTAAAGGGGCGGCTACCAATGCAATTCAAATTGCAGAATATCTGGTTGCAAATATTTTGTAGTCAATAGATGCTTTTAATAAAAAATGTTTCTTTTAATTACAACAAACGCACCGTTTTAAAGGCAGTTTCTGCCGTCGTTGAAAGTGGCGATTGTTTGGCGATTGTTGGAGAAAGTGGTTCTGGAAAAAGTACACTACTAAAACTAATTTTTGGACAAATGGATGTTGATAACGGATCAATATCTTGGAAAGATCAACCTATTTTAGGTCCAAAAAACAAACTTGTTGTGGGGCATGATTTTATGAAATATGTGGCGCAAGAATTTGATTTGATGCCCTACACCAGTGTCTCCGAAAACATTGGAGATCATCTCTCTAATTTTTATCTCGACGAAAAAAAAGCACGCGTTAAAGAGCTCATTGAGGTTGTAGAATTAGAAGGCTTTGAAAACACTAAAATACAATTCTTAAGCGGGGGTCAAAAGCAACGTGTGGCCTTAGCACGAGCAATTGCAAGACGTCCTGAAATAATTCTTCTAGATGAACCATTTAGCCATATCGATAACTTCAAAAAACAATCTTTGAGACGTAATTTATTTGCGTATTTAAAAACAAATAACATCGCCTGTGTGTTGGCAACTCATGACAAAGATGATGTTCTGTCTTTTGCAGACCAAATGATGGTACTACATAACGGCACTATTTTAATGACAGATACTCCTAGGAATATCTTCTTAAATCCGAGGCATCCGCTTGTCGCTGCCTTTTTTAGTGAATACAGCGTTATTGATGGTCACTACTATTATGCGCATGAAATTAATTTAACAGAAGACGGTTTGCTCAAAGCAGTTGTCATGCATAATTTTTATAAGGGAGCTTTTTATTTGATTGAAGCAGACCTCAACGGAACGGTTATTCGTTTCACAAATGCGAATGCGCTGAAAGAAAACTCTGTGGTTTCGTTAAAACTAAGTCGTTAATATTTTTTTGTCTGGTTCGTTTCGTTTTTTCAATATAAAATACTAAATTACAAATATCTAACTCTAATTTAAACCTTGTTACTATGTCGTTTTTTTTAATACCCTTTATTATTTTTGGATTAATTATTATTTTTGCTGCACTTTTTACAGTCAAGCAACAAACTGCCGCTATTGTTGAGCGATTTGGAAAATTTCAAAGCATTCGTCAGTCTGGACTTCATTTCAAAATTCCTTTAATCGATCGTATTTCGGGTCGTTTAAGTTTAAAAATCCAACAGTTAGATGTCTTAATTGAAACTAAAACACTGGATGATGTTTTTGTTCGTTTAAAAGTATCTGTTCAATTTAAAGTGATTAAAGACAAGGTGTATGATGCCTTTTATAAGTTAGACTATCCTCACGATCAGATCACCTCGTATGTGTTTGATGTAGTACGAGCTGAAGTTCCAAAAATGAAGCTTGATGATGTTTTTGTTAAAAAAGATGATATTGCTATTGCTGTCAAGTCGGAGTTAAACCAGGCCATGATGGATTATGGATATGACATCATAAAAACCTTGGTAACAGATATAGATCCAGACGCCCAAGTTAAAGAGGCAATGAACCGAATTAATGCCTCTGAACGCGAAAAAATTGCTGCACAATTTGAAGGAGATGCCGCACGAATTCTGATCGTAGAAAAAGCGAAGGCTGAAGCAGAAAGTAAACGCCTACAAGGGCAAGGTATTGCCGATCAACGTCGTGAAATTGCTCGTGGCCTTGAAGAGTCTGTAGAGGTGCTAAATAAGGTGGGGATTAACTCTCAAGAAGCTTCGGCATTAATTGTAGTAACACAACACTACGATACCCTTCAATCTATTGGGCAAGAAACAAATAGTAATCTTATTCTATTGCCTAATTCACCGCAGGCAGGCAGTACAATGCTAAACGACATGGTGGCTAGTTTTACCGCAAGTAATCAGATAGGAGAGGCGATGAAAAACGGTCCTAAAAAATTAAAAAAATAACTTAAATACGGCTTGCTTCCTCGTTTAACAAAGGGTGATCATCCGATTTAGCGGTTGCTACAAAAATATCGATTTGTTCGCTGCGTTTTAAACCGTTTTTTAATAATTCATTTAGAGTGATGACGGTAGCGATGCGTGTCCCCACTTTTTTGGCGGCGGTATTAAATAACGGTTCTAAATCTTCATAAGAGACGTCTTTAGCTAAAGCTTGAATCTCCGTTTTGACTTTGAGCTGCTTTTCTTGAGGAAGGTTCGTGTATTTTTTTCCAAGTTGTTTAATAACGTCAATCGGTTTTCTTTGAGATTGTTGTGATGCACTTGATTTAGACTGGTTAAGCGTTTGTTTAGGTGCTTGTTTTACCCAAGTATCTCGTAATCCAACTGTTTTATTGAACACTAAGTTGTGCTCACTTGTATCTTTATCTAGATTGAAATATCCGATGCGTTGAAATTGAAATTGTTCACCTACACTTGCCTTTTTAATGTGTGGCTCAATGAACGCTTTTCTGACATTTAATGATTTTGGATTTACAAATTTCAAAAAGTTTTCTGTTTGATTGTCCGGTTCTGCGTGTACAAACAAGCGGTCATATTCTCTAACTTCTGCTTCAATGGCGTGCGCTCTAGAAACCCAATGCAAAGTTCCCTTTACTTTTCGAAGGCTTTCGGGAGTTCCGCTACCGCTTAAACTTTTTGGGTCATAACTACAGTGAATTTCTAAAATTTTCCCACTAGCATCTTTAACGACACTTTCTGCTTTGATAATAAAAGCATTTTTGAGTCGTACTTCTTTCCCGAGTGAGAGTCTAAAATACTTACTATTAGCTTCTTCTTTAAAATCATCGCGTTCTATGTAAAGGTCTTTAGAAAACGGAACGGTTCGCGAACCGCTACTTTCATCTTCTGGATTGTTTTCAGCGTCTAACCACTCCTCTTTTTCTTTTGGATAATTTTTAACCACAAGTTTTACAGGATCTAAAACAGCCATAATCCGGGCGGCTTTTTTGTTGAGGTCTTCTCGAACACAAAACTCTAAAAGAGAGACGTCTATTATATTATCTCGCTTAGCGACACCAACCGTGTCTACAAACTTGCGAATCGAAGTAGGGGTATAACCTCGACGTCTAAGTCCAGAAATTGTTGGCATTCGAGGGTCGTCCCAGCCGCTCACAATTTTGTCTTCCACTAATTTTAATAACTTTCGCTTACTCATAACGGTATAGCTTAAGTTTAGACGTGCAAATTCGCGTTGTTTTGGAATTAAGGGTAGGGATTCTTTCGTTGTATATTTAGAGACAATGGTTTTAAACCAATCATATAAATCTCTGTGGGGCTTAAACTCTAAGGAACATAAGGAGTGTGAGACCTGTTCTAAATAATCACTCTCGCCATGAGTCCAGTCATACATTGGATAAATACACCAGGTCGATCCGGTTCGGTGGTGGTCCGCATGTAAGATGCGATACATTAACGGGTCGCGCATCAACATATTCACATGCTTCATGTCTATTTTAGCTCTTAAAACATGTGTACCTGCCTTAAATTTGCCGTTTTTCATTTGATTGAAAAGGGCTAAATTTTCTTCTACAGATCGGTTTCTAAATGGGCTATCTACTCCCGGTTGCGTCGGCGTTCCTTTTTGAACAGCCATGGCTTCACTTGATTGGGAGTCTACATACGCTTTGCCGTCTTTTATCATTTCTAACGCCCAAATGTATAATTGCTCAAAATAGTCTGAGGAATATAGTTCTTTGTCCCATTGATATCCTAACCAAGAGATGTCTTCTTTGATTGCATCTACATATTCCTGATCTTCCTTTGTAGGGTTCGTATCATCAAAACGCAAATTTACTGGTGCGTTATAAGTTTCACCTAAACCAAAACTAATACCAATCGCTTTTGTATGTCCAATATGGAGATAGCCATTCGGTTCTGGGGGAAATCGAAAGCGGAGTTTGTTTTGTGGCAAGCCGTTCTTTAAATCTTCTTCTACTATTTGCTCTAAAAAGTTGAGCGGTTTGTGGGTATCTGACATAATGCTATGTATTTCTTGAATAAACACGTAGCAAAATTAATCAAATAAAAAGTTTATAGATATATCTTCGGTATAATTATTATTTTTAACAAAATAAAAAACTATAAAATGGGAGTAATTAAGGTTGAAAACATTCGGGTGTATGCGTATCATGGGTGTATGAGCGAGGAAACAACGATTGGGAGTGACTACAGAGTAGATGTAAGTGTTAATGCTGATTTAGAAAAATCGTCTATGACAGACGCTTTAAACGATACGGTTGACTATGTCACATTAAATGCGATTGTGGTTAAAGAGATGAGCGTTCCAGCGAAGCTGTTGGAGGCTGTTGCAAAACGAATCATCCTCCAAATCTTTGATAAATGCCCCACGGTAACCGCCACGACTGTTTCGGTGTCAAAAATTAATCCGCCTTTAGGTGGAGATGTCGAAAAAGTAACAATTGTATTAAGCGAAAATCGGGTTTAACTCTAAGGAATAATAACTGAAAGTGCCTCTTTTTTAATACTGATCTTAAGTGTGTTGGAATCAATTTGCCTTGATTCTCCATCGATTTGGGTTAAAACGCTTCCACTTAGAAGATTGGTTATTTCTATGTTCTTAGTTAGAAAATAGTGTGCTTTTTTGAATTTTTGCGGTTTTTTTATTAGTAGTAAAAAAGCAAAATGAATAATTTCTAATTTGTTGAGGGTCTCCACAATAATAACATCAAGCATGCCATCTTGAATAGATGCTTTTGGTGTTAGCGAGATGTCATACCCCATCTCATTAGAATTTGAAACAAATACCATAAAGGGTTTTAACGAAAAACGTTCGGAGTTAATAGCAATTTCGACTGAAAGGGGTGGTGGTTTAGAAAAAAACGTGGAAAGTGATGCCTTCAAATAGGAGACTAATTGTCTTTTTTTTGTGTTTGAATAATTATTTATAACGTTGGCGTCGAAACCAATTCCAGAGTTGCTGAAAAAATAATGATTGTTTATTTCGCCTGCATCAATTTTAGTAGTGATGCCTTGTTTAATCACTCTTAAGGCATCTTCACTATTTTTGGGTATATTAAGGGTGGTTGCTAAACCGTTTCCAGATCCAAATTTGATAATACCAAGTTTAACACTGGTACCTATTAAACATCCTGCAACTTCGTTTATCGTCCCGTCACCTCCACAAGCGACAATAATATCAACTCCTTTTTTAATCGATTCTAAGGAAAGCTCAATGGCGTGGGATGGTTTAAGGGTTTCCGAGATTTGTACTTTGAACCTCTTTGTATTAAAGATCCTTAAGACCATTGCGGTGTCTAGGCTATTTTTTCCTTTTCCAGAGATAGGATTCACAATAAAATGTATGACTGTAATGGCTTGCAACTTTCTTTTTTCTTTTGTAAAGGTTATCTTGTTTTTACTGATATATTTATTTTATCTTGTGTAATGTTTAAATTTGCTTAAATTTGCGTTCGTTTTTGGCGTCTTGGCCGAGTGGCTAGGCAGAGGTCTGCAAAACCTTCTACAGCGGTTCGAATCCGCTAGACGCCTCAACTTACTTAAACCACATCATCCTGATGTGGTTTTTTTTATTCTCTTATTTCTTCAATAATCGTTTGAGGGTTTAATTTATCCTTTGGTAAAAATCCTTTCGTTATAAGTGTTAATCCACAAATTATTAAAAGTGCGCCAAGAATTTTCTTTGTTTTTATAATAGTTCCAGGGGTTAATTTTTTCTTTAATTGTTTTGCCAACACAATTTTAATTAAGTCTGTTATAAAATAAGCGAGCATTAATGTTCCAAAAAACACCACAAATCGATTGATGTCGTTCTCAAAATTTGGTCCTGTAACAATGACCACTCCTAACCAAAATAGTAAAACACCAATATTTATAAAGTTTAATAAAAACCCTTTAATAAATAGCTCTATATAATTAGCTTTAAATGAATTATTAAATTGATTTTTAATTTCTTTTAGGTTGGGCTTTTTAATAAAAATGATTAACCCGTAGATCGCTAAGATGGTTCCACCAAAGACATACAAACCTGGTTGATTACTTAAATTTTCTAATAGTTGAAAGCTACTAAAATATGCCACTGCAATGAAAATAACATCTGCAATAATAACGCCCGCATCAAAAGCAATGGCAGCTCTAATTCCTTTTGTGATACTTGTTTCAATGAGTACAAAAAAAACAGGACCAATCATAAAAGCTAAAAAAAAGCCAAGAGGAATCGCAGCTTGAATATCTTCGATCATGATTGTATTATAAAATTAATTAATTTAAAATAAATAATAATTAGTCCTTAAAACTAATAGTTCCACCAATCCTATTGGTTTCCTTCAAGTGTTTTGTGGTTCCATGAATAGTTAAGTTGCCACCTGCAATAATTCTAACTTCAATAAGATCAGAACTATTAACATCGACATCCCCGCCAGCCTTAATTTTTATTTTAGAATTTAAAGCTTTTAATTGTGATCCATTATAAGCACCTCTAGTTCTTATGTTTAAGTTTTGTGCTTCTGTAGTACCACTTGTTTCAATAACTCCACCTGTTACACTCTTAATCGTTAATATTTTAGTATCCGTCTTAACAGATATCGTACCACCTTCTTGCGCTTTTAATTCTAACTCATATTGTTTAAAAGTGGATTCTGAAACGACTTTAGCACCTTCATTAACATCGATGGTGTGAATTTTAGTGTAAAATAATTTTATAAATGTTTTACTTCCATTAAATGATTTATGAAGCGCCATTCTTATTCTAAGAATATCATTTTTTTGAATAACAATTACATCTGTTGCATTAGCGCCTGTTATTTCAATTTTGTTTTCGGTAGACTCTATGAGTTCTATATTGATTAAATCATAGATTTTGAGTTCAGAAAACTCTCCTAATGACTTACTAATTGGGGTTTGAGAAAAGACTAAAAAATTAAAAAGTAAGAGTAATAGTGTATAAGGTTTCATTGTGTAAAAATTTAAGTAAAATTAAGCTAAACTAAAGTCTAAGTGTTTTTTAACCAAATCGGCTTGTTTGACGCGGACCTCAATTTCATCGCCTAACTGGTATTTTGTTTTTGTTTTTTCTCCTATTAAAGCAAATTCCTCAGCATCAAACCTATAGAAATCGCCTTTAATATCTCTAATTCTTATCATACCCTCACATTTGTTTTCTATAATTTCTACATACATTCCCCATTCGGTTACTCCAGAAATAACTCCTAAAAAAGTATCTTCTTTATGGTCTTGCATGTACTTGACTTGCATATATTTTATAGAATCGCGTTCTGCTTTTGTCGCAAGATATTCCATATTAGAAGCGTGTTTACACTTTTCTTCATAAACCCCTTCGTTTGTTGTTTTATTTCCGTCGAGATAATGTTGTAAGAAACGATGTGCCATAACATCAGGATATCTTCTAATTGGCGATGTAAAATGACTGTAATAGTCAAAAGCAAGGCCGTAATGGCCAATGTTTTTAGTAGAATAGGCTGCTTTACTCATGCAACGAATGGTTAATGTATCAACTAAATTTTGTTCTTTAGTCCCTTTAACATTTTTTAGAAGGGTATTTAGAGATTGTGTGGTAGTTTCTCTATTTTTAAAATTTAGTTGGTGGCCAAATTGAGATACAATTCTTTGAAGACCGGCTAATTTTTGGTCATCAGGTTCATCATGAGTTCTATAAATAAATGTTTTTTGTGGAGATTGTTTTCCGATAAATTCAGATACTTTTCTGTTTGCTAATAGCATAAACTCTTCAATTAGTTTATTTGCATCTTTAGATGTTTTAAAAAACACGCCTACAGGGTTGTTTGTCTCGTCAAGATTAAATTTAACTTCAGCTTTATCAAAAGAGATAGCGCCATCTTTCATACGTTTTTGGCGCATTATTTTCGCAAGTTCATCTAATTTTAAGATAGCTTTTTTAACTAAAGTATCTGCAGTATATGCTTCACCTGTTATTGAAATTTCTTCTGGAATTTCACAAGCTTCTGTTTCTATAATATGCTGTGCTTCCTCATACGCAAAACGAGCATCACTATAGGTAACTGTTCTTCCAAACCATTGGTTTTCTATAAGTGCTTTATTATTAATTTCAAAAACGGCAGAGAACGTATATTTTTCTTCGTTTGGACGTAAAGAGCACGCATTGTTAGATAATACTTCAGGAAGCATTGGAACGACTCTATCAACTAAATAAACAGAAGTAGCTCGTTCGTAAGCTTCGTCATCTAAAACAGTGCCCTCTTGTAAGTAATGAGAAACATCGGCTATATGAATTCCTATTTCGAAGTTGCCATTAGGAAGTTGTTTAAATGATAAGGCATCATCAAAATCTTTTGCATCCTTTGGATCTATTGTAAAAGTAAGTGTTGATCGCATGTCGCGACGTTTAGAAATTTCACCTTCTGTGATAGAAGTGTCTATATTATTTGCAAACGTTTCAACTTCTGTTGGAAATTCATACGGCAATCCATATTCAGCTAATATGGAATGAATTTCTGTATTATGATCGCCTGGTTTTCCTAATATTTTAATTATTTTTCCATTTGGGCAATCTGCTTTATCGGGCCATTCTTCTAAACTTACCAATACTTTATCACCATCTTCAGCTTTTAAGGTTTTAGAAAGTGGTACAAAGACATCGACGGGCATTTTATTACTATCTGGTACTACAAATGCAAACTTTTCATTTAATTGTATGATTCCAACATAGTCAGTTCTAGATCTTTTTATTATTTGAGTTATTTCTCCTTCTTTTTTTCCATTCTTTTTTCGGTTATAAACATATAATTCAACGGTGTCCCCATGAAGTGCTTTTTGCATCTTATTAGCTGCTATAAAAACATCATCTTCTAAATCATCACATATAATATATGCATTGCCTCTAGAGGCCATATCTACAATTCCTATATAGTATTCTGTTGAGGTGACAATTTGAAATTTACCCCGTTCTATTTCTTCTATTTCTTTTTTACCCGCAAGTTTGTGAAGATTTTTTATGATCTGGTTACGGCTACTCGCATCATTTACACCAAGTTGTGCTGCTATTTGCTTATGATTGAATGTTTTTTTTCTATCTGCTTTAAGAATAGTTAATATACTTTGACTATAATTTTGAATAGATTGTTTGTTATTCTTTTTTCGTTTCATTTAAGGTTTCTGATTAAGCAAAGCTACTACTTTAATTCAACTCAAAGTCATCTCTTTTTTAACTTTATCCACATTTAATATAATCATATTAATTTTTTATTAAATTATTTAAAAACTAATGGTGTTTATTATAGTCTGTGAATAGGTACTATAAGTTTTATTGTATTCATTAGTTTTATCACTTATATACATATTATAAACAATTACTTAACAATTAATTATTTATTTAATTATTTGATTTATAACTATTTAGTTATACCTATTATACGTTGTTGATAACCACTACTCACATAGAATAGCTTATAAGTAATTTAGTTTTTTTTGTTCACAAGCACCCTTTCAATATTCATAAGTAAACAACTAAAAAAGATAACTTAATTAGTTTTATAATTTCATATAGCTGGTTGATAAAATTAATTGATATTAAAAAATTTAGTTTTCATATTCGTTCATTAATTATTAACAACTAATTAAAAAGGCTATTAACAATTTAAATTATATAAAACTCTTTTTTGTAAATTTACTAATAATTTAAGTTTTAACAAATGAACATATCTATCGGAAACGATCACGCAGGAACAGATTATAAATTCAGAATTATAGAATTTTTAAAATCTAGACATATTCAAGTTGTAAATTATGGAACCGATTCTGACTCGAGTGTCGATTATCCTGATTTTGTACATCCTGTAGCTCAAGATGTCGAAAGTAAAAAAGCAACCTTTGGAATTTTAATATGTGGTAGCGCTAATGGTGTTGCAATGACCGCAAATAAATATTCAAGCATAAGAGCTGGTATATGTTGGAATAATGAAATTGTGTCGTTAATACGGCAACATAACAACGCAAATATACTTTGTATACCTGCTCGTTTTACCGAAATAGACGCTGTTTTAGAAATGGTTGAAACATTTTTAAATACAGAATTTGAAGGCGGCCGTCATCAAAATAGAATTAATAAAATTCAACCTTGTTAATATTGTAATGGGTCTTTCTCATAATCATTCCGCTAATCATAAGGATAGAAATCTTTTAATATCTATTTTATTAAATAGTACGATTACGATTGCTCAAATTATTGGTGGATTTCTTTCAGGAAGTCTCGCTTTGTTAAGTGATGCATTACATAATTTAACAGACGTTTTGTCTCTTGTTATTTCTTATATAGCGTCTATTTTATCCAAAAAAAAAGCCACCAATACACGAACTTTTGGATATAAACGCGCTGAAATTATAGCTGCTTTTATCAATGCTTCATCGTTAATTGTGATTGCTATTTATTTAGTGTTCGAAGCTGTCAATCGCTTTTTTAATCCTCAAAAAATTGAAGCTGAATTAGTTATATGGTTATCTATTTTAGGAATTTTATTTAATGGATTAAGTGTTTTATTATTAAAAAAAGACAGTGCTAATAATATAAATATAAGGTCTGCCTATATTCATCTATTAACGGATATGTTGGCAAGTATTGCGGTTTTGATAGGGGGCCTTCTAATGAAGTTCTATCAAGTTTTTTGGGTCGATGCTGCGCTAACTGTGGCTATTGCAGTGTACCTTATCATCGTCGGTTTTAGTTTACTTAAAGAATCTTTTAATATTCTTATGTTGTTTACTCCTAAAGAAATACGAATTGAGGATGTGGTAAAAGAGGTTATAAAAATAGAAGTAATAAATAATATTCATCACATCCATATTTGGCAATTAAATGAATCAGAAATACACTTAGAAGCCCATATTGATTTTAACTACGATTTAAAGTTTTCGGAATTTAATATCATTCTTAAATTATTAGAATCTAGCCTCTACGAAAAATTCAAAATAAACCATTTTAATATTCAGCCAGAATACGGCACAACCGATTCTAAAGCGATTATTATTCAAGATTAAATTATGCTAGATATTTCTATTAAAACGTTCGAACAGCTTTCATTGGAGGAGCTTTATTTTTTATTACAATTAAGAAGTGAGGTTTTTGTAGTAGAACAAGATTGTGTGTATCAAGATATCGATTCAAAAGATCAATCTGCACTCCATATCATCGGCAAGAAAGATAATAAGATTATCGCTTACACACGTGTTTTTAAGGGTGGAGATTACTTTAAAGAAGCAAGCATTGGAAGGGTTGTTGTTTCGTTAAAGGAACGTCATTTAAATTATGGCCAACAAATAATGGAGGCTTCCATAGTAGCGATTAAAAACAACTATCAAACTACAGAAATTAAAATTTCGGCGCAGAAATATTTAGAAAAATTTTATAACAATTTAGGGTTTAATACACAAGGAGAGCCTTATTTAGAAGATGGTATTCCCCATATAGGAATGTTAAAAAGTTAGTTTTTATTGTATATATAGGTGATCTTAATTTCTACACGCCTGTCAAATTTCGGATCTTTTCCTAAAGGATATTTATTTTTCAAACCTACATACCGCATTCGGTTTCTCTTGATGCCTTTATCAACTAAATAATCATAAATAAACCGAGCTCTTGCTAAAGATAAATTACGTTTACCTGTCCTTTTATCAATTGAATCTCTAGAGTTTCTAGTACAACAAATATGACCCTCAATTGTGAAGTTAAGTTCAGGTCTTCCTCTTAACGCTATCGCTAACATTTCTAGAACTAGAACCGATTCTTCTTCAATATAACTATACCCTGTTTTGAATAAAATATTATCCAAAATTATTTTATCACCAACGGCTATATTTTCTTTTATAAGTTGATTATCTTCGGTTTGTTTTTCAACTTCATCTGTTTCAATCTCTGCTGGAATTATTGGTTTTTTAAAGTCAATACGGACTTCAACTTTTCGATTCAGACCACGAATTATATTTAAGTTATCAGATGAAATAACACGCAATAAAACCTCTCCTTTTCCATCTACGTTGGTTATGAGATTTTCATCCATATCAAGTCCAGAAAATATTTTTTTTATTGCATCGGCCCTATTTTGAGAGAGTTTCAAATTATAAGAATCAGTTCCACGATCATCGCAAAACCCATAAATTGAAATTCGCTCAACTTCAATATCTTTTAAACTTTGTATAAATAATACAAGTCGATTGACTTCTATTTCTGTCACATTAAACTTTCCTGTTTCAAAATAGACTACATGCGTATTAGTGGTCTGCGCTTGTAGCGTGTTGACTAATAAAACGAATAAAAAAATAATTTTACGCATCGTGTTTCCTATTTTAATATTTTTTGATATTTCTTCTGGTCATTTAAAATTTCTTGTGCTTCAAAGACGTCCTCATTTGTTGCAATAAAATAGGCGTACATTCCTTCACGGTAAAAATAACGTTTTATAATTTCACCCTCCAACACTGAAATTATCTCAGATTTAAATTCGTTGATTAGTTTTAGTTTTGATTGGTGTAATGCTTTCTTTAAAATATCAAAACTAGCATCCATTTCTATAAAACCCTCTTTGTTCGTTATTTTTTTTAATTGATTTATTTCTGTTTGAATTTTATCGTCCTCATTGTACTTCTCACGAAGACTCAGTTGTTTAAATTCCTCAAAATCTTTTGTACTTAAACGAAACTCTTCAAATGAATCAACTGTATTGTTGTAGTAATAGTCGTTTGAATAATCAAACACCATAGAGCCATTTAAGACACTTTCTATGTACTTGTTGGAGAACTCAGACCCAATCACTATGTCGGGGTTAATTCCGCCACCATCGTATACCGTACGTCCATTCTTAGTCTTAAATGCTTTGTATTCATTTTCCTTAAAACGAACTGCTGAACCATCTTCTTTTCTATCTCTGTAGTTCAGTGCTTGTATACAGCGCCCAGAAGGCGTGTAGTAACGTGATATTGTTACCTTTAATTGTGATCCATAAGGAAGTTTTGTGGGTTTCTGAACCAGTCCTTTTCCAAAACTCCTTTTTCCAACAATGACAGCTCGGTCTAAATCTTGAAGAGCTCCCGCTACAATTTCACTGGCTGAAGCACTTTTTTGATTTATTAAAACTACCAAAGGAATGTCTAAACTTAAGGGTTGGTCTTTTGTTACAAACGTTTGGTTATAGGTTTCTATGTTTGATTTCGTAGAGACAACAAGTTGTCCTTTAGGAACAAAAAGGTTAACTATTTTAACGGCTTCGTGAAGTAGACCTCCTGGGTTGTTTCTTAAATCTAAGATTATCCCTTTTGCTTCATCAATAAGCATCAATTTAAGAGCATTTTTAACTTCAGAAGATGCTGTTTTTGAAAAACGATCCAAAGCGATATATCCCACCCCGTTTTCTAACAATTTAGAGACTGGTACCGCTTTTGGCGTGATATCACCTCTCGTAACTACGATCTCTTTATCTTCCCCATTTCGTCGGTACGTCAACGCGACGGTCGTATTTTTTTTACCGTTCAAAAATTGGGTCGCACTTTCTTTTAAGGTATTTACTTCAAGCCCCTCAATTTTTATAATTTCGTCTCCCGATTTCATTCCTGCTTTATCCGCTGCTAAGTTTTTATAAACTTCAACAATGACTAATTTATTTTTTTGAGAATTAATACTTGCTCCGATTCCAACATAAGCTCCCGATTGATAAATACGTGCTTTTTCAACATCCTGCTCGTTCATATAACTGGTGTAGGGATCAAGCTCTTTTAGCATGTGTTTGACACTTTTCTGCATCAACTTAGCAGGGTTTGTCTCGTCAACATAATTCATATTAACTTCTTTAAAAAGCGTTGTGAAGATGTCTAACTGTTTCGCAATTTCGAAATAATCATTTTTATAAGCAGTTGTAAATAAAAATATCACAGCAAGCACTCCAATAATAAGACTTCTTTTGTTAAGATGAAATTTCATTTGATTGTTTTTTATTAAAACGTTTTATTAAGGACTCAAATTGTGGTTTTAGGCCAGGGGTTGTTGGCATTTCTTTTCCAACATATAAAACCATTACAACGCATTTAAAGTCTAAGCCCTCTAAAATTTCGGTAAGCGAACCTTTCACAGCCACTCTTAAAAGGCGCTTAATTCGGTTTCGGTCAACTGCATTTTTGAAGTGTTTTTTACTAACTGAAACGCCTATTTTATTTGTAGAATCAGACTCTAAGTAAACTAGTCTTAAAGGAAACGCACCCACCGAATGACCCGACGTGAATAACTGTTCAATCTGCTTTTTTCCTTTTAAACGTTCCATATCTTATAATATGATTATCTTATTATTGTCTTTATTCACATCCGCAACTTCGTTATCCACATCTAATGTAACGGATTCAATTTCGGATCGATCGATATCAATATCAAAACGATATTCAGGATAGGCCCATGTCCAATCTTTTAATAAAACCACCCCATCTTCTGCTGGTTTTTCGCCCCGCATTTCCCGTAAAGGAATATAATAAGTGGTTGTTCTCCCCCCCTTATATTGTATTTGGACCTCAACAGGCATCGGCATCAATCCAATCCGTTCCAATGTGATTTGAGTTTTACTGTTTATGGTTTCAACGGTTCTCACGCCATAATCAATGGTGTTTGTGGTTTGGGTCCAATCAGTCAAAAACCATTCCAACTCTAAGCCTGATGCTTTTTCGGCACAGCGTATAAAATCATTTGGGGTTGGGTGTTTAAACGCCCAGTTGTTAAAGTAATCTTTTAAGGTTTTATTGAACGCAATATCTCCAATTATATACTTTAATTGTGCTAAGACTAACGCTCCTTTGCTATACGTTGAAATACTGTATGAGCTATTGTATTTAAAGCGGTCTCCATGAGTTGACATTGGTTGTTCATTTCCACTCAAGGCTAGTTTCAAATAGCGATTGTAATGACGTTTAAGAGGTTGAACTGGTTTTACATCAAATATGGTGTTTTCAATAAACGTACAGGTGTATTCAGCAAAACCCTCATCTAACCAAGGGTGTTTACTTTCGTTTGAAGCCATTAAAAACTGAAACCAAGTATGTCCAATTTCATGCGCTGTAACCCCTACCAAGCTTTCAAAACTTCGTTCTCCAGTAATCAAGGTACACATGCCATACTCCATACCACCATCGCCACCCTGAATTACGGAGTATTGTTCATAGGGGTATTTTCCAACGGTGCTACTGTAGTATTGAAAAATTTCACTTGTTGGGACTTGTAAGTCTCTCCATCGTTTTTTGTATTTACTTTTTAAGGATTTTTTATATAAGAAATGTAACATTGGACCTTCGGGAACTTGCAAGGTATCATGAATAAAGTTAGGATCTGCAGCCCAGGTGAAATCATGCACATTTGGCGCCACAAAATGCCAAGTTAATAGATCAGAATCGTTTTTTATTTCTTGGGTTCCATATCCGTGCCCAACCTCCGTTGGGTTTTGAAGGTATCCTGTTCCTCCAACCACATAGTCCTTATCAATGGTTAATTTGACCTCAAAATCTCCCCATACGCCATGAAATTCTCTACTAATATATGGATCAGCGTGCCAGCCTTCAAAATCATACTCTGCCATTTTGGGATACCATTGCGCCATGGATAGCGCTACATTTTCTTTACTGTTTTTTCCTGCTCGACGAATTACGGGTGGTACTTGGCCCTCAAATAACATATCAAAAACAACTTTTTCTCCTGACTTTATTGGTGTGTTTAATTGCACTTCTAACACGGTTCCAACGACCTCGTAAGTCAAAGGTGTGTTGTTTTGAGTTAAACGTATTACATTTAAAAACCCGATATCCTCTTTACTAAGTTTACTAATTCGATCATCTACTCTAGAATCAGGGTCCGAAATTGTAATTGATCGCACATCCATTTCGCTTCCAGGCTGGAAGGCATTATAAAATAAATGATAAAATACTTTATCCAAACTATCTGGTGAGTTATTGGTATAAATTAGTTTCTGTGTTCCTCCATACTTAAAAGTGTTTACATACATTTTAACATCCATATCGTAATCCACATGTTGTTGCCAATACTCAAAATTGTTTTGGCTAAATACAGCCATCATTCCCATAAAAAAAACAAGTAAATAAGAAGCGTATTTCATAGTTGTAATTGTTATTTAGACATTTTGGATGCCATTATTAATGCATTATAAGCATTTACTATTTTACCAGACTTAGAGAGTTCAGAAAACGATATGATCTCTCCGTTTTCCAAGGTAACTTTTTTATTTATGGATAGCCCAGATTCCATTAGTATTTGTTTTACCTGTGCAGCACTTAGCTTGGGATATTGCGAAAAAATCAAAGCGGCGATCCCTGCCACTAAGGGCGAAGCCATTGAAGTTCCTTGAGCAAACTCGTAGGTGTTTTTGGGATAGGTCGAATAAATTTGTGATCCTGGCGCAAAAACATCAACGGTGTTTTTACCATAATTTGAATACCTAGCAACTAACGTTGAACCGTATCTAGGTTCGTTTGCACCCACTTTTAGAAACGTATTAGACACTTCGGTGCCATTATCTATTTGGTCATTTGGAAAGTAATTAACTTGATCTGTGTTTTCACCATCATTTCCAGCAGCAGCTACGATTAAAACATCTTTTTCTGCGGCATAGTTGATTGCATCTCTGACCCAGTCGCTATGAGGTGAAAACTGTTTTCCAAAGCTCATGTTAATGACCTTAGCACCATTATCAACCGCATAATAAACAGCCAAAGCAACATCTTTATCATACTCGTCCCCGTTAGGCGTGTTGCGGATAGCCATTATTTTTACATTATCAGCAGCGCCATTCATGCCTATTCCATTATTGCGCTTAGCAGCGATAATTCCTGAGACATGGGTTCCATGACTCCGACCATTTTTTGCTCTTACATCACTATCACCATACGTACGATCCTTAAAATCATCGGGATTATCTCCTACAAGTTTTCGCCCATCAAAATCGACATTTAGGTTATATTCTAAACGTTCATTAAAGGACTTGAGTCCCGCATTCAATTCTTTCAGTAAATCTGCGATGCTATCAAAACCAAAACCAAAGGATTGTTTGATTACACTCACGTGTTTAAGTAATTCCTGATCGGTTGTTTCTATTTTTGAAACGTCCTCTTTTGTATATATTTCTTTTTTTAAAATCTCAGCGATTGCCGCATCAGAAGTTTTGACTTGGGCTTTAATTCCTTCATATTGCTCTTTTGATTGCCTCGTTTTCTCTCGTTCTTTTGCTATAAATTCTGTTGCTTCTGTATAGCGTGGATTAGTGGTGTCTCCACTCGCTACTAATCGCACATACTCTAGTTGTTCATTGCTGGAAACGCCGAGGAAATTCCATCCGTTTATATCATCAATATAACCATTGTTGTCATCGTCTTTTCCATTATTCGGAATTTCATTTTTATTGACCCAGATTTTTCCTTTTAGATCCTCATGACCAATATCAATTCCAGAATCAATCACCGCCACAATAATCGTTTTACTTTTTGATTTAACCAACTCTTTATAGGCTCTATTTAAACTAACCCCTGGGATGGTGTCGGTTGTGAGGTCTAAATGACTCCATTCTTTTTCTTCATTGTCTGTAAGATCGACAGTTTTAAGAGGAACTAAATCAATGTTTTCTACAGGTGTCGATATAATTGTAGCCGTCGAGCCACAGCTATTTAAGATAAATAAACAAGCCAATAACTGGATTGAATAAATATTAGTGAATAAATTTTTCATAGTAGGTAGGGTTTAAAATACAGTATTAAATTTGTAAACTTCGTTCAGTCGAACCCCTTTTTCAGTGTGTTTCACAGTAATGAGTTCGTTATAGGCATCATGCTCCAAAAGTAAAAAATAATTTTGATCTGCAGCAAGTTTTAAAAAACGATCTTTTTCGTCCAAGGTCAACAACGGTCTGGTGTCATACCCCATCACAAATGGGAGCGATAGATGCCCAACGGTCGGTAGTAAATCGGCCATAAAACAAATTGTTTCCCCTTTATATTTAATCATTGGAATCATTTGCTTGTCAGTGTGGCCATTTGCAAAAAAGACATCAAACCCCAAATCTGTTCCATGTAAAATATCTTTTTCTGGGACTAATACATGTTTTAATTGTCCAGAAGCCTCTATAGGTTTAATGTTTTCTGATAGAAACGAAGCCTGTTCTCGGGTATTCGGTTGAGTGGCCCACCTCCAGTGGTTTTTATTACTCCAAAACGTAGCGTTTTTAAACGCTATTTCATAACCGGTTTTATCGTTATTCCATTGTACAGAACCTCCGCAATGGTCAAAATGTAGATGGGTCAGAAATACATCTGTGACATCTGCTCTAGAAAACCCATGCAAAGCGAGCGCTCCATCTACAGAATGGCCTCCCCAGCGATTGTAGTAGCTAAAGAATTTATCACTTTGTTTGTTTCCCATACCGGTATCAATAAGGATTAAACGATCTCCATCTTCAATGAGTAGGCATCGTGAAGCAATATCAATCCTATTATTTTGGTCGGCAGGATTTGTTTTATTCCAGATTGTTTTTGGCACAACTCCAAACATTGCACCTCCATCTAATTTGAAATTACCAACATTTATAGGATATAATTTCATTTTAAACTTTGTTTATAATGGCATTTAGCCTGATGCCAAAATCTAGCAACGCCTTGATTTCCTTAATACTCGCCACGCGTTCTTTACTACAGATCAACAACCCGTCTTTGCTGGACTCTATATGATAGTAGGCATTACTTTCAAAAAACCGGACAAGTTCATCTGTGAACAATGTTTTAATCCCTTTAGCATTTTCACCTCTTAAATAAAATCGTTTTGAAAAGTCTGAGTGGTTATCAATTGCGATATCTTTATATCCAGCCAAAGCGTAAAATCGTTCTAACAACCCTTCACGGTCTAGCGTAAATACCGGAATATCTTTTGAGGTTTTAATATACAGCATTGTGGATCTGACCACTTCCTTGGCAATAAACTCTCCTTCCGAATAGGTGATGTCAAATAAACGATAGGGTCCTTTTTTTACGGATAGTTGATTAAATAAATGCTTAATTTTTTTTGTTTTAAAATAGATAAAGTCCTCCAAAAATCCACTTTTTGTGGTTTTCTCGGCGCTGTAGGATAATTCAAAATCACTCGCAACAAGCTCAAGACTGTTTTGACGTTTTGTTTTATTGTCTGGTATAATTTTTTGAAGTGGCAATAAGCGTCTTAACGCAAAAGGATGTTCGGATTTTGTTCCTAAGATATCCAACCCAATCACTCCAATATTACCACCTTTTTTATGAAACAGCTCTTGATAATCATGTACACTTTCCATCACCGAATGGTCTACAAAGCCGCACAAAGAAAAATCGATAATCACATCGTTTTTTTCTGGAATTGCCTCAAGACTACTTTTCAGAATATTAAAGTTTAAAAAACTACAAAAATGCTTTACACTCAAAAAATAGCTTCCATCTTCTTCTTTGAACATTAAAACATTCGGTTTTAAGATGTTTTTCATAAACAAACTAATACTTCTAGTAATCACAACATGAATAATAAATGTAGCAATTAGTCCAGCAATAATCCCAGAGATCAATCCCACTTTTAAGGTTACAAATAAGGTTGCAAAGAATATAATAAGCTGTTCTTTTCCAATGGTGAAAATCTGACGAACAATATTGGGTGACGCCAGTTTATACCCCGTATAAACCAGAATTGCCATAAGTGCAGATAATGGAATGCGAGTGAGTTCTGTACTGAAAAGCACAATAAAAATAATCAAAAATAGTGCATGAAATAAATTTGAAGACCGATTGCTACCGCCATTATTAACGTTTACGGAGCTTCTTGCGATGACTGTTACTACGTTTAATCCACCAAGAAATCCGCTAAAAATTGTTGCCAAACCAAGGGCTTTAATGTCCTTATTTACATTCGACCGTCGCTTGAAGACGTCTAATTTATCAACAGCCTTAATGCTTAATAACGACTCAATACTTGCAATTAACGTTAGTGCGATGACACTCGACCAAAAAGAAAGTGTTCCCACCATCTCAAAGTTAGGAGACGGAATATCGGTTACGATCTCTTGAATATTTGGAATCGCTGGAATCATATAATCCCCCGATATTGGATTGGGCATTTTTAGCACCAACTCATAGTAGTAACTAAATCCGACAGAAACAATCACAATCCACATGGGCGCTGGAATTAGCTGTAAATATTTGTTCCGTACTTTCGAGTAAAAGACCATAATAGCCAAACTTATCACTCCGGCAATAGCGGCATAGATTAATCCCTCATCTCGAAATTTAGCAACCGTAACGAGTGTGTTTGGGATTTCCAACAAGTAGTCAATCCCACTGTCTTGAACGATTTTATTTCCAAGCATGATATGAAACTGCTTTCCTAAAATAATAAGTCCAATCGCCGCCAACATGCCTTGAATCGCTGAGGAAGGAAAATAGTCAGCTAATTTGCCGAGTCTTAAAAACCCAAGAATCACTAACAAAACTCCTGAGCAAATAATTGCAGCATAAGTTGCGGTAAGCCCTAGGGTTGTAATCGCAATTAAAACCACTCCAACCAATCCATTTCCTGGTCCTGAAATGGTCACAAAGCTTCCTCCTAAAATAGAGACAAGAATACCTCCAACGATTGCTGTGATCACTCCTGCAATTGGGGGCGCCTCACTTGCCATCGCCAACCCTAAACCTAAGGGTAATGCAATAAGACTTACCACTAATCCAGAGAATATGTTTTTAGGTAATGCTTTCACAAACCCAACAAATGTAGATTCTTTTGTTTTCATTGCACAATTAATACATCAGTTGGTAATTCAGTTAAAATATGTTCGATATCATGAGGAAATAGTCGGTCCCAAAAGGTCATCTTGGCCGGTGCATTCATAACTAATAAATCGGCACGTGCTACTTGAGCATAATGCCCTATTGAATATCCGCGTTTTCCAAAAATTGGTTGTGATTTAATTACAATATCTTCAGTGTAATCTGTGGGGATGGTCTTTAATATTTTTTTAACTCGTGTCTCTTCTCTCAATCGTAAACGTTCTTTAACAATTGTAGACCTCCTAAGTGATTTGTCATCGTCAACCTTGACGCTCACTTCGTCCTGATCAACTTCTTCAACGACCGTAATTTTTTTAGCACCTAATTTATGACCAACAAAGAATGCGGTTGTAACAGTTTCTTCGGTTTTTGGATCTTTTAAACCATTGACCACAATGTGGTTACACGGCGCTCGCTCTTTAGAGGGGTTAATCAAAAGCAAAACAGAACACTTCGCTTTTCGTGTAATCTTTCGCGCAATAGAGCCCAAGTAGTATTTTAGAAAATTCTCCTTTTTAAGGGCTCCGATGATGAGTAAATCTATATTTTTTTCTACTGTTGAGGTTAGTATAACATCCACGGGATCCCCAGATTGAAATATCACCTCAAACTCAAGGCCTTCAGACTCAAAGGGATTTAAAAAACTTAAAAATGTATTTGACTTTTTATCAGAGGGTTCTCCAACATGAATTAAGACCAATTTGGCTTCAAAAAACAGCGCTAAACGAGCCGCTTCGTTAATATTAGCCTCTAGGTTTGGGGAAAACGTAACCCCAATTCCAATTGTTTTGTAAGCAATCGCACTCAATCAGTTTTTTGTTTAAAGATTATCCTGAAATATAAGACTTTCTTCAAAAATATAAAAATCAGAAATCAGATTAATCATTCAGTTTCAAAACAGCCATAAATGCCTCTTGAGGAATCTCAACGCTTCCTACCTGACGCATTCGTTTTTTACCTTTTTTCTGATTTTCTAAAAGCTTTCTTTTTCTAGAAATATCGCCACCATAACACTTGGCAGTTACATCCTTACGGACTGCTTTTACAGTTTCTCTGGAAATGATCTTCGCTCCAATAGCAGCCTGAATTGGAATATCAAATTGCTGACGAGGGATCAGTTCTTTTAGCTTGGCACACATTTTTTTACCAATATTCACTGAGTTACCCACGTGGATTAACGCAGATAATGCATCGACGGTTTGTCCGTTCAGTAATATATCGACGCGTACTAATTTTGAAATACGCATCCCAATTGGTGAGTAATCGAACGAGGCATAGCCTTTAGATACGGTTTTTAATCGGTCATAAAAGTCAAATACAATTTCTGCTAACGGCATATCAAATGTTAATTCTACTCGCTCAGGAGTTAAATAGTTTTGACTTGTAATTTGCCCACGTTTTTCTATACACAAGGACATGACGTTTCCAACAAAGTCAGACTTCGTAATGATGGAAGCTTTAATATAAGGCTCTTCAATACGGTCCAATCCAGAGGGATCTGGCAAATCTGTTGGGTTGTTCAACGTCACAATCGTATCTGGATCCTTACGCGTAAAAGCGTGGTAAGACACATTGGGAACCGTTGTTATTACGGTCATGTTAAACTCGCGTTCTAAACGTTCTTGTATGATTTCTAAGTGCAACATCCCTAAAAACCCACATCGAAATCCAAACCCTAAGGCCGCAGAACTTTCCGCTTGAAATACTAAGGAAGCGTCATTCAATTGTAGTTTTTCCATTGAAGCGCGCAGCTCTTCATATTCTTCAGTGTCTACAGGGTAAAGTCCTGCAAAAACCATTGGTTTTACGTCTTCAAACCCTTCAACCGCTTCGTTTGTTGGAGTATTTGCATCTGTAATGGTGTCGCCTACTTTGACATCGCGCGCATCTTTTATGCCTGTAATTAAGTAGCCAACATCGCCTGTTTTTATTTCTTTTTTTGGGGTTTGAGTCAGGTTGAGGGTTCCTACCTCATCTGCGCCATAGGTTTTTCCGGTGGCTATAAATTTAACTTGTTGATTTTTTCTAATGCTTCCGTTTTTGATTTTAAAATAGGTTTCAACCCCTCTAAAAGAGTTGTAAACAGAATCAAAAACAAGCGCTTGCAAAGGCGCTTCTGGATCGCCTTCTGGCGGTGGAACGTTTTCTATAATAGCGGTTAGAATCGCTTCAATTCCAATACCAGTTTTTGCACTTGCAGGAATTACTTCTGAGGGGTCACATCCAAGTAGCTCTACAATATCATCGGTGACTTCTTCTGGATTTGCGCTCGGTAAATCAACTTTATTTAAAACGGGAATAATTTCTAAATCATTCTCGAGTGCTAGGTATAAATTCGAAATTGTTTGTGCTTGAATACTCTGTGCGGCGTCCACAATCAATAGCGCGCCTTCACAAGCGGCGATGGATCGAGACACTTCGTAACTAAAATCGACATGACCAGGCGTGTCAATTAAGTTTAAAATATACTCTTGACCCTGGTGTGTGTACTCCATTTGGATCGCATGCGACTTGATGGTAATTCCACGTTCCCGTTCCAAATCCATACTATCAAGGAGTTGACTTTGCTTTTCACGCTCTGTAACGGCGCCCGTAAAATCCAATAACCGGTCTGCCAAAGTACTTTTACCGTGGTCAATATGTGCGATGATACAAAAGTTTCTAATATACTTCATTTACTCTGATTTCAAGATGCGTTGTATGCAACGGCAAAAGTAATGAAATTTCTCACACTACATTTAGATTAATTAGTGACTGTTTATTAGGTATTGAATCCGCTGAATTGCTTCGGCTTTTCCTATTAAAAAGAGGATATCAAAAACGTCTGCACCTTCAAGCGCACCAACCAGCGCCACTCTTAAAGGCATAATAATTTTCCCAAAACCGATTTCGTTTTCGGTGATCCATCCTTTAATAGCCGTTTGAAGTGCTTCTACAGAACGGTCATCGGCTGCTTCAAGCTGCGCAATCAATTGCAGCATTAGGTCTTTAGAATGCTCCTTCCATGCCTTCTTAAGCGCTGCCTCTGCGTAATTTTCAGGAGCTTTAAAAAAGTAATGACTTAATCCCCAAAATTCTGAAGGAAACGTTGCTCGCTCTTTAATGTGTTTTATGACCAACTCTACATAGCCAGGGTCCATAGACGCAATTTCAGGAGTCGCACTTATAAATGTTGCTGCCAAGGTTTCAGTATCCGCCTTTTGCATGTACTGGTGATTGAACCATTTCGTTTTGTCGGGGTCAAATCGAGCGCCCGCTTTATTGACGTTTTTTAAATTAAACACGTCCACAAGTTCTTCCAAATCGAAAATCTCTTGCTCTGTTCCTGGGTTCCACCCTAAGAACGCTAAGAAATTAATAACCGCTCCTGAAAAGTAGCCACTTTCTTTATAGCCTTTTGAGAGACTTTGAGAGTCGGGGTCTTCCCAGTTTAATGGAAACACCGGAAACCCTAGTTTATCTCCGTCACGTTTACTTAATTTTCCTTTTCCTGTTGGCTTTAAAATTAAGGGTAAATGCGCAAATTCAGGCGCCTTCCAGCCAAAAGCAGTGTAAAGTAATTGGTGTAACGCCAAAGACGGCAACCATTCTTCTCCGCGAATGACATGCGTTATTTTCATTAAATAATCGTCCACAACATTGGCCAAGTGATAGGTTGGCATGCCATCGGACTTGAACAACACTTTATCATCAAGGGTGTTAGTGTCAATTTTTATATTCCCTCGAATGAGGTCGGTTAGCGCAAGAGTTTCATCTTGTGGGGCTAAAAAACGAATCACATACGCATCGCCTTTTGCTATTTTATCGGCTACTTCTTCTTTCGATAAGACCAAAGAATTAACCAATCGACCTTTTGTTCTGTTGTGCCAATTGTAGATAAATGTTTTGCTTTTTGCTTCGTGGTTTTTACGCTCTTCATCTAGGGCTTCAGCAGTATCAAAGGCGTAATAGGCTTTGTTGTTCTTTATAAGTAAATCAACATACTGCTTGTACAGATGCTTGCGTTCACTTTGTTTGTAAGGACCAAAACCACCGTCTTTACCGGGGCCTTCATCGAAAGGAATATTACACCAGTCTAGTGCGTTTACAACATAATCTTCAGCGCCCTCAACATAGCGTTTTTGGTCGGTATCTTCGATGCGAAGTACAAAAGTACCCCCGTGTTTTTTTGCAAATAGATAATTAAAAAGAGCGGTTCGCACCCCTCCAATATGGAGTGGTCCCGTTGGGCTTGGTGCAAATCGTACGCGAATAGGAGTGTTCATTGTGTTTAATTAGTGCCACAAAGATAGAATTGCTGAACGCATTCCCCAAAGAAATAGGCGGTGTTTTTAGGAAAGTGAAATGGGATTGATGTTGGGATGAGCAACTGAGCGTTTTCCTTATGAAAATGAAGACACACTTGTGATAGTGGCGTGCCCTGTCTTTTGCTGTTTCGTGCTCTGGGAAGTGAGAGGCTTTTTTGGAATTGGCATTTTGTTATTTCTATTCATTTGTAATGTACTTAGATGCCCCAGAGTTTGATTCATTGTTCTTGTCAGAAGAATCGGTATCATCATCCTGATGAGTTTTTAAAAGACTGTCTTTTATTTTTACACAGTTTAAAACTTCCTAATTACCTCCATAAATTTCTCTCCGTACTGTTCCATTTTGTTCATTCCCACTCCAGAAATTGCTAAAAATTGATTTTTTGTAACAGGTAAATCACTCGCCATTGCTTTCAGGGATTTATCATTAAAAATAATGTAAGCGGGGACACTTTTTTCGCGAGAAATGGAATACCTCAACTTTTTTAATTCAGTTAATAAATCAGTATTCACTTGTTTCTCGTCTGTCATTTTCATGACCTTCGGCTTCCTCCTACTTTTCTCTTTTGCAGGAATTGGTAAAGTCAGCTTTATGGACTGTGTTCCTTTTAGCACTTTCCATCCAATTGGTGAAACCTTTAATGCAGAGCCTTCGCTATACATAATCTCAATCAATCCTTGATTTGCCAATTGAATGATGTAATCTCGCCAATCAAAAAAACTTATATCTCTCCCTACCCCATAGGTTTTGAGTTGGAAATAACCTGCCGTATTTACCTCCGCATTATTGGAGCCTCTCAATACATTGATTAACATCGTTATTCCTTCCTTCTCTTTCATTCTAACAATTCCAGAAAGCGCTTTCTGAGCCAACAAAGTTCCGTCAAAGTCCTTTGGTGGGTTGTCACAAACATCACAATTTCCGCAACCGGTGGTTAAATGTTCTCCAAAATAAGAAAGCAGTATTTTTCTCCTACACGATTTTGCCTCAGCAAATTGTAACATTCGGCTCAATTTGTCTTTTTGCATAGTTGAATTTGTACCATCATCCGCAAACTGACTGTACAACACAAAATCTCGCATGTTATAATACAACCTTGTTTCAGAAGGAAGTCCGTCACGGCCAGCTCTTCCAATTTCCTGGTAATACCCCTCTAAGTTTTTTGGTAAATTATAATGAATCACCCAACGCACATTCGATTTGTCAATTCCCATCCCAAAAGCAATCGTCGCCACAATTATTTTGGTGTCGTCATGTATAAATTCGGTTTGCACTCGTTCTCTTTCCTCGGGATTCATTCCAGCATGATAAAACGCTACCGAATGTCCATCCTCTTTCAAATAATCGGCTACCTCCTCAGTATTCTTTCTGCTTAGGCAATAAATGATTCCACTTTCATCCTTTTTTCGACCCACAAACCGCCCAATTTCTTGCAATTTTTTCTTTTTAGGAACTTGCCCTCTTACTTCAATACTTAGGTTTTTTCTATCAAAAGAAGAAATAAATAACTTTGAGTCTTTCAATCCCAATTGTTCTTCAATATCCGTTCTAGCAGACTTATCTGCGGTGGCTGTCAAAGCCATAAACGGGACTTCTGGCAAGGAATTTCTAAATACTTTTAGTTGAGTATATTCTGGTCTAAAATCGTGTCCCCACATGCTTACGCAATGTGCTTCGTCAATAGCTACTAATTTTATGTTCAAATTTTTCAACCAAGTGTTACTAACCGAAATCAATTTCTCTGGCGATAAGTATAGCAACGTAATTTCGCCTTTCGTAGCTCGATCAATCACGTCATTTTCCTCTTGTGGAGAAATTGAACTATTAAAAAAATCTGCTTTTATTCCGTTTGATTGTAATGCCTGAACCTGATCTTTCATTAAAGAAATAAGAGGTGAAACCACAATTGTAATTCCATCAAAACACAAGGCTGGAATCTGAAAACACATCGATTTTCCTCCACCAGTTGGCATCAGTACAAAACTATCGTTTCCAGCTAGAGTGCGGTCAATAATTTCTTGTTGCAAAGGACGAAATTTATCGTAACCAAATATATTATTCAATAGTGTTTGTGGATTCTTTTCCATTCTCTACTTTTATTACATTTTTTTCTTCCTCAGGGTTTTCTGCAGTGGTGGGCAACTCTACGCTTGCGCAAGCGTCACGCTTGTGTCGTTAACCAATTTCAAACCTTCGTCTTCTTATAATTTTATTCATGAATTTATTTTTTACGTTTATTTTTTTGCTGGGCATGAGCAAAAGACACTCGCGATGGAGTATGCTAGTTTCTAAAATCTATCAATAAAAGAGTTGTTTTTTAGCTCAGTTCTGTTTAGCCCTCGGTTAAATTGCTTATTGAAGATTTAGACTTGGGTCAAATTCAAAGCTAAACTTATATAAAAAATTAGCTGTATCCAAAGAAAATGAAGTTTTTCATTCTTTTCTTAAATCAAGCACTCATTGCAATGGCGTCTTTGATTCATTCCTTATTTTTCTTCACATATTATCGCAAAGCCACCATCAATATGGATTATTATTGTAATTTTATTTTTTTAATAGAGTTTCAACTGAACGGGTTTCACAACATAGAGCAAAAATTAGAACACATCATCCGACACAATTATTCTTTATTTTTTTATAAATTTTTTCATTGCAAATCTTCCTTTTTTATCTTCGAACAAAACAAAATATAACCCCTTTGACAATTTCTCTACATTAAATGATTCAGCATTTAAATCAGAACTCTTTAATGATAAAACGTGTTTTCCTTTGATATTAAAAATTGTGATATTAAAGCTGTTTAATTCACTAATTTTCGAAATATATAAGTCATCTTTCACAGGGTTTGGGTACACGGAAAATGAATTTTTTGAATACGCATTCAAGGATAATACGTCACTACTATAAACCGCTTTATCTCCAGATGAATTAGTAACGGTTAAAGTCTTGCTGCCATCGCTATTACTTAAAATTGAATATTCAAAAGGATTATTTAAATTATTGGTGTAAAAGTGTAAATAGAGAAACTCAAATTGTCTGTCGTTAGTTAGATAGCACCCACCTCCTAGAGATACAGCATAACTCGTTAACATAAATGTTTGATTCACATCATCGTAATCAACTATACTCGATAAGCTCTCGCAAACACTACTTGATAAAGAGTTGTCTACATTTAAAATTAAAGATATTGACTTTATTTCATTGTTAATTGGGGGTACATTATGTTGAGAATTAATAATTAGGTTGTGTAAATGCCAGGTATTTTGAAACAGTCGAGAATCTTGCGCTAAGCAGCTTAGCGAAATTCCAAGGAAAATTATTAAGATGTTATTTTTCATTTTAAATATAGTTATAAGCATATGCAAGCTTAATGATGCGTTTATATGCTCTCTGCTTTTTTAAACCTTATGCTCACTTCCACTAATAAATTAGCGGCACTTCTTACATTAAAATAATATCTTAAATTTCGGTTAAGCTGCTTATGAAGATTTAGACTTGGGGTCAAACCAAGGTTAAACTTATATAAAAAATCAGCGGATTCCTAAGAAAACCTTGGTTTTCGCTCATTTTATTCAATTTAGTATTCGGCATTAGATGGTTTTTCACACATTTATTAGTTTTGCTTCGAGACTATTCCTTGTTTTTCTTCACATATTATCGCAAAGCCATCATCAATATGGATTATTATTGTAATTTTATTTTTTTAAATAGAGGATCAACTGGACGGGTTTCACAACATAGAGCAAAAATTAGAACAATTTATCAGACGCTATTATATCAGCGCTTTACTGAAAGGGTTATTGCTGTTTTTTGCTATCGGTTTGCTTTATGCGTTGTTTACGTTGATAATTGAGCACTTTTTTTGGTTAAATCCATTTGGAAGAACCCTCTTGTTTTGGTGTGTTATTGGTTTTGAACTCGTTCTTTTTTATAGGTTGATTTTTGTGCCATTGGCAAAATACTTTAAACTTCAAGAAGGGATAAATAATGAAACAGCCTCCAAGATTGTTGGCGAACACTTTCCAGAAGTTAAGGACAAACTTTTAAATGTCCTTCAATTGAAACAACAGTCTGAACACACTGAGTTTCTTTTAGCTAGCATCGAACAGAAATCTAAAAACCTGAGTTTAGTTCCTTTTAAGAGTGCAGTCAACCTTAAGGATAATTTAAAATATCTTAAGTATGCGGTAGTCCCCATCCTTATTGTTTTTATGTTTTTTATATTAGGGAAACAAGCGGTGTTCACAGACAGTTTAAAACGAGTTGTCAATTATCAAATCACCTATTATCCGCCTGCGCCTTTCGCATTTTTTGTAATGAATACCCCGCTTGAAGCCATTGAAAACACGTCTTTTACGTTAGTTGTAAAAACAGTGGGTTCTGTCGTTCCTGAAGAAGTTCAAATTGTTTATAACGACGAGTCTTATATATTAAATCAAACGCAGTTCGGTGTTTTTGAATATGAGTTTCGGCAGTTAAACGCCGCTGTTGACTTTAACTTAATTGCTGGAGACGTTGCTTCAAAACCGTATCATTTAGAAGTTGTAAACACACCGGTCTTGCTTAGTTTTGATTTATATTTAGACTACCCATCATATACGGGTAAAACCGATCAAAAAATCGCTAACAATGGGAATGCTACGATTCCAGAGGGCACAAAGCTGAGGTGGGAGTTAATCACCAAGGCAACGGATTCTGTAGTCTTTGCTTATAAAGACAAGTTGCTTTCTTTTGAATCCATCAACCAAAAATTTCAATTCAAAAAACAACTGTTTGAGTCGTTAAGTTATACGATTCAAACCAGCAATGCTCAACTTAAAAATTATGAAAATCTAGCATTTGCTATCCAAACGATTAAAGACCAATCTCCCACGATTAAAGTTGAAATGAAACAGGACTCTACCCTTCAGCAGTCGCTTTATTTTTACGGTCAAATTTCTGATGATTATGGGATTAATTCCTTAAAGCTGCATTATTACCCAGTTGACGAGCCCACTAAGTTGAAATCATTTTTACTGCCAGCTAATGCGCAAACGTTTCAAGAATTCACCTACGCTTTTCCATCTAATTTAGAATTAATGGAGGACACTGCCTATGCCCTTTATTTCGAGGTTTTTGACAATGACCCATTCCATCAAAATAAGTCTGTTAGGAGTCGTGTTTTTAATTATAATTCCAAAAGCGACACTACGCTTGAAGAACTTCAACTTCAAGAACAGAATGAATTATCAACTGCATTTCAAAAAGCGTTAAATACTCTGTCTAAACAAGACAAAGCGCTCAAGGAGTTATCTCAAAATCAAAAAGAAGCACCTCAATTGAACTATAGTGATCAACAAAAATTAAAATCATTTTTGGAGCGTCAGAAGAAGCAAGATCAAATGTTGAAGAAATTCAACAATAAAATGAAGGAGAATTTAAATCAGTTTAAAAAATCCAAAGAAAAGGACCCCTTCAAAGAACAGCTAGAAAAACGTTTAGACGCACAGCAAGAAAGGCTTAAAAAGGATGAAAAAATTTTAGAAGAGCTCAAGAAAGTTACAGACAAAATCAATAAGGAACAACTGGCCGAGAAACTAGAAAAAATGGCCAAACAAAATAAAAATAAACAGCGTAGTTTAGAACAATTGCTCGAGCTTACGAAACGCTATTACGTGACCAAAAAAGCAGAGCAACTCCAGGAAGCCTTAAATAAATTATCCGAAGCACAATCTGAATTATCTAAAGAGTCTTCGGAGAAAAATTCGAAATCGGCCCAAGATAAATTGAATGATGATTTCAAGGATCTTCTAAAGCAATTAGAAGATTTGAAGAAAGATAATGAGGAGCTGTCCAAACCGCTATCGCTTCCCGATGACCCTAATCTAGAAAAATCGATTCAAAAAGATCAAGAAAAAGCCAGTGAAGACTTAGGCGAAAAAGAAATGTTATCTAGCCCCCAAGACAAAAATAGTCAACTTTCAAAGGCTCAAAAAAGTCAAAACAAGGCGGCACAAAAGATGCTTCAAATGGGTCAGAAAATGTCGAGTCAGATGGGCAGTGGTTCATCCGAGCAAATGAGTGAAGATGTTGAGATGTTGCGTCAAATTTTAGACAATTTACTTTTGTTTTCTTTTGATCAAGAAGCCCTAATGAATCGCTTCAAGACATCGCCCTCTAACAATAACGAATATGCACAACGCCTGGTGAAGCAAAGCAGCCTTAGAGAGCATTTCGAGCACGTGGATGATAGTTTGTTTGCACTTTCGTTGCGGCAACCTAAGATTTCTGAGGAAGTCAATTCTGAGATCACAGACGTGTTTTTTAATATTGATAAAAGTTTAGAATTACTTTCAGAAAACGATGTTCGAAAAGGTGTTTCGGCGCAACAATTCGTAGTTTCTTCGACCAATCAATTAGCGGATTTGTTGAGTAATACTCTAAATTCTATGCAAATGGAATTACAGCTTTCGCCTGGTGAAGGTGAAGGCGAGATGCAGTTGCCGGATATTATCATGAGTCAAGAGGATTTAAATAAAGAGATGGAAAAGCAGCTCAATCAAAAAGGGAAAGATCCAAACGGTGAAAAGGAAGGTTCTGATAAGGGTGAAGGGGACTCAAATAAGGATTCGGCCAAAGAAGGCGATTCTGGTTCAAAACCTAGTGAAGATGGCTCTCCAAGAGGCGAAGGTCAGGGTAAAAGCGGCAAGCCAAGTGGTTTTGGCGGCGATTCTGAAGGTGTTAATGGAGAGTTGTTTGAGATTTTTAAAAAACAACAAGAATTAAGAAACGCACTGCAAGACCTATTAGATAAAAAAGGAATTGGCCAAAGCGCTCAAAATCTTCTTAAGTCTATGGAAAAAATTGAGCAAAACCTTATAAATCAAGGTGTTACACCTAGATCTTTGCAAGACATGAAGGCGCTTAAGCATCAGTTGTTGAAATTAGAAAAGGCAACGTTGCAACAAGGCGAAGACACTAAGCGTGTTTCTGACACCAGCAAAGCAGATCGCTTTCAATCTCCAGCTCTCAACTCTGAGAAGATTAAACAATATTTTAATACAACAGAGATATTGAACAGACAAAGCTTACCTTTGCGACAGGAATTCAAGCAAAAAGTGCAAGAATATTTTAATAACAAAAATGATTAGTTTTCACTCAGAAACCCCTTTCAAAATTTCAAACCAACCTGCTGTTTCATCATGGTTGAGTGCCATCATTTCTCAAGAAAATTATAGTGAAGGTGAGGTCTCAATTGTATTTTGCGACGATGCTTTTTTGCACAATCTCAACGTAGAGTTTTTGAATCATGATACTTTAACGGATATCATCAGTTTTGATTACTCCGTAGGAAAAGAGATCCATGGCGAGATCTTCATTTCTGTTGAACGCGTTCGTGAGAATGCTACAGACTTTAACCAATCTTTTGACTCAGAACTTTCAAGGGTAATGGCGCATGGTATTTTGCATTACTGTGGTTATAAAGACAAACAAAAGTCCGATGCGAAATTGATGCGAACAAAAGAAGACTTCTATCTTCAGCAACGTAACGTTTAATTTTTTTTAAACCCTTATATTTG
The DNA here is from genome assembly GCA_029252265.1 of Flavobacteriaceae bacterium. GTDB lineage: Bacteria > Bacteroidota > Bacteroidia > Flavobacteriales > Flavobacteriaceae > Hel1-33-131. Next base: position 17,215 of record JAQXBT010000013.1, on the reverse strand, counting down.
CAACTTGAAACGATTTGTTCCACGTGGAACATTTAACAACGCTAGTAATGTTTAATAAAATTTACGATGTAATTGTAGTTGGAGGCGGACATGCTGGAAGCGAAGCTGCCGCAGCAGCCGCTAACATGGGGAGTAGTACTTTACTTGTAACGATGAACCTTCAAAACATTGCTCAAATGTCTTGTAACCCAGCGATGGGTGGGATTGCTAAGGGGCAAATTGTTCGCGAAATTGATGCCCTTGGAGGGTATAGTGGAATTGTGAGTGACACTTCCGCAATTCAATTCAAAATGCTTAACAAATCTAAAGGACCGGCAATGTGGAGTCCACGCGTACAAAGTGATCGCATGCGTTTTGCAGAAGATTGGCGGCTAATGTTAGAGCAAACTAAAAATTTGGATTTTTATCAAGAAATGGTGACTGGTCTTGTTGTCGAAGGCGATGTTGTTAAGGGTGTTAGAACCTCACTCGGTCTTGAGATACGAGGCAAGTCTGTTGTATTGACAAATGGAACTTTTTTAAATGGACTGATTCATATAGGTGATAAAAATTTTGGTGGTGGTCGTGCAGGCGAAAAGGCTGCCACAGGCATTACTGAGCAACTTATCGATTTAGGTTTTGATTCTGGCCGAATGAAAACAGGCACTCCTCCTAGAGTAGACGGTCGTTCGTTGGATTTTTCTAAAATGTCAGAACAACCTGGGGATGCAGTCCCAGAAAAATTTTCATATTCTGATGTTACCAAGCCACTCACAACGCAGCGCTCTTGTCACATGGCACATACGAGTTTAGATGTGCATAATTTACTGCGAGAAGGCTTTGACCGTTCTCCGATGTTTAATGGTCGTATTCAAAGTTTAGGCCCTCGTTACTGTCCTTCTATTGAAGATAAAATTAACCGTTTTGCAAATAAGGATAACCATCAGCTTTTTGTAGAACCAGAAGGCTGGAATACCGTAGAATATTACGTTAATGGATTTTCTACGTCATTGCCTGAAGATGTTCAATTTAAAGCTTTAAGTGCGGTCAAAGGTTTTGAGAACGTCAAGTTTTTTAGACCAGGTTATGCAATTGAATATGATTACTTCCCTCCTACTCAGCTGACTCATTCTTTGGAAACAAAGATTATCAATGGACTTTATTTTGCAGGTCAAATTAACGGAACCACAGGCTACGAAGAAGCTGCTTCACAAGGTTTAATGGCAGGAATCAATGCCAGTCTTAAAGTTCAAGAAAAGGAGTCTTTCATACTAAAAAGAGATGAAGCTTATATTGGAGTTTTGATTGATGATTTAATTACAAAGGGAACGGAAGAGCCTTACCGAATGTTTACATCACGAGCAGAATACAGAACACTTCTTAGGCAAGATAATGCAGACATCCGTTTGACGCCGAAGGGGTTTGAATTAGGTATTTCAAGCGAAAAACGATTAAGAAGGATGGAGGAAAAACTTTCCAAAGCGGAAGCTTTTGTCGCGTTTTTTAGAGCTCAAAGTATTAAACCCGAAGAGGCAAATCCTATCCTTGAGAATAAGCAATCATCGCCTATTCGTCAGTCTGATAAATTATTTAAAATATTTTCTAGGCCAAACATTGGCATTGAAGATGTTCGTAAATTTGAACCCGTAGAAACTTACATACGCGACCACAACTTAGATAATGAAGTGATTGAACAAACGGAGATTCGGGTTAAATATTCGGGTTATATTGCTAAAGAAAAAAACAATGCAGATAAATTAACACGATTAGAATATGTTAAAATCCCAGTTGGTTATGACTATTCTCAAATCAAATCCATGAGTTATGAAGCACGCGAAAAGTTGAAAAAAGTTCAGCCTGTGACTGTTGCTCAAGCCTCTAGGATTAGCGGAGTGTCACCCAATGATATCTCTGTTTTATTGGTGTACATGGGGCGTTAATTAACTGCAATTGTTCCACGTGGAACGTTATGAAAACAGATCAAATCTATCTTAAACTTAAAGACCATGCCGTTAGTGGAGATGCTTTCGAGCTACGCCATGACGATTCGAGAGCGTTGCTTTACACGCACCCAAAACCAACAGCCTCTGCCCTTTCAAGCTACTATCCAGAAACAAATTACATATCTCATACTAATCAGCGTCGCTCTTTGTTTGATGTGCTTTATCATGTTGTTCGGTATGCTACTGTGAAACGAAAGTTACGACTCTTAAAACCATTTCAACCCAAGGAAGGGACTCTTTTGGACGTCGGAGCTGGCACAGGATATTTTTCAAGAGCCGCCCAAAATAGTGGCTGGGATGTTACAGGGATTGAGCCCAATGCGTCAGCAAGAACGCTTGCTAACTCAAAAGAACCGAACACTGTTTTTGATTCTGAAACCTTGCAAAATCTAGATCATCATTCGTTCGATGTCATAACACTTTGGCATGTTCTAGAGCACCTACCCGACCTTGACAACGATCTTAAGTTGTTTAAAACACTTCTTAAGCCAAACGGACGTATTATTATAGCGGTTCCAAATTTTAAAAGTTTTGATGCGTTTTTCTTTAGAGACTATTGGGCAGCGTATGATGTGCCAAGACATTTATGGCATTTTTCTCAGCAATCGATCACTAACGTGTTTTCTGAAATTCAAATGAAATTAGAATCGACATACCCACTTTTGATGGATGCGTATTATGTTAGTTTGCTTTCTAATAAATTAAAGTCAGGCTCACATCGGATGTTGAGCAGTTTGCGGATTGGTTTTCTCTCAAACTTAAAAGCGCGAAAGTCTGGTGAGTATTCTTCGCTGATATATGTCTTGAAAAACAAAAATTAGTGTTTTAAGGCGTCCTGAGGCTGTTTTAGCGTTGGCTCCTTATAATTGACAGGCCTTTTTTGTAAACACTTACAAGGGTGTTTTATGGCCGCTATTTGCGATAGTTTTTTACAATCAAACAAAACAAATGTGATAGTTTTTTACTATATCTAAAAACCGGTACTATATTTTTAGAATATTTAAATAACTTTTCTACTTTTACAGCGTTAAACCAATTACATTCATATGAAAAAATTAGCACTTACATTTTTAACGATTCTTACTTTCACAGCTTGTCAACAACAAAAAATTGGCTTTGTAGATAATGTCGTCCTTATTAATGATTATCAAGAACGTGTCGATATTGAAGCAAAACTCCAAATAAAGATAGAAGCATTCAAAATTCGAACGGACAGTTTGAGGTCTGCATTTGAGTTAGAAATTAAAGAAGCGGAATTAAAAGCACGTAAATTGTCTCAACCTGCAATTCAGAAACTTTCACAAGAACTTCAGCAAAAAGAACAATTATTGTCACAACGGGTTCAATTTGAACAACAACAAATTGCTCAAGAAAGTCAAACCCTTAACGATTCTATTATTTCAAAAGTAAAGGACTTTGTTAGAACTTATGGAGAGTCTAACGGATATAACTACATCTTAGGAAGCAATGAAGCCGGAAGTGTATTATATGGAGAAGATACTTCTGATTTAACTCAACAAATATTAGAACACCTAAATAAAAGCTACACTAAAAATTAGGCTTTTTTAAGGTGTAAAAGACGAGTGAGTTTTATAGATAAATCAGTTAACACAATTTTCGCATTTGCATTGCGCTCAATGTGGTAACCCGCAAGTTCAATTTCTTTAGAAATTTCTACAATATTTGAGGCATCAATGAAAGGAGCAAAGTTTTCAAACTTAAAGGTTTTGTCACTTAAATTTATGAAAACCAAGGAGTTAGCGTCATAATTAAAGAGCATCGCCTGTCTGAAAAACCGTAAACTATAGTCCAAGAATTGTTTTTGAATTTCTCGACCGGTTTTAGAGATTTCATCACTCCAAGCCATTAAGCTATTAATGGATTGTTTGTTGCTTTTAGCTTGAAACGCCGTTCGAACCCATGTGATGAACCAAGTTTCAAACTGAAGATCTTCAGGCTCTTGACTTAATAGATCTAGCGCTCTACTATAACTCCCTTCTGCCTGGTGAGCAATATTTTGTGCTAAGCTAGCTTCGGTACCATGTTTATTTACAAGGACTTTTTTTATAGCGTCCTCAGAAAGTGGGTTTAAATGAATCGTTTGGCATCGTGATCGAATGGTGCTAATCAATTGCTCTTCGTCTTCTGTCACTAGGATAAATACCGTTTTATCTGCGGGTTCTTCAATAAGCTTTAAAAGTTTATTAGCACACATCGAATTCATTTTTTCCGCCATCCACACTATCATTACTTTGTAACCTCCGTTAAATGCCTTTAAGGACATTTTAGAGACAATATCATTTGCCTCATCGACTCCAATATTACCTTGTTTATTGCCGACTCCAATCATGTCATACCAATCGTTGATAGATCCATATGGGTTTGACTCGATAAATGAACGCCACTCAGTCAGGTAGTTAGAAGAAACAGGCTTGGACCTAACCTTGTCGCTTGTTGTGACAGGATATGCAAAGTGGATGTTTGGATGTGTTAGCGGGCTCATTTTTCTTACGCCCCCTTCTTGGAGAGTCATTAAATATTCGGCATAAGCAATCGCCATCGGTAGTGCGCCCACCCCTTGTTTTCCAACGTAAAGTTGTGCATGTGGAATTCGCCCAGAACTCACCCCCTGTTTCAAGTGGGTTTTTAAAAAAGACTGTCCTATAATAGCATCAAAAGTCATAAAACAAAGATAGAAGATTTAATTGAATCTTGTTTATTATCTACACATGCTAAACGTTTCTAAACAATAAATTATGTTTTTCTCATTTCTTGAGTTTTCACATAACTTTTTTATGCTGATATTTCATAGGCTAAAAGAAATACTTACCTTTGAAATCTTATAAATTAAACAAAATTTTTTCAAAGAAATGAAAACAATACAGAACGTAAACTTTAAAAACACTAAGGCATTAATACGAGTTGATTTTAATGTGCCTTTAAACGATTTGTTTGAAGTCTCTGATTCCACACGAATGGTCTCCGCTAAACCAACTATTTTAAAGGTTTTAGAAGATGGTGGAAGCTGTATTTTAATGTCTCATTTGGGTCGTCCAAAAGCGAAAGAGCCCGCATTTTCATTACGTCATATTGTAAGTACACTTGAAACAATTTTAGGGGTTGAAGTTTTATTTTCTAGTGATTGTATTGGCGAAGAAGCACAAGCTGCATCTGCAAATCTTCAACCAGGTCAGGTTCTGTTATTAGAAAATTTAAGATACCACTCAGAAGAAACAAAAGGGGATACAGGTTTTGCAGAAGCCCTGTCTAAACTTGGAGATTTCTATATCAATGATGCTTTTGGGACTGCTCACAGAGCGCATGCCTCAACAACGATTATTGCTCAGTTTTTTCCAGAAAATAAATGTTTCGGAAGTTTATTGGCTCAAGAAATTGAAAGTATCGATAAGGTCATGAAAACAGGCGAAAAGCCAGTTTTGGCAATTTTAGGGGGTGCTAAAGTCTCTTCTAAGATTACGATTATTGATAATATTTTAGACAAAGTAGATCATTTGATTATTGGTGGTGGGATGACTTTTACATTTGTAAAAGCGCTTGGCGGTCATGTAGGAGATTCTATTTGTGAGGATGATAAGATGGAACTAGCCCTTCAAATTCTTGAAAAAGCCAAAGCTAAAAACGTTCAAATTCACATTCCAGTTGATGTTTTGGCGGCAGATGATTTTAGTAATAACGCAAACACACAGGTTGTCGATGTCAGGGAAATTCCTGAGAACTGGCAAGGCTTAGATTGCGGACCAAAATCAAAAGCAATCTTTCATGACGTCGTTCAGCAATGTAAAACTATCTTATGGAACGGCCCTTTAGGAGTTTTTGAAATGGATACCTTTTCTAGCGGTACGATTGCCTTAGGAAACTCTATAGCAGAAGCGACCAAAAAAGGTGCTTTTTCACTTGTTGGTGGAGGCGATTCGGTAGCGGCGGTGAAGCAATTTGGATTCCAGAGAAAAGTGAGTTATGTGAGTACTGGTGGTGGCGCAATGCTAGAAAGTTTAGAAGGTAAAACCCTTCCAGGGATTGCTGCAATCTCTGAATAAGAAGAACTTTTTAGTACTAATAGGCCCTCATAATAATGGTTATATTATAGAATGATGATGAAAGGTTTCTTGGTTTTAGTAGTCTTAACATTTGGTCAGTTACAGAGTCAGACTATGGATAGTTTGGCCGTAGTAAACGCTCCAACATTAGACTCCATTCCGGCCAATCTAAACGTTCAGGGAATTGAAAAAAAGTGGCGAACTGAGTTGTATAAAAACTCCTTGTACGACACCCTTAGTAAAGCGGTTTCTAATCAGTCATACGAAGCAATTTATTATCCAGAACTCCCATCCGATACGCTTAAAAAACGATTGGCAATTTTAGATGCTAAAACACCCTTTAATATTGAGTATAATCCCTCATTAGAAAGCGTTATAAAGAGCTATTTAAAAAACCGAAAACGCTCGACCGAAACGCTTATAAGTCGGAGTCATTATTATTTCCCAATGTTTGAAGCAGTTCTAGACAAATACAACCTTCCTTTAGAAATTAAATATTTGGCGGTGGTTGAATCGGCATTAAAACCGTGTGCCAAATCGCGCGTTGGCGCTACTGGACTCTGGCAGTTTATGTTCGCGACAGGCAAGCAGTATGGTCTTGAAGTAAGCAGCTACGTGGATGAACGCTGCGATCCCTTAAGAGCAACTAACGCTGCAGCAAAATATTTAGATTCATTATACAAGATTTTTGGAGATTGGGATCTTGCCTTAGCAGCCTATAATTCGGGCCCTGGAAACGTTACCAAAGCGATTCGTCGCTCGGGAGGGTATCAAAATTACTGGAATATTCGTTCTTTTTTACCAAGTGAAACAGCAGGGTATCTTCCTGCGTTTTTAGCAACAATGTATCTTTTTGAATATGCCGATGCCCACGGGTTTAAAGTCGATAAAAATCAATTTCCAATTATTTCAACGGATACGATTCATGTAAAGCAGATGATTTCTTTAGACCATGTTGCTGAGCTGACAGACACTAAAATAGAAACACTTCAATTTTTAAATCCAGCTTACAAACTGGATATTATTCCCGTTTTAAAAGATAAAACATACACGCTTAGACTTCCGCTCACTAAAATTGGAGATTTCGTTCAAAATGAACAAGACATTTATGCTTTTTCTAAAGCTGAATATGAAGCGAGAGAGAAACCATTACCTCAATTTTTTGAGATTGATTCTAAAATACGGTATAAAGTTAAATCTGGAGATTTTTTAGGGAAAATTGCACGGAATTTTAAAGTCAGAGTTAGTCAAATTAAAAAATGGAATGGACTCCGATCAAATGATTTAAAAATTGGGCAGCGATTGACGATCTATTCGAGGAACCCTACAGCCCATCGTTTTTCGAAACCTACCACCACAGCCCTCAAAAGCAAACCCAATAAATTAACATATTTGGTGAAAGTAGGAGATTCACTCTGGAGTATTTCAAATAAATTGTCTGGAGTTTCTATTCAAAACCTTAAAGAATGGAACGATATTTGGGACAACTATTTAAAACCCGGAATGAAGTTGATTATTTCTAATTAAAAAACGATTCAATGAGACTTTGTATAAAAGCGTTATGTTTATTTCTAGTATTTGTGGCTTGTCAGGATACAAACTCAAAAAAAGTTTACAAACCACAATCGTCTGGAAATATTAATGACTTATCGGTGGTGATTGATAATAGCTTATGGGATTCATCTGTAGGAGAAGTCATAAGGTCGACTGTTGGAGCTCCTTTATACGGATTGCCTCAAGATGAGCCGCAATTTTCATTACGCCAAATACCATCCTCTGTTTTTTCGGGCTTTGTGAAAAATACCCGACTTGTTTTAAAAATAACGAAAGGAGTCGCCCCTTCCACAAAATTTTATACAAACCCGTATGCTTCTCCTCAAAAAATGGTTGTTGTTAATGGAATGACAAATGAGGAGATTGTTGACCAGATTAATACGAATCAGGCGAAAATAAAAAAAGCTTTTAAAGCACAAGAGATTCAGGAAAAGCAGCGGCGCTCTAAAAAAGCATTATTTAATTCCGAATCGATCACAAATCAACTAGGGATAAATATTCAGTTTCCGTCTGTTTATCGAATTGCTAAACAAGAAAATGATTTTTTCTGGATTCGAAGAGATATTAAAACAGGGACTGTTAATTTATTGCTGTATACACTTCCTTATGATAAAAGTTTAACAGAAGATGAGCTTGCAAAACGTGTAATTAAAGTACGCGACTCGATTGGGAAACAATATATTGAAGGACCCGTAGAGGGAAGTTATATGACAACTGAAAATGCATATACAGCTTTCTTTGGGAAGGCTAAAGTTGCAAACCTAAACAGTTTTGAAACAAAAAGTATTTGGCAAGTAAAAGATGCTTTTATGTCTGGACCCTTCATCAATTACTGGATACAAGACACTCTAAATAATCGCTATTTAGTTGCAGAAGGCTTTGTGTTTGCTCCCTCAGTGCAAAAGCGCGATTACGTCTTTGAGTTAGAAGCGATTATACAATCGATCGGAATAAAACAATAAATCCCAGCTAAGCCGGGATTTATTTAGTCTTTTTTTTCTTCAGCGTCTTTTGTTTCTTCTTGACTGGCCTTTTTGAATTCTTTGATTCCACCTCCTAAACCTTTCATCAGTTCAGGAATTTTTTTGCCGCCAAACAACAAAAGAACCACAACCACAATCAAAATAATTTGCGGTGCTCCGATAACTAGAGGTAACATATACGTGTTCATATTGCTATAAATTTAGACTACAAAGTTAATAATTATCCTTTAAATATAGAGGTATTTCAAACTTTAGTCAATTATAAATACAAGAATCGCTTAATTTTTATTTAATTTTGTAGTGAAATGCGTAGAAAAAACTCAGAAAAAAAGAAATTCAAAAAAAAACTTCTTCATAAGTATCGCTTAGTGGTTTTAAATGAAGATACTTTTGAAGAACGATTAGCGGTTAAGCTAACTCGTCTTAATGTGTTTGTTATAAGTTTTTTAGTGGCCGTTTTTCTAGTCGCGATCACCTCTGTTATTATTGCTTTTACGCCGCTTCGAGAGTACATACCCGGCTATTCATCTACGTCTCTTCAAAAGCAAGCAATGACTCTTGATTTTAAAACTGATTCTTTGTTAAACGTAATTAATAGGAACGATGTTTATATTAATTCTGTCAAAAGCGTTTTGCGAGGTGAAGTTAGTGCGGTTGAGATTAATAAAGATTCTATTTATAAGGCTGCTCAATCAGACGCCGCTATTTTGGACTTAAAACCTTCTCAGGCGGATTCAATTTTAAGAGAAAAAATAAACAATGAAGATAAATACAACTTGTTTGATACTGCAACGTCAATTACAAACTTTGTTTTTTTTCCGCCAGTTAATGGCTCTTTGAGTGCTGTATTTGATCCTAATGAAACACATTTTGCGGTTGATATAATTGTCCCTAAAAACACCCCTGTAAAAGCCACTGCGGATGGCCGAGTGATTTTTTCTTCTTGGACTTCAGATACAGGATACGTCATTATTATTGATCATGGCGATGAATTAATTTCAGTTTACAAACACAATTCGTCACTTACAAAAACACAAGGTGATTTTGTGAAATCCCGTGAGGTCATTGCCGTTTCTGGTACATCAGGGGAATTAAGTACAGGTCCCCATTTACACTTTGAATTATGGTATAATGGAACTCCGTTAAACCCTTCAACTTTTATTGATTTTTAAAGCCAACCAAAATGCCATCACTTAAAGCGTTCTTCGCAAAATTATACGCGGCCAAAACGTATAATAAAATTAATAAATGGGCCTCCAACCCTATTGAAACACAGCAAAAAGTGTTTCAATCTTTGATTTCAGAAGCGCGCTCAACGCAATTTGGAAAGGAGCATGATTTCACCAACATCAACACTCATGAAGATTTTATCAAGCGTGTACCAGTACGTGATTATGAAGCCTTGAAACCCTACGTAGAAAAGGTTGTGGCGGGGGAATCAGACATTCTTTGGAAGGGGAAACCACTATATTTTGCTAAAACGTCCGGAACAACTTCGGGCGCTAAATACATTCCAATCACCAAAGAAAGCATGCCGGGCCATATAGAAGCGGCTAAAAGTGCTATTTTATTATACATTCATCAAACAGGAAATACTCAGATCGTTACTAAAAAAATGATTTTCTTACAAGGAAGTCCTGTTCTTGACACCAAAAACGGCATTCAACTGGGGCGGTTATCAGGCATTGTAGCACATTATGTCCCTAAATACCTTCAAAAAAACCGACTTCCTTCTTGGAAAACCAACTGTATTGAAGACTGGGAAACGAAAGTCAATACGATTGTTCAAGAAACCGTTGGTGAAGACATGTCTGTAATTGCAGGTATTCCTTCTTGGGTTCAAATGTATTTTGAGAAACTAATTGATGAAAAGGGTCAAAAAGTAGGAGATATTTTCAAAAATCTCAGTCTTTTTATTTTTGGAGGCGTTAATTATGAACCCTACCGATCCAAATTTGAAACCTTAATAGGTCGAAAAGTGGACAGTGTAGAGCTTTACCCTGCCAGCGAAGGCTTTTTTGCATTTCAAGATCAACAAAATGACCAAGGAATGCTTCTTCAGTTAGACTCTGGAATGTTTTATGAGTTTATCGTTGCAGACACTTTTTTTGATCCAATACCCAAACGGTTGACATTAAAAGACGTCAAGATAGGGGTTAATTATGTGATGATTATCTCAACAAATGCGGGTCTTTGGGCTTATAATATTGGGGATACAATTCAGTTTACCTCCTTAGCGCCATTTAAGGTGATTGTTAGTGGTCGCATTAAACATTTTATTTCTGCTTTTGGAGAACATGTAATTGCAAAGGAAGTTGAGCAATCGCTTTTAAGCGCTCTGAAATCGACGGACATCAGTGTGAGTGAATTTACGGTGGCACCTCAGATCGCGCCATCAGAAGGGCTTCCCTTTCACGAATGGTTTGTTGAGTTTGAAAACCCGCCATCAGATATTGAGAATTTTGAGCTTAAAATCGATCAAGCGTTGCAGCTTCAAAATAGTTATTATCTGGATCTGATTCAAGGAAAAGTTTTAAAACCTTTAAAAATCACTCAGGTTAAAAAAGACGGTTTTCAAAATTATATGAAGACGATTGGTAAACTAGGCGGGCAGAACAAAACACCGCGATTATCTAACGATCGAAAAATAGCGGACACCCTGATTAAAAATAATCAGACTATTTAGCTTATATTTGTACGACCAATGAAACAAAATCAAACTAAAAATATCATACGCACCAGGGCTCAAGAAAGCTCTCATGCGATTGAGCGCATGTATTTGACCATGCGTCACTTATTTAACAGAGGGTTCTATAAGCCAATGGGGGTCTCTGGAGAAACGTTGCGTCAAGCATTACTTCAATTACAACCTGAAATCTATGGGTCTATTGCAGGCGATAAGACAGAATTAGAAGGGTTGCTTTATGTTGTTGACCGACTGCCCCTGGGCATCGAAGAGTGCATTTTAATCAACTTAACGAGTGCTGAAGGATTTGGTAATTCTCATTTTGAAGTAATTATCCCTTCTAAAAGGCGACGAGATTGTTACCGTATCGACTTTGAACAAATGAACATAGAGATCACTCGTGGACGTTCGGAGATTTATGATATCTTGACGCATCTAACATTTATGTTTATTGAGTCTCATAAAATTGCAAAACGTGTTGTGATCGATGACAAAGGAACCACCACAAGAGACTGGGTTAAACTGGAAACGGCAGTGCTTTCAAAGAAAAAACTAAATCAAAAAGAACGTGAGTTAGCCATTACTCATACCGGAAATATCTTAGGCCGAACGTTTGAAGAAATTTTAGAGGTCTACGATCAATTTTCGACACCTTCTCAACCAGACCATTTTTTACACCTCATTTATTGGCTCGGAAAGCGTGCGATTGAAGAGATTGTTGATAATTCTAAAAGAACGATTAGTTTTAGTCCCGTTCTTAGAGAGCGGTTGGGACACCATATTCATGGAGAGGTCTGGGCGAACACCATTAAAGAAACGCTTCAGAAACACCAATTACTCAATCGTCCAATCCATATTATTTCGGCAAACTTACACAGTGTAATGAATACGCTTCATGCGCCCAAAGCCCTTAAAACGTTATGTTCTAAACATGATATTTTTACGGTGTATGAGCAATTGAGTAAAGAAGAAAACCAAGCTCTTCGCAACAAAACGAAACAATTAGCGTTGCAAGAAGGTATGATTGACATAAAAGACTCTTCAGGCACCAATATAGATGTTCAAATATTTGATACATCAAAGGTCGATTTTTCAAACACATCATTCAAGTTAGATAGCACAAAAGATGCGCCCGTTATTATTGTAATGGACTACGCCTTTGGGGAGCAAGCCTATGAAACGATTGATGAACTGTTAAAGCCTTTTAAAACCGCTGATAGGAATATTCACCTTAACGTAGATTCTATTTCTATCATGGGTAAGGCAGGGATTTTAGAAGGATCAAAAGGAGATATTATGATACCCTCGGCTCATATCTTTGAAGGCACCGCAGATAATTATCCTTTTAAAAATGAGTTAACTCTTAAAGATTTTGATACCAAAGATTTAAGAGCATTTGAAGGCACGATGGTGACTGTTTTGGGCACATCTCTTCAAAATAAAGATCTTTTAAAGTTTTTCCACGACTCCACCTGGAATGTTATTGGGCTGGAGATGGAGGGCGCTCATTATCAAAAAGCGATACAAGCAGCCTCTAAGGTAAGACACAGTATTAACCCGAATGTCAAAGTACGGTACGCTTATTATGCGAGTGATAACCCTCTCGAAACAGGGAGTACATTGGCTTCTGGGGGGCTTGGATCAAGTGGAGTCAAACCAACGTATTTAATTACCAAACAAATTTTACAACAGATTTTTAATTAGTAGATTATGAGTACAAATTCAAATACACCCAACACTTCAGAAGAAGTTGATTTAGGACAACTTTTTAAGCTTATTGGAAATGCCTTTGATCGTTTTTTTAACTTTATATATAACATTTTTAAGAGCATTTTCTTAGCATTTGTATGGCTCGTTTTTTTCGTAAAAAAAAGACTTATTATTCTTGCATTAGCGGCGATTTTGGGATTTGTCTATGGGGTGTTAAACAGTAAATCGGCAGCACCTAAATATGAGTCTTCGGTGACCGTTGTGCAAAATTATCCAACAGGAGAAAACCTATATAACTCCGTAAGTTACTACAACGATTTGGTAAGACAAGGGGATTTTCAAACTCTAGGATCAGTTTTAAATTTAGAGGAAGAGAAGGCTGAATCGATTATATCATTTCAAGTAGAACCAGTGGTGAGTGAAAACGACAAACTTTTGGCGTTTAACGATTACGTTAAAAAACTAGATTCCTTGGCTGCAACCAAAATTGAGTATGAAGACTTCTTGCAAAACAATGAAGACTACACGCACAAATATCAGCAAGTAAAGATCAATTCGACTCAAAGAAATAGTTTTAAATCTGTTTTTGAAAGTATTGTTGAGTCCATTAACTCCAATCCTTTTTTTATAAACGAGCAGAACAAAGACATTGCAGGTCTCAACAAAACCAAGGAAGGTTTGGAATTAGCACTGGTTAAATCAGATTCGCTTCAAAGCACTTACAAACGCGTTTTAGAACAAGGACTGAGTTCGGATAAAGCTTCTGAAATTGGCATCACTTTTGAAGGCTCAGGCGAAACCGATAAAACCAAAGAATACGATTTATACCAAAGTGATTTGGTGTTGAGGAGTGAATTGGTAGAAATAGAAAGAGAATTACTGGATAAGCAATTTATCATTGAAACCATTTCTAATAAGCAAGACTCCGGGTTTGCGAGCAATACCAAGACCCTTTTTGGAAAACAACTTAATATTAAGTTATATTATACCATCGTCTTGTTTTTACTTGCCTACATTGTTTTATTGGGACTTGAATTTTTTAAATTTTTAGAAAAATATAAAACGACTGTATGACTATTTTAATAACGGGGGCAGCTGGCTTTATAGGCTCGCATGTCCTAACCTTATTTGTAGAAAAGTATCCACAGTATCACGTTTATAATTTAGACGCATTAACCTATGCGGGCAATTTAGAGAACTTAAAAACGATTGAATCCAAGTCAAACTACACCTTCATTAAAGGGGATATTACGGACGAGAGCTTCATAAACGAGCTGTTTGAAAAACACAAGTTTGACAGCGTTATCCATTTAGCGGCCGAGTCTCACGTCGATCGGTCCATCAAAGATCCTTTAGCGTTTATTAAAACAAATATTCTTGGGACGACGATTCTGTTAAACGCCTTTAGAAACACTTGGCAAGGTGATTTTCAGGACAAATTATTTTATCATGTAAGCACCGATGAAGTTTACGGAACATTAGGACAAACTGGACTGTTTACGGAAACGACTCCCTATGACCCAAACTCGCCTTATTCGGCTTCAAAAGCGAGTTCAGATCACATTGTAAGATCTTACGGAGAAACATACAACATGCCCTACGTAATTACAAACTGCTCCAATAATTATGGGCAGAATCAATTTCCAGAGAAATTAATCCCGCTATTTATTAATAATATTATAAACAATGAGCCACTTCCAGTCTATGGAAACGGCGATTACACAAGGGATTGGTTATATGTCAAAGACCATGCAATAGCTATTGACTTAGTGTTTCACAAAGGAAAAAATAAAGAAACCTACAATATCGGTGGATTCAACGAGTGGAAAAATATAGATTTAGTAAGGGTGTTGTGTCAACAAATGGACGCAAAACTCGGTCGACCGAAAGGCGATTCAGAAAAACTAATTAGCTACGTAAAAGACCGTCCAGGGCATGATTTGCGTTATGCTATTGACGCTTCAAAGATAAAAAATGAATTAGGTTGGGAGCCCACCGTTACTTTTGAAGAAGGTTTGGCTATTACCATCGACTGGTATTTAAATAATGATGTTTGGCTAAAAAATGTGACGAGCGGAGCGTATCAGTTCTATTATAATAACCAATATAATAAAGGTTAAATGAAAGGAATAATTCTTGCAGGGGGATCTGGAACACGACTTCACCCTTTAACACTGTCTGTAAGTAAGCAACTCATGCCTATTTACGATAAGCCAATGATCTATTATCCGTTGTCTACATTAATGTATGCTGGGATCAATGAGGTCTTAATTATTTCAACCCCCAAAGATTTGCCATTATTTCAAAACTTACTTGGAGATGGTAAAAAATACGGTTGTTCATTTGAATATGCCGTACAAGAACATCCAAATGGTTTAGCAGAGGCCTTTTTAATTGGCGAAGAGTTTATTGGAAATGATAAGGTCGCTCTAATTTTAGGAGATAATATTTTTTATGGGACAGGTTTAGAAAAACTTTTGCAGGCTAACAATAACCCCGAAGGCGGCATTATTTATGCGTATAGAGTTAATGACCCAGAACGTTATGGAGTTGTTGAATTTAATGAAGATGGCAAAGCGATATCTATTGAAGAAAAACCAGAACACCCAAAATCGAATTATGCCGTTCCAGGGATTTACTTTTATGATAATACGGTCGTCGAAATTGCGAAAAACATCAAACCGAGTCACAGAGGCGAGTTAGAAATAACCGATGTTAATAAAGAATACCTCAAACAAGGCAACCTTAGTGTCAGTATTTTAGACCGAGGAACCGCATGGTTGGATACGGGGACCTTTCAATCGTTAATGCAAGCTTCGCAATTTGTGGAAGTCATAGAGCAACGTCAAGGATTAAAAGTAGGCGCTATTGAAGGGGTTGCTTTTGAAATGGGCTTCATTAACGAGACCCAACTGAAAGCATTAGTGGAGCCCTTATTAAAAAGCGGATACGGTCAAAATTTAATGCAACTATTAAATAAATAAAATGACAGCCAAAGAAACAAAACTTAAAGGGTGTTTTATTATAGAATCCAACGTGTTTAAAGATCCTAGAGGCTACTTTTTCGAAAGTTTCAATCAAAGCAAGTTTAATGAATTAATTGGAAAGACTGTTGATTTTGTTCAAGACAACGAATCCTTTTCTTCCAAAGGTGTTTTGAGAGGGTTACATTTTCAAACAGGGGCATATGCTCAGGCTAAACTGGTGCGGGCCGTCATAGGAACGGTCTTAGACGTGGTCGTCGATATGAGAAAAGAGTCTCCGACATTTTCTAAGCATTTTTCAATTGAATTATCGGAAGACAACAAAAGACAACTTTTTGTCCCACGAGGATTTGCACATGGGTTTATAGTCCTTAGCGAAACCGCAATCTTTTCTTACAAATGTGATAATTTTTATAACAAGGAGTCAGAACAAGGGCTTCGGTATGATGATCCATCCTTGGCGATCGACTGGAGGCTACCAGCCAATGAGTTTATTGTTTCAGAGAAAGACTTAGTATTGCCAACACTTTCAAACAGATCTATATGAGGAATGTATTGGTGACCGGAAGTAATGGACAGTTAGCAAGTTGCATTAAAGACCTTGCAAAGCAGTATGAAGATTTAGATTTTATTTATACAGATTACAAAGAATTAGATATTTGTGATTTAAATCAGGTAAACACATTTTTTAAATCCAATAAAAAGATTGATTACTGCATTAACTGTGCGGCTTATACCGCTGTTGACAAAGCAGAGTCAGACGTCGAAAAAGCCTTTGAAATCAATGCAAACGGCGCAAAAAACTTAGCTATAGCTTGCAGCGAATTTGACGCAATTTTAATTCAGATTTCGACCGATTTTGTGTTTGATGGTGAAAAAAAAGAACCTTATACCGAAACAGATGTCGCCAAACCCATAAGTGTATATGGAGCGTCAAAGCTTCAAGGGGAGATTGAAATTAAACAAACATTAGAAACGTATTTTATACTTAGAACGTCTTGGTTATATTCCGAGCATGGTGCTAATTTTATGAAAACGATGCTAAAATTGGCGGAGACACGTGATGAAATTAGTGTGGTATCAGATCAAATAGGAACACCAACTTATGCAGGCGATTTAGCAGACGTCATATTAAAAATTATAAGTTCTAAAAACACTAATTTTGGACTTTATCATTACAGCAACGAAGGGGTGGCTAGCTGGTATGATTTTGCTAAAACTATTTTTGAAGCCTCGCACACACAAATTAAATTAAACC